>JACCZE010000278.1 GCA_013696105.1 Planctomycetota bacterium | reverse complement strand
CCTGTGGATCGAGCCCGGGGTCGCAGCGCTGGAGGAGGTGGTGACGCGACCGCCGCCGGTGCCCCCGAGCATGCCGCGGACGCATCTCCAACGCGGTCTCGATCAGGCGATGCTGCGAACCGACTGGACACGTGACGCGGTGAGCGTGTTCGCGGCATGCCGCACGCCGGTCAACAACGGTCATGCCCACATCGATCCCTGCGGATTCGATCTCACCGCGTTCGGCACCGCGCTGGTGGTCGATCCGGGTCGCTTCACCTATAGCGATGGACCGGCGCGGAGGCGTTACCGCTCTGCTACCTGGCACAACTGCCTGACCATGCTTGATCGTGAGCCGTTCGCGATGCTCAGCTCGTGGTCGTACGGCCCGCAGCGCGAGGGCCGCGTCCTTGGCGTGGGCGAGGTGCCCGGCCTGATGTGGACGGTGATGCGCCATGAGAATTACCATCCCGCCATCCACTGGCGCTGCATCGCGCTCGTCGACGAACGCGTGATCATGGTCATCGACCGCATCGACGATGGCGCCGAGGCCGCACCGGTGCGCCTGCACTTCCACGTCGCGAGCGAGCGCGTCGAGTGGCGCGCCAGCGAACGCTTCGCCATCACCTCCGATCCGGGAGCCAACATCGCCATCGCGGCGTCGATCGGCACGGGCGAGATCCTGCCCGGCGGCTATTCACCGCTCTACGACATCGAGCGACCGGGTCGACGCCTGCGCTTGAGCGACGAGTCCCGCAGCCCCGATGCGCGCGTCTACGCCACTGCGCTGATCCCGTTCGCGGGTGCGCCGCCTGCTGTAGGCCGGGTGGATGTGCAGCGCCAGGGCGATGCGATCGTCGCCGCCGTCGAGATCGCAGGTGCGAGCGTGCGTGTCCGCTGGAACGGGATGCACGTCAGCCGCGCTTGAATCCGCCTCGCTATTCACGCCGATGCCCGGCTATGCCCGCCGATGCCCGCCGATGCCCGCCGATGCCACGGGCAACCACGGGCATTCCGTGGTCGATCAGACGCTGCTCATCCCGACGTCCCGTTGGGATTCATCACCACGATGCAGTTCGCGCGGTTGTTGTTCACCCACGAGTCAGCCGACGAGCTCTCGTGCTGCTCGTCGACCTCGTTCTCGGAATCCATGATCAGGCTGTAGGGGATGTCACCGTCCTCGGGTTCGGTGATGCGCACCACGTATTCCACGATCTGTCCCGGAGCCAGGCCCTGGACCACGGGCTTCCCGCTGCCGTCGAGGGTGTAGCCGATGTTGCCCGGTCCGGGTGCGGGGATCGCGACGGGGACGCCGCGGCGCAGGATCAAGAAGTGCGAAGGGGGTGTGGCGACCGAGTCGTGCTTGTTCTTGAACCAGCCGTGGAAGACGATCACGCGTCCGGCCTGCGGACCATGGTAATGAGGATCCTGGAACTGCAGATCCGGTTTCGCGCCGCCTGGCCAGAAGCCGTAGGTCATCGGGACGCTGATCTCGGAGCGGTTCGAGTTGTTGCCCTCGTTCGACTCGCCGTACGCGTTCGCCGGATCGATGACCACGGTGTAGCTGTGGACCCCGCTCGGCTTCGGGGTAATCCCCTCGTACGGATTCTGGAACATCTCGGCAGGGGTGCCAGGCGCGATGCGGTCGATGGTCTTGGGGTATCCAGGCAGATCGGCGCCGTCCTCGCGGATGGTGTACACCACGTTGGTGATGTCCGCGCCCGTCGTGTTCTCGATGAAGAAATGGAAGAGCGGATCCTGGAAGTAGTAGGCGCCGTGGTGGTGCGCGTCGATGAAGCGCAGATCGCCCGCGATCGGCACGGTCTGGGTCGGCACCGAGGTGATGGTGGTGGAGTTGTTCGCTTCCTGGGATTCCGGGATCGCGTTGGCGGGATCGACGGTGACCGTGTAGGTGCGGCCCGTCGTGTTGTCCATGACCTCGACGGGGGTCTTGGCCTCGGGTTCCAGCCGGGGGATGGTCGCGGTCCTCACCACCATGCCATCGTCGCGTCGCACTTGGTAGACCACGCCCGTCACCGGTTCGCCTGGAGTGTTCCGGTTCGCGATCGAGAACATGATGCGGGTGCTGGTGGTGCTCGTCATCTGCATGGGATCTTCGATGCGCAGATCGGGATCCTCGGAATTGACCGGGCCTGACGGCGAGCCACCGCCACCGCCGCCACCACCACAGCCGCAGATGAGCGCGACCATTCCCGCGCACATGCCAGTCTTGAGGATATGCACCATTGGTCCTCCCAGTACGAGATGGGGGATGCTAGCGGACGGTAGCTTCTACGGGCAGGACGCTTGCACTGGTCCTTGGACGCATGACATGCACCCAGCCAGGATGGAACCCCTACCGAGCCCTCTGATGACCACCCGCGCTCTGATCAGACTCATGATCTGCTGCCTGGTGCTTCCCGCGTGCGGGACGCAACGCTCCGCGCACAGCCACGGCGATGTCCACGAGCCCGAACTCCACCACGGGCACGACCATGCTCATGGCCATGGACATGCGCACGGCGCCCACGACGCCGATCAGCCCGGCATGCTCGCGCGGCCCGAGGTCGACCCGAACCCGTCGAGGTCGACCTCGGCGACAGAGCCTTAGGCATTAGGCACCTGGTCTGCCACCGACCGACGGCATGGGCAGGTCGACTCCGGGACGATAGCCACAGGTGCGAGCGCGAACTCAGGCGGCGGTTGTCTGCCGGCGCGGGGGCTTGTCGATGATCGCCACGAGGGGGATGAATCAGTGACTCATCGCATCGACGGGACATCGATCACGTACGCGTGGATCATGTTCCGGCTCCGCTCGACACGGATCGCTCCCTCATAGCTTTGGCTGCGGGTCTCCCCCATGCGCATCCTCCTGCTCGGCAACAGTCAGATCGTCTCCTACGGCAACGTCCCGGAGCTTCTCGCGGCGCTGGCGCGATCGGCGATGCCGGCCGATGCGCTCGAGATCGAGTCGGTTACCATCGGCGGCGCATCCATCGAGCGGCTGTGGACCGACGGACGTCCCCTGGTGGCCATCCGCAGCGGAAGGTGGGATCGCGTGCTCTGCCACGAGATCGTCTACAGCTATGGCGGAAACGGCGAGCGACTGATGGAATTCGGCCGTCGCTTCAATCACGAGGCGCAGGCGAGCGGTGCGCGCATGCTGTTCTACGCCAGCGGCGACGTCGAGGGCGAGCAGGCCCGGCACGAAACGATGTATGCCGATGCGGCAGCGCTGGCGGCCGAATGCGGGGGACGCGTCGCTGGAGGTGGCATGGCCTGGCTGAAAGCCTGGCGCGAACGGCCGACGATGGATTTCCACTGCCCTGACCGCGCGCACGCCTCGCACCTGGGTTACTACCTGAACACCTGCGTCATCTATGCGGCGCTGACCGATCGCTCCCCGATCGGGCTGGATCCGTGTTCGCTGGACGTCGATGAGGCGGCGTTCCTCCAACGCATCGCGTGGGAGCAATACCACGAGGATCGGCTGCGGGAGCTGAGGTGATCCGCGTGCTCGGAACCTCGACGCCCGGTGCCATTATGGAGTGCATGTCCTGCAATTTTAGAGAGCGCGATGACGAAGAAAATTGACGCACTCTTTGTTGTGCCCACAGGGACCGTCGCAAGGGCAGACGCTTTCGCGCACAACAAAGAGTGGATCCAAGAATGGCATTGACTCAATAATTATCATTTTCACAGGTGAACTTGCGAGTCTATTCCCTTCTGGAATCGATGGTTCTTGGTTCCCTTCCATCGCCCATATCGCCCTTTGCACTTCCTTATGTAGGGCCGTCCCGGTCGCCGCCGCTGTACCGCAGCCCCATTATTGGTTCTTTTTGCTCGTGATCGTGCATGGGGTCACGGCTGTCGTCCCTACGCTCTGAGGCGAATCTCTGATCGGCTCAGAGCTTCGATGGATATGTCCGATTCATCCAATCCTGCGATCGGGTAGCCGCTACCGTGCGGCGCTTGTCCTGCCACACCCATCGAGGATCACCATGTCCACCGCCGCTCGCCTGCTCGTCCCTCTCATCACTGGCATCGTGCTCACGACCGGTTGCGGAGGGGGTGGCGGCGGAGGCGGCGCCGGCGGGTCCACTGGCGGGTCCACTGGCGGTACCACCGGTGGGACCACCGGCAGCTCGTCGTTCACCAACGGTTCCTACGTCTCGCGGACGGCATCGATGACGACGTCCTCTGGCACCAGCGCCGAGGACAGCGTCGGCGACACCACGCTGGTGGTGATCGGCGCGGGATCGTCCGCGACCTCCCGCACCTTCGTCTCGCGCTGGCTCGACTCGATCGACGTGCCGTTCACGCTCACCTACGATCCCGCGACCACCACCTGGCGCGGCAACTTCATCGCCGGCAGCACCAACATTCCGGTGGCGATGACCACCGACGGCACCGGCGCTCCGTTCCGTTTGACCGCGTCGTACGCTTCCGCATCGACGACCGGCACGACCATCACGGTCTCGACGGTGGAAACCGTCCTCGCGCCGCCGCCCAGCCTGGGCGCGGGTGCCGGTCTCTATCGCATGACCGTCACCGCCACCAGCGAACCGCTGGATTTTCCGCTTGGATCGTACGTCTACACGCTCCTGCGCGCCGATGGGCTCCTGCAGACGGAATTCGACAACGGCATGGCCTGCTATGTCGACTCGGCGGGCAAGCTCGTCGGTCAGACCACCATGTACGACCTGGCTGGCACCGATCCCACCCAGATCGTGATCGGCACGATCACCCGGTCGGGATCGACGCCGACCGCGTTCACCTATCTGCGCAAGGATCCCGCCGGAGCGACCCTGGTCACCATCACCGCGACACCGAATCCGCTCGTGACCACCGGCACCCACGCCGGAACCATCACAGCGAGCTCGGGCGTGTACACGATGACGCCGTACTCGGTGGTCAACGGGACGACCGCCGCGTCCTTCACGGTGAATGACGATGCGCTGTCGCTCACGCTGACCATCGGCTCGGTCACGAACGTGTTCTCGATCAGCGCGCTCACCGACACCAGCCTGGGCGCGATCCGGCGCATCGCCGACAACCAGATCGAGATCGTCGACATCGTCCGCACCTCGGCCTCCGGATCCATCGCCGGGACAAGCATGACCGTCTCGTCCATGAGCCGCGCCGACGCGGCGAGCGCCTGGACCACGACCAACGGCGCGATCACCGTCCCGACGCTGACGTTCACGCCATGACGCTTCGCACCGCTATCCACGCGGGGGTGGTGCTGATGGCTGCGCTCGCATGGGTCGTCATGCCGGCGTTGCGCGGACCCGGTGCCGTTCCCGCGGTGGTTGCGGGTGTGCCGTCGAACCCGCCCGGTGCGATAGGCGGGCACGGCCAGCGGACCTTAGCGCACCCGCGCATCGCCGGGCGTTCGTCAGGGCATTCCCCTGGGTTGTCATCACCGCTGTCG
>JACCZE010000268.1 GCA_013696105.1 Planctomycetota bacterium | reverse complement strand
GCGCCTGAGCGCGGCCACGCGCTCGGGGTGGGCTGCGACCAGCGGCGGCAGATCCTGCGGATCGTAGATGTGCCGCGGATGCCGGCCAGGGATGCATGCGAAGATCTCGGCGGCGGTCGGAACGATGCGTTCGGGCGCGCCCGACGGGATGGTGAACGACCACCAGCCGCGTTCGCGGTCGTCGGCGTAGAGATTCCAGCGGTACGCCCCGGGCGGCAAGGGGGTGCGTGGGACCAGCAGGTTTCCAGCGACCTCCTCGTCGAGTACGCTGCGGCCCGATGCGTCCTCGACCACCACGCGGTAGCGCTCGACGCCGTCGACCGCGACCCACCAGTAGGAGGGCGGCGTGAACGCCGCCACGGCGCCGTCGGGCGGACCCGGGAAGACCTCGTCGGCGCGCGTGCGTTCCTGCGGCAAGAGCAGGGTCACGTCGTTCCCTCGCGAGCGAACCAGCGGTACGCACCGGTGTCGGGATCGATGGCGCCGACCTGCTTCGCCGGGGTGCCGGCCATGATCGCGAAATCGGGCGTGCTCTTGGTCACCACCGCGTTGGCGCAGATCAGGTTGCCGCGGCCGACCCGCACGCCGGCGGTGATCATCGCACCGGCGGCGAGCCAGCAGCCGTCGCCGATGACGATGGGATCGCCTTTGTTCCCAGAGAAGCTCTTGGTCCCCGCGGCGAAGATATGGTTGTTCGAGGTGATCGAGCAGTGCGGCCCGACCAGCACGTCGGCGCCGATGGTGACGTCGCCGTTGACGTAGCTGTAGAGTCCGATGTAGGTGTTGCGGGCGATCGAGGAGAAATCCTTGAGCCGCACGATCGCTCCGGGGGCGACGCGGACGTTCTCATTCATCAGTCCCAGCACCACCGCACGGTTGCGGTTGTCGACGTTGTTGTCGGAGCGGTTGCAGTAGAGCGTGAGCTTGGCGAATTCCTCGCGCGTGAGGCCTGTCTCGGTGGTCCAGTCGTCCATGGCGGCATTGGAGGTTGAAGCGGGGGAAATCAAGGTTGGGGGTTAGTGTTGGTGGTTGTGGTTGGTGGTTGGTGGTGGTTGTTTGGCCAGCGCTCGGTCGATGTGTCCGTCTAACCAGTGGCCCCACGTTTGATTCCGCAGCAAGCCCCGTGCATCCGGCATCTGGCATCCGACATCCGGTATCCGTCCATCCACCAACCACCAACCACCAACCACCAACCACCAACCACCAACCACCAACCACCAACCCATCCATTCCCCGTTGCCCGCGACCCCGCCCATGGACAGTGGCTCCTCCCCCCGAGGCCGGAGTCCGCGATGCCCCTGACCCCCGACGAATACCAGCGCTACGCGCGCCACCTGTCGCTGCCGGAATTCGGCGAAGCGGGACAGGCGAAGCTGCTGAAGGCGAGCGTGCTGCTGATCGGCGCCGGCGGCCTCGGTTCGCCGCTCGCGCTCTATCTCGCCGCCGCCGGCGTCGGCCGCCTGGGCATCATGGACTTCGACGTGGTCGACGTCTCGAACCTGCAGCGCCAGGTCATCCACCGCACCCAGGACATCGGCACCAGCAAGGCGAAAAGCGCCAAGCGCGCCATCGCCGATCTGAATCCCGGAGTGACGGTCGACCTCTACGAGGAAGGCATCACCTCGGCCAACGCGCTCGAGATCGTGGCCAAGTACGACATCGTCATCGACGGCACCGACAACTTCCCGACCCGCTATCTGGTGAATGACGCCTGCGTGTTCCTGGGCAAGGTCAACATCTACGGCTCGATCTACCGCTTCGAGGGCCAGGCCACGGTGTTCGACGCCAAGCGCGGGCCGTGCTACCGCTGCCTCTATCCCGAGCCGCCGCCGCCGGGCGAGGTGCCGTCGTGCGCCGAGGGCGGCGTGCTCGGCGTGCTACCCGGCATCATCGCCATGATCCAGGCGACCGAGGCGATCAAGGTCATCACCGGCATGGGCGAATCGCTGATCGGCCGCTTCGTGCGCTACGACGCGTTGACGATGAAGTTCCGCGAACTGAAATTGCGCAAGGATCCGGGATGCCCGGTGTGCTCGGCCAAGCCGACGATCACCAAGCTCATCGACTACGACCAGTTCTGCGGTCTCAAGCGCGGCGAGGGAGAGGCGTCGACCGCGAGCGTCGAGATGAGCGTCGCCGATTACGCGGCGCTGCGCGAGACAGGTACGGAGCACCTCCTCCTGGACGTGCGCGAGCCGTTCGAGCTCGGCATCTGCCAGATCGACGGCAACCTCAACATCCCGCTCGGCCAGCTGTCCAACCGCCTGGCCGAGATCCAGGGCTGGAAGTCGAAGCTCGTGGTCTGCCAGTGCAAATCCGGACGCCGCAGCATGAAGGCGCTCGAGACCCTGCAGAAGCATGGCTTCACCCGGGTGGTGAACCTCGCCGGAGGCATCCTCGCCTGGGGCGAGGAGATCGATCCCGCGATATCGGCGTACTGACGGCGAGACGGCGGATCGGGAAGGCCGACCGCCAAGAACCATTGCCAAGACGCGAAGCCGCCAAGGCGAGATGACGGAAGTGCGACCTCGCTCGCGACGGAGCCATGGCCGATTCCATGAAGCTCGTGCTGGCGTCTGGGTGTCTTGGCGGTTCGCGCTTCGCGGTCGCTGGCTAGGCTGTGAGCATGCGCACGCGCACACGGATGATCCTCAGTTTCGCGGTCGCCATCGCTGCGGTGCTGTTGGCGGCGCCGCAGGGCCTGGTGCCCTGGGGCGAGCAGCTGCACGCGCTGTTCCGCTCGCACCATTGGCTCGCTCTTCCCGCTGTGGTCAGTGTCCTGTTGATCGCTGCTGGCGTGCTGCTGCCGCGCGAGCCGTTGGGAGTTCCTCCGCGTCCGCAGCTGATCGCACTCGGGGTCGGCGTGCTGATGCTGGTCGAGCCGCTCACGCACCTCGCTCTGCTCGCGCTCATCGCCTGGCATGCACCCGCGGGATCGGGCGATCTCATTCTGCCGCGGGTCGGCGGGGGCAACCGCACGGTGTTCCTGCAGGTGACGGTGCTGGCGCTAGTGGTTCCTGCCGCCGAGGAGTTCTTCTTCCGCGGGCGCCTGCTGCCGTTCCTGGTGCACCGGTTGGGGCGCCGTTCGGCATGGTCGCTCTCGACCTTGGCGTTCGCTGCCGCGCACGGCGATCCGGCACAGGCGTTGGTCGCGCTGCCATTGGGCATGCTGTTGGGATGGCTGCGGCTGTCGGGGAGCGGTGTCGGGGTGTGCATCCTCGTGCACCAGGCGCACAACATCCTGTTCCTGGCGGGAGGTCCGACGCTGATCGGCCAGCCGTGGGTCGGCCTGATCCTCGCGATCGCCGGCGTGGTGTGCATCGGCATGGCCTGGCGTTGGCCGGGCAGCGCGCGCGGATCGTTCGAACTGGCCGCCACCAGCTGCCTGGCCGCGCTCGCCGTGATATCCGCCACCTACCCGCTGTACCAGCGCGTGCAGGAGCGCGTGTGGCTCACCGCGATGCACCGCGCGGTCACCCTCGGCCGGTTGTCGAACCACCATCTGCTCGCGCGCATCGACGATCAGTGTGCCAGCGGCCGGCTGGACATGCGCAGGCGTGCTCTGCTCGCACAGGCGCTGATCGAGCGTCCCTGCCGACGTGGGGACGGTGATCGGCAGGTCTGGGTCTTGGGCCGCATCGCGCCCGACCGGGTTTCCGCGCGCGACGAAGAATCGGCCCACGAGGCGTTGAAATCGCTGGCCCTCTGTCCTCAGACGTTTCCGGCGCACCACCAAGCCGCCCGCACGCTCGGCGCAGCCTATCCCTTGGCATTCGCGCAGGTCGCCGCGTGGGCCCCCGAGCAGATCATCCGCGATTGGCTGCCCCTGCCTGCCGGCTCCGCACAGGCGCAGGACCAGATCCTGGCTTCGTCGGGTTTCGCGCGGTCGATGTTGTTGGCGCAGCTGGAGCGCGCGTACCCTGGTCGTGTGGCCGATCTGGTGCTCTCGTTGCCACCAGAACGTGTGGTCGACGCCGATCGGATCTTCCTGCGTCAGCGGTATCCGGATTTCGAGTCTCGCCTCCACGAACTCGACAAACGCGAACCTGCGCGCGCGCGCGCATTCACATCGCCCTGAGATGCTCGGGCGTATCGCTTGAGCGCGGCGAACTCCCGGGTCGAATCCCGCACCCGCGAGGTCCCCATGCGCATCGATGCCATCGACGTCTTCTATCTGAGCATGCCCGAGGTCCTGGACATCGGCGACGGCAGCCAGGATGCGACCCTGGTGCGCGTGCGCGCGGGTTCGCACACCGGCTGGGGACAGTGCGAGGCCTCGCCGCTGGCGTGCATCGCCGCGCTGGTGTGTCCGCTCTCGCACAGCGCGTGCAAACCGGTGCAAGACTCGCTGCTCGGCCAGCGCCTCGAGTCGCCCGATGACATCGTGCGCCTGGGCGACTCCGTACGCGCGAACAGCCTCGATCTGCTGCAGGCCGACCACATGCTCTCCGGCATCGACATCGCGCTGTGGGACGTGCTCGGACGCGCGCGCGAGATGCCGGTGTGGAAGCTGCTCGGTTATCGGAAGGCCTACGGCAAGGTCCCGTACGCATCGGTGCTGTTCGGCGATACTCCGCAGGAAACCCTGGAAAAAGCGCGGAAAGCGCGCGCAGCCAAGTTCCGTGCCGCGAAATTCGGCTGGGGTCCGTTCGGCCGCACCACCGCCGCCGCGGACCGCGACCACTTGATGGCCGCGCGCGAAGGCATGACCGCTGACGGATTGGTCATGGTCGACGCCGGCACGGTGTGGGCCGAGGATGTCGCGCGCGCGTCCGAGCGCGCCCAGGCGCTCAAGGACTGCCGCGCGACCTGGCTCGAGGAACCGTTCCACACCGGAGCGCTGAGCGAATACGCGGCCCTGTCCCGCGTGACCGCCCCGGTGCGCCTCGCGGGCGGCGAGGGCAGCCACAACTTCCATATGGCCCGCCACATGATCGATCATGCGGGGGTCGGCTTCATCCAGATCGATACTGGTCGCATCGGCGGCATCTCGCCCTCCAAGCGCGTCGCCGACTATGCGGTGGAGAAGGGCGTGACCTACGTCAACCACACCTTCACCTCGCATCTGTCTCTCAGCGCGTCATTGCAGCCGTATGCCGGAATCGAGCGCGACGAGATCTGCGAATACCCGGTCGAAGCGAAATCGTTGGCCGTCGAGCTGACCCGCGAACACCTCGAACGCGACGCAGCCGGCCTGGTCCACGTCCCGGATGCACCCGGCCTGGGCATGACCCCCGACCCGGCGACGATCGCGAGATACCTGGTCGATACGACCATCACCGTGCGCGGACAGGTGCTCTACCGCACGCCCACGCCGTGAGCGCAGCGATGATGGCGTGAGTTTTGCAGGATCGCGTATGCCGCGTGCAGGTTTCGCACTGCTCGCAAGCGACGATCTCCGTCAGACGCACCGCGCTTCCAGCACCAGGAGACCTCCGTGGCCCGCGTGATCGTCCAACCCAAGCTGCTCGATCTGGATTCCCCAGGTCGCCGTGATTACCTCGTCGCGCTGGAGCACGACAACATCTGGGGCGACCACCTCATGCCCCTGACGGTGATGGTCGGTCCCCATGCCAAGCCCGGCGAGGGCCTGGTGGCGTTCGGATCCAACCACGGCAACGAATACGAGGGTCCCGTCGCGCTGAAGCACCTGCTGAACGAGATCCGCATGTCCGATGTGCTCGGACGCATCATCCTGGTGCCGGTCCTGAACGTATCGGCCTTCCGCACCGGGACGCGCGAGTCGGTGGGGGACGATGGCGTCAACCTCAATCGCGCATTCATCGAGGCCGCTGGCAAGCACCCGGCCCTTGCGGGCATCACCCACCGCATCGCGGCGTTCGTACGCGCGCACATCTGGCCGCGCGTGCACGTGGTGCTCGATCTGCACTCAGGGGGCGACGTCGCGCGTTTCGCACCGGTCGCGAGCTTCCACCCCGTCGATGATCCGGCGCAGAGCCGCGCGATCGAGGACACGGCGCGCTGGTTCGGCACGCCGCTGGTGATGACCTATCAGAACCAGACGCCGGGCCTGTTGCCCAGCGAGGCGGAGAGCCTGGGCAAGATCACCGTCGGTACGGAATTGGGTTGGGGACGAGGAGTGATGGCACAGGGCGTCCGCTACGCGCGGCAGGGGGTGCTCGCGGCGGCGATCAACCACGGCCAGCTGCGCGGGACGATCGCGCCCATCGCGCATCACGCCGACGGCACGCAGAAGCGCGTGGCCATGGTCGATCGCGCCTGCTTCACCGTGGCTCCGTTCTCGGGGCACTTCGAGCCGCTGATCGAATGCGGGGCTGCCGTGAAAGCCGGGGACGTGGTCGGGCTGCTCCACGACTTCGATCGCATCGATGAGTCCGCCTGGCCCGCGACGGCCGGCGTCGACGGCATCGTCATCGCCCAGGCCTGGATCAATCCCGTGGCGCGTGGTCAGCACATCGTGGTGGTCGGGACGATCGTCGGTTGACCGGCGTCACGGGACCGGCCAAGCCTGTGCGTGCTTCAGGTTCGCCACCGTAGCGGCATCCGACCCGCTGCGCCGTGCGGCCCGACCCCCAGCGATCATGATCACCACGCCGACGGGAATCAGGGCGATGCCGATGCGGGCATCGATCAACAGCATGCCGAATCCAGCCAGGAGCACGTACATGCCCCAGCGGGAGAACGTCTCGACCTGGTGGGCGATCCGGACCGGGCCATCGGACGACAGGTGGTAACGCATAGGACCTCCGCGATCGGGTCATCTTAGCGCATCCTGCTCGGACCCGTTCACGGATCCCGTGGAGCTTGCTCTGCACCGCGATGGGGGTCGCAGGTGGGACAGGTTATACTCAAACGAGCAATGGGACGTTCCGACGGCGTGCTCCGTGCTCCGTTCTCCGTCAATTCCGCCCACATGCTCCGTGAACCATTCCGTCGCTAGGGACGGAGAACCGAGAACGGAGAACGCAGAACGTTCCATCGTGATCCCGTCAGCTGACCTTGCCCTCGGTCAGGTGCATGAACAGGTCCTCGAGGTTCTGCTCACGGCCGGAAAACTTGCAGATCGGCATGCCGGCCTCGACCAGGCGCTTGAGCAGCGCGGCCTGCTCGGCGGTGCCGCCACGGCAGCGCGCGCTGATCACCAGCGAGGCGACCTGGACCTCGGACAGTTCCGGCTGTTCGGCCAGGAGCGAGCGCGCGCGCTCGAACGGCGCGGCGAGGCGGATGTCGATGAACGCGGTGGCTTCACCCGGATGGGCGACGGCCTGCCGCTGCAGGCTGTCCTCGACCGTGGCCTTGATGTCGGCGACCTTGCCCGAGGTCACGAGCTGTCCCTGCTCGACGATCGCCACGCCGGTGCAGAGCTCTTCGAGTTCCGCGAGGATGTGACTCGAGATGAAGATGCCTTTGCCTTGCTGGGCGAGCAGACGCAGCAGTTCACGGAATTCGATGCGCGCGCGCGGATCGAGTCCCGCGCTCGGCTCATCCAGGATCAGCAGCTTCGGATCGTGGATGAGGCAGCGGCCCAGGCACAGGCGCTGCTTCATGCCCTTGGACAAGGTGGTGATGAGCTTGTCGCGCAGGCCGCCGAGCTGACAGAAATCCATCACGTCGCCCACACCGCGTCGGCGCTTGTCGCCCGCCAGGCCGTAGGCGCGCGCGAAGAAATCGAGGTACTCGACCACGGTCATGTTCGGATATGTGCCGTAGCTGTCGGGCATGTAGCCGATCAGACGGCGCACCTGGTCGGCGTCGTCCACGGTGCTCAGCCCGGCGACATGGCAGTCGCCCTCGGAGGGTATGTCGAGCGTCGCCAGGATGCGCATGGTCGTGGACTTGCCGGCGCCGTTCGGCCCGATGAAGCCGAAGATCTCGCCGGCGTCGAAACTGAAGGAGATGTCGCGCACCGCATGCACGTTGCCGAAGCGGCGAGACAGGTTGGTGACCGTGACCAGTGTCATGGAGCGCCCTCCACAGGCGTATCGCCCCCGTTTACCCCAGACGTCGGAGCCTCGAGGAAACCGATCAGTTCCGTGGTGATCGGGCTCTGGTCGCTTCCCCCGGGTCCCGGCACGGGGACGAAGGCGTCGTCGAGCACCGCGCGGAAGGCGTTGCGTGCGCCGCTCGTCGGTAGCACCGCTTCCCAGGCCAGCGTGGTATCCAATCCGATGCGCTCGCTGTCCTGGGGCGTGGCCGGAGGCGTCCACAGCAGCGAATCCATGCGCGCCGCAGCGCCGGGAGCGAGCGTTCCGCAACGCCATCCCGCCGATCGCGCGTCGAGCCACACCAGTTCGCGGATCGCGCAGCCGAGACCGTTGATGACGCGCCATCCACCCCCATCGCGCTCCAGGATCAGCCGACGCTTCTCAGGCCTGGCTGACACGTACGCGAGCTGGCGGTTGACTCGCGCCGGCACCACCGCGCCCGAGAGGCGCTGGCCATCGCCCCAATCGATGGAGAATGGACTGCCCGGACGGTAATAGGCATGTCCGGCGAAATCCGCCTGATCCATGGTCAGCACTTCGTCCTCGCCATCGAGCGCGATGCGGGATATCGACATGCCCGAGAAGTATGAGACACCGGTCCATGCGACGACGCGGGCGCGTGCCTGATCGAGGATCGCGAACTGCGTCGCCGAGCGTTTGGTCCCGAGACCCTCGGCCAGGAAGCCGACGACGACCAGGCACACGCAGGTGGCGAGGCTGATCACCGGCGTGGTGATGAGGAAGAGGTGCAGCGCATTCTGTCGCCGCACCCACCACAGGTTCAGCGGTCCGACGACGATGGAAAACAGCACGGCCAGGACCACGAACCCCAGGACGTGGACGCGATCCGTTCCCGGAACCGGAGTGCGCGACGGGGTGAACGACGAGACCCTCCCCACCGCCTCGATGCGGTCGATGAGCGCTGGCGAGGTCGCGCCGATGACCATGGCGTGCGCTCCAGCGGCGCGCCACGCCGGCAGCTGGCGTTCCTCGGTGACGAAGATCATGCCCCCAGCCGTGCTCCAGGTTGCGAGCGCAGCGCGCTGCTCGGCATCCAGTTCGGCTTCACCGCCTGGGGTGATGAGCACGGTCAGCCACGTCGGATATCCCTGCCAGCGGTCGGGCAGCGCTTCGGGCGCGATGCGATCGAGACGGCTGTCGGCATAGCCAGCACTGGTGCCGCGGTAACTGTACCCGGACTTCGGGCTGCCCGTTACCCCCGTGATCCGCGATTTGACCGCGGCGCGCGCATCGCTCAGGGGGAAGTCCTCGTGCGGATCGACGACCGCCAGGTCGAGTTCGCGGAAGCCGTGCACCACGGAGGTCGCGGTGACGGTCTGGTCGACATCCTTTCCGCCGATCGTGCCCCGGACGTGCAGCGCCAGCGAACCATGTCCCGGCGATAGTCCTGGAAGCAGCACCGTGCGCATCACCCGGGTTTCGGCCGGCAGGTCCACGGTCAGGCGCGCGCGCGCATTGCCATTCTCGGCTTCGAGTTCGACCCGTCCGGCGCCGGCATGGCTGGCGAGCGACACCACGAACGGGGTATAGCCGTCCATGTCCGTCCAGGGCACGGAGAGCTGCACGTCGAGCCCTTCGGATGCCGCGAGTCGCGGCACCAGCGCAAAACAGCACGCTGCGATGATCACCAGGAAGAACGTTTTCATCGGGCGCCGAGCGGAGTTGGCGGCATACAATCGGCGAAGCCGATGCCGCCACGATGTCGGAGGCTTCCGACGACATCGATCCGCGACAAAGCCCGGGGGAAGGCCCCGTTCCGGGGCCGTAGGGGCGAGCCCCTGAGCAAACGGGCGCCGAGCGGAGTTGGCGGCATACAATCGCGAAGCGATGCCGCCACGATGTCGGAGGCTTCCGACGACATCGTGGCGCGACAAAGCCCGGGGGTAGGCACGTCAGTGCCGTAGGGGCGACAGCCCCTGAGCAAACAGCCCCTGCACAAACAGCCTTCGGGCCGTAGGCTTCCGCGATGCCCATCGGTGCCTTGGTCGCTGTTCCCGAGTTGCAGTCGGAAGGGCCGGCTCGCACGCTGTCCGAACAAGGAACGACCACGGTCATCCGCTTCCTCGGCACCGGCGCGGAGATGACCCAGGACACCCGCCAGATCGTGCGCTATGGATTACTGCCGGGCACGCGCATCACCGCCGCGCTCGATGGCCAGCCCAAGGCCGCCGAACTGCTGGCCAAGCGCATCGAGCGCGATGCCCAGAGCAATCTGCTGGTGTACTCGATCCGCTGGCAGGACGGCGATGAAGCGCGCATCCGCGAAGACGCGGTGATGTCGGTGGCTGCGACCGAACCGGTCGAGGCGCTCGCCACCGCGGCGTTCCATGATCTACGCCCGCCGCACGGTTCGCACCGTGGGCCCGCCGAACCCTATGGCCCGCTGACGTTCTGCGCCCGCGAGGAGCTGCTCGGGTGGCGGGATGCGGCGTGGGCTGGAACCGGTGGCGTGATCGCGCTCGCCGGGGCTCGGGTACGCGCGCTGCCGCATCAATTGCTGGTGGCCAGGCGCGTGCTGTCAGACCGCAGCATCCGCTTCCTGCTCGCCGACGAGGTCGGCTTGGGCAAGACCATCGAGGCCGGCCTGATCATGCAGTCGCTCTTGGCGATGCAGCCGACCATGCGCGTGCTGGTGGTCGTTCCCGGCGCACTGGTGAGCCAGTGGTTCCTCGAGCTGTTCGTGAAATTCGGCGGCCGCCCCTTCCTGATGCTCGATCGCGAGCGCCTGGAAAAATATCCCGGCAATCCCTGGAAAGATGAGCAGTTCGTCATCGCCTCCAACCGCGCGCTCGAAGAGATGGACGCGAAGAGCGCGATGCGCCTCGCGCAATCCAAGTGGGACATGCTGATCGTGGACGAGTGCCATCGCATGCAGCCGCAGGGCGTGCTGTACAAGCGGCTGTCGGTGCTCAGCCGCAACAGTCCGCACGTGCTGCTGCTCTCCGCCACCCCGGCGCGGCAGCATCCCGATGCGTATCTCGCCCTCTTGGCGCTGCTGCAGCCGCAGGTTTACCGCACCGACGACCAGGCGGGATTCGCCGCGAAATTGGCAGCGCACGATCGCGTGGTCGATCTCCTCGGCCGCACCATGCAGGACGCCGATCCGGTGTCGCTCGCTCCTGCGTGGATCGAACTGCTCGGCGCGGATCCGCTGCTGGCCCAGCGGGCGCAGGATCTGGCCAGCGGTCGACCTTCCGCGCGCCAGGCGCTGGTCGCGCACGTGCGCGAGCACCATCAACTCGACCATCGCATCATCCGCAATCGCCGCCAAGTCCTGGCGCGTCTGTCCAGCGCCACCGGTGTCGGCGGATTGACCGTGGCGGTGCGCACCTGCGAGCGCGTTGGGTACGAGCCGGACGCCCCCGAGTTGCGCGTGCGCGAGCTCATCGCCGCTTATCGCGCCGCGCTGATCGGACGCTTCGCCACCGGGGAAGGCGTCCCTCCGCGACTCGCGCATTGGCTGCTGCAGCTCGAGCTGGGGCTCGGCGCGCATCCCCTGGTCCTCGACCGCCTGTTGGCGATGCGCGCGACCGTGCTCGCTGACCCCGACGAATTCGCATCGTACCGTGCCCGCGCGGTGCCGGGCGAGACCATGGCGCAGGTCCTGCGCTCGGATCTCTCCGAGAACGAGATCACCTCGCACGTCGCCGTCAGCGCCACCTGCCACTGCGACGGCGACCTGGAGGAAGCGCCGCTGAAGGATCTGCGCGCCGCGGTAGCGGCCTGGGGTAAGCGGACGACCGCGCGCGACCGCCAGCTCATCCTGCGGCTGACCCGCTTCTGGAAGGACCAGCCGCAGGAGAAGGTGCTGATCTTCACCACCCACAGCCTCGCGGTCTCGAAGATCGCGGGGATGCTCACCACCGCCTTCGGCGAGGACGTCGTCGAGACCTTCGGCGCGCACCAGGATACCATCGTGCGCGAGGAATCGGCCAAGCGCTTCCGCGACGATCCGACCTGCTGGGCGATGGTCTGCGATCCCCTCGGCGGGGAAGGTCGCAACTTCCAGTTCGTCTCGGTGATCGCGCACCACGACCTGCCCTGGTCGGTGGCTGCGATCGAGCAGCGCATCGGCCGCGTCGACCGCATCGGCCGCGATGGCGAGGTCCCGAGCTGGGTCATCTCCGGATCCGAGGCCGGATGCATAGATGCCGCGTGGGCCGATGTCATCGAGCGCGCGGTCGGGGTCTTCAGCGGACCATCATCCGGATTGGAATTCGTCACCGATGCGCTCGAGACCCGCGCGCTGGTCGCGGTCCTCGCTGGCGGCGCCGCCGCGCTGCGAGAGCTCGAGCCGGAGCTCGCGCAGCTGGTCGCAGGCGAGCGGGACGAGCGCGATCGTCGCGAGGACGAGCTGTTCGCAGCCGAGGAGGCCCCCTTCGCGCAGGCCGCGCGGATGGCCGCGGCGATCGAATCCGCCCACGGCCCGGTCGATTCCATCTGTCGCTGGATCCGCAGCCAAGGCGGCATGGTGCGACGCGATGACGAACCGCCACGCGCCTACCAGCTGCGCAGCCGCTACAACGACAAGCCCGAGCACGGGGTGTTCGATCGCGCGGTGGCGTTGGTGAGGCCGGATCTCTCCTTCTTCGCCCTCGGCCACGGATTGATCGATCGCATGCTCGATGATGCGGCCGCCGCGACGTGGTGCCGGGCCCAGGCCTGGCGGCGCAAGCCCGCCGCGACCCTCGCGGCGTGGGAAGGCGTGCGGGCCGCATTCGCGCTGACCTGCGATCTCGCTCCCGTCCTCGCGGCCGGCTTGCGGCTCGAGCACCTGCGGCGCTTGTTCATCGTCGCGCCGCCGCAGCGCGTGGTCGTGTTCGTCCGCGCCGATGGTTCGGTCGAGACCGACGAGGCGGTCCTATCGGTGCTGATGCCAACCTTCGATGGACGACTGGGAGACGTCGCGATCAGCCAGGTCGCCAGCCGCGACGCGTGGACCCGGCCCCTGGCGACCGGATCGGTCGATCAGGTGATCCGCTGGCAGGAGTCGGTGCGGCGGGGGGCCACCGGCGCCCTCGCCCATGCGCACACCCTGCTGCCGCTCCAACGCGATCAGGCCATCGCTGCATTCGAGGCATCGTTCGCCACCAGCCGAGCGATCGCCGATGCCCAGGCGGCGACGTCGTCGGCCAGCCTCGGAAGCGACCATGCAGACGCGCGTCTCGCCGCCGCTGAAGCCGAAGACGAGGAACGACAATACCGCGCACTAGGCGCGGCATTGTCAGGAGCGAGCCTAGAATTGGCGAGCCTGGCATACGTGGTGGTCGGATAGCGGATAGCAGACTGTCCGCCTTCCCCTCGGGCGCCGAGTCGGCGCTGGCGGCATACAATCGGCGAAGCCGATGCCGCCACGATCAGGACTGCCCCGCAGTCCTGATCGAGCCGCGACAAAGCCCGGGGGTAGGCACGTCAGTGCCGTAGGGGCGTCAGCCCCTGCAACATCAGAACCTCCGACCAACCCCGATCAGTCCCGAGAATCCATGGTTCGACTGATCCTGTTCCTGATGCACCGAGTTGTTGCCGGTGGTGGTGTAATCGAATTCCGGATTGCTCTGCGCGGCGATGTAGCGCAGATCCAGGCCGACCTGCCAATGGCTCTCGAAGGTGTAGTAGGTGGCGGCGCGCAGGCCGTACTCGGTGTACACCGCGTCGTAGTTGGCGTCGACCTGGTTGTCGCCGCTCACGTCGCCAAAGCTGACGCCGATGCCGGCGAAGGGCGTGACCTCGAAATGCCATTCCTTGGTCGGCGCGAAGCCGTACCCGAGCATGATGTCGGCGACCGGCGAGGTCTGGGTGGTCTTGGTACCGCCGTTGGAGAATTTCGCGTAGTTGACCGCGACCTCACCACCGTAGACGAAGCCGCCGGAACTGGCGAGGTTGCCGAACATCAGCTGCACGGCTCCGCGCCAGTTGCTGTCGGCGTTCTGCTTGTCGTTCGACGAGCTGGAGTTGGTGACGGTGCCGCTGCTGCTGGTGACGCGGGTGCTGGAGCTGGCTTCGAAGTTGTTGGGCATGATGCCGAATTCGAGACGGATGTCGCTGACCTTGACGTCTTCTGCCATCAGGCAGCCGGCGGCGAGCAGCGGAACCAGAATGGCGAATGGTTTGGTATTCATGTAGTCTCCTCGTGAGGCAATGGTCGTAGTCACGCCCAGCTGATGCGGCAATGATTCCACCTTCAACGTTGCACGCTGTCTTCGCCAAGGCGGGCCTTACCTTGCCCATTATGAACCGACCCCTCCCGTCCGCCTCTGAGGAAGGAGCCCACCTGCTCGGCCTCCATCACGGCAACGCCGCCGAGGCCATGAAGGTGCTCAGCGCGCAATTCGCCGTCATCCAGTCGCGGACGCAGCTGCTGCTCACCCTCGCGACCCTGACCCTCACCATCACCGGGTTCTCAGGTCCGCGCATCGCCCACAGTGGCGCGTTCGCGCGCTACGCGCTGTCCGGCGGACTGGGACTGGTGCTGGTCGGCGTGGTGGCGCTGCTCTGGGGCTCGCTGCGCATCCGCTGGCTGACCCAGTACATCGATGCCGATCCCGCGCAGGCGCTCACCGCGATGATCGCGCAGCGCAACCACCGCACCGCCTGGTTCGGCGTCCAGCTCGTGCTGCTGGTCAGCGGGTTGGCGGCGTACGTCGCGGCGGTCATCGCCTACCTGCTGCAGGGCGATGCCTCGGGCTCACTGCCCGGGTGAGCCCGCGCGACGACGCGAAGCTCAGGAAACGGTGCCGGCGCCTGCTCGGTGACGCCTGGGGCGCGGACGTGCGGGTGACGCGCATCGATATCCTCAAGGACTGGAACCGCAATCTGGTCGCGCGGCTGCATCTCGACGGCGGCCAGGCGGGGACGGTGATCGCGAAGCTGATCCTCACGCAGCCGGCCTGCGGCTTCAGTGACTGGGCCGCGCTCTGCTTCTTGTCCGAGTTGTCCGAGTCGTCCGAGCTGTCGGAGGCGAGTCCACGGGTTGCGCCGCGATTCATCGCCGGAGACGTCCAGGAGCAGCTGTTCGTGATGGAAGACGTTGCGGGAACCGGCTTCGATGTGCTGCTGATGGACGGCGACCGCGCGCAGGTGGGCGCCGCCCTCGATCGCATCGGCGCCGCCACCGCCCGGCTGCACGCGGCCACCGCAGGAGGCGACCGCGAGCGCGCGTATGGC
>JACCZE010000243.1 GCA_013696105.1 Planctomycetota bacterium | reverse complement strand
CCTGTGGGACGCGGCAGGCGCGAAGAATCTCTTTCATGACCCGGCGGATGCACTCGGCATGAGCGCGATGTATCGGCATTATGTCGCCGGTCTTTTGCGGTGCCTGCCCGAGATCCTGCCCTTCTTCGCACCGACCGTGAACAGCTACAAGAGACTGGTCGACGGTTTCTGGGCGCCGACCAAGGCGACCTGGGGCGTCGACAACCGCACCGTCGCCTTTCGCCACATCAATGGCGGTCCCAAGGCGACGCGCATGGAATCGCGCATCCCCGGCTCGGACGTCAATCCCTACCTGGCGATGGCCGCGACCATCGGCGCCGGGCTCTACGGTATCGAGAACAAGCTCGCGCTCACCGATCAGCCGATCACCGGCAGCGCCTATCATGCGCAGATGGAGCGCCTTCCGCGCGACCTGCACGAGGCGACCGAGCGGCTGAAATCCTCGACCATCGCCCGCGAGATCTTCGGCGGCGACTTCGTCGACCACTTCGTGCAGACCCGCGCATGGGAATGGCGCCAGTTCCAGACCGCAGTCACGGACTGGGAACTGCAGCGCTACTTCGAGATCGTATGAGCGGGAACGTCCTCCGTGCTCCGTGCTCCGTGCTCCGTCGACCCGCACAGGCGACGCAGCGAATCATATCATCGTTCCCGACCACGGACGGAGGACGGAGGACCGAGGACGGAGCACGTTTAAATCCATGATCCACCGCTTCAGCTTCCCGACTCCGATCATCTTCGGACCCGGCGCCCGCGCCGAGGTCGCGGCGCACCTGGCAGCCAACCGCTGCACGCGGCCGCTGGTGGTCACCGACCGCGGCCTGGCCGCGCTGCCGGTGTTCGCGGATTTCGTCGCCAAGCTCGCGCCGACGGTGCAGCCGGCGGTGTTCTCGGGCGTGTTCGGCAATCCCGTGGTATCGCAGGTCACCGCCGGCACCGAGGCGTTCCACGCCCACAACGCCGATGCCATCATCGGATTCGGCGGCGGGGCCGCGCTCGACGTCGCCAAGGCGATCGCGCTGATGAGCGGGCACGCTGGCCAGATCCTGGACTACGAGGACGGGCGCACCGGCGCGCGGCCGATCGACGGTCCGATCCCGTACTGGGTCGCGGTGCCGACCACCGCGGGGACCGGCAGCGAGGTCGGCCGCAGCGCGGTGGTCTCGGACGAGCGCACGCACGTCAAACGCATCATCTTCTCGCCGCGGCTGCTCGCGCGCGCGGTGTTCGCCGATCCCGAGCTCACGCTCGCCTTGCCCCCCGGTGTGACGGCGGCGACCGGCATGGACGCGCTGACCCACTGCGTCGAGGCCTATCTGGCCAAGGACTTCCACCCCATCTGCGATGGCGTCGCGCTCGAAGGCCTGCGCCTGGCGTCGCGCAACCTCGCGGTCTGCATCCAGCGGCCGGGCGACGTCCAGGCGCGCGGCGCGATGCTGATGGCCTCGATGATGGGTGCGATCGCCTTCCAGAAGGGCCTCGGGGTCACCCACTCGTGCGCGCACGCGCTATCGGCGGCGGCGGACATGCATCATGGCCTGGCCAACGGGGTGATGATCGAGCACGCGCTGGCGCACAACCTGAGCGCGGCGCCCGAGCGCTTCGCGACCATGGCCGAGGTCGTCGGCCTGACCGAGCCCACCGGCGAGGCCTTCCTGCGCTGGCTCTCCGAGCTCAAACGGTCGATCGGCATCCCCGCCGGCCTGGGCGCGGCCAAGGTGGACCGCGGTCTCATCGACCGTCTGGTCGATCTCGCTGTGCAGGACGGCTGCCACCAGTCGAATCCGCGCCCGTGCACGCGCGAGGACTTCCGCGCCATCTTCACCGCGGCATTCGCGCGCTAGGACCGGCGACATGCTCTCTGTCGTCAATCCCGCGAGCGGTTCCGTCGTGGCCGAGCTGGTCGAGGACACTCCGGAAAACGTTGCCTCCGCGTACGCCCGCGCCCATGCGGCGCAGAAGGCGTGGGCGCGGATCGCGCTCGCCGAGCGCATGGCGCGGATCGTCCGCTTCCGCGCACTCGTCGCCGCGGCGAAGGACGATCTCGCGCGCACCCTCACCAGCGAGACCGGCAAGCCGATCGCGCAGGCGCGCAATGAGCTCGGCGGCTTCGACGCGCGCATCGAGTTCTTCCTGGAGAACGTCGAAACGGCGATCGCCGATCAGGTGGTGCACTCCGAGAAGTCGGGAAAGGTCGAGGAGCGCATCGCCCACTCCCCGTTGGGCGTGATCGCGAACATCTCGGCCTGGAACTACCCGTGGTTCGTCGGTGGCAACGTCTTCATCCCGGCGCTGCTGACCGGCAACAGCGTGCTCTACAAGCCCTCGGAATTCTCGCCCATGACCGGGCTGGCGATCGCGCGCCTGCTGCGCGAGGCTCGTGTACCCGACGACGTCTTCATCCCGCTGATCGGCGGCGCGGTCGTCGGCGCTGCGCTGCTCGCGCAGCCGATCGACGGGGTGTTCTTCACCGGATCCTATGCTACCGGAAAGCGCGTCGCCGAGACGGTGGCGCCGCGGATGATCAAGTACCAGCTCGAGCTCGGTGGCAAGGATCCAGTCTACGTCTGCGAGGACGTCGACATCGCCGCCACCGCGGCCGCGACCGCCGACGGCGCTTTCTACAATGCCGGGCAGAGCTGCTGCGCGATCGAGCGGCTCTACGTGCAGCGCGACATCATCCCGCGCTTCATCGAGGAATTCGCCCAGGTTGTCGCCGCGTTTCGCATCGGTGATCCGCTGGACGAGTCGACCTACATCGGCCCCATCACCCGTCCGGCGCAGATCGCGGTATTCGAGCGCCAGATCGCCGATGCCGTGGCGAAGGGCGCGAAGGTGCTCTGCGGCGGCAAGCGCCTCGCGCGCTCCGGCTCATACTTCGCACCCACCGTGCTGGTCGATGTCGATCACACCATGGAGGTCATGCGCGACGAGACCTTCGGCCCGGTGATCGGCATCATGGCGGTGGCGGACGATGCCGAGGCGGTGCGGCTGATGAACGATACCGAGTACGGGCTCACCGCCGGAGTCTACACCCGCGATCGCGCGCGCGCGGAAGCCATCCTCGCCGACGTCGATTCCGGCACCGCGTATTGGAACTGCTGCGACCGCGTCAGCCCGCGCCTGCCCTGGACCGGCCGGGGGTGGTCGGGGATCGGCAGCACCTTGTCGGTCGCGGGCATCACCGCCTTCACCCAGCCGAAGGCGTGGCACCTCGTGAGGGGATGATCGCCCCCGTGCCGGGACGGTCGATCGACGTTCGGCTAGAAGTCGCGTGTGGGCGAGACCGGAGTGCTGGGCATCACCATCCCCATATCACCGTCGCGGTTAGCGATATCGCCCTGCTGCACCTGCAGGCCATCGCTACTCCATGACTCCGCCACCACGCGGCAGGCGAGCATGTCAATGAGGATACGCTCGACGCGTACGCTGACGATGGGCTTGCCATCGCGATGGATCCGGTATTCGCTGCCAATCTGGGCCCGATCATCCGGACCCACCGCCAGCATGATCAGATCCTGTGCGCCTTGTGGATCCGCCCGCACCGCGGCCACGATTCCCGGAGCCGGAATCATATCCACGTGCAGGGCGCCATCGCGTGGCTCGCAGTGCAGTCCGCACATTTTCATGATGATGTCCAGGACATGGGCCAATTTCATATCCGCGACCGTCAACGTGATGTGTGGACCGTCGGCGGGAATGCGTGGATCGATCACCACATTCACCCCAGTCACCTGACGCAGGAAATTCACGACGTCCAGGAAGGGGGTGTCCTGAAAATCGAACGTGAGGCGCTGGTCCAGACGGTCGAGGAGGCCCGGCAGCCACCTGCCATCCACGCTCGCGGGATCGAAGCCGTGCTCGCCAAGAGCGGCCTCGCGGATCGGATCGGCCTTCCTGAACACGATCGCCTGGTTCGAGAAAGTCCATGTGGTGCCGGTCAGTCGCGCGACATGGGACAGGGCGTGGTGGATCGCCATGCTGTCGACGATCAGGTCGATAGTGCCGGGCGGTGCTTTGACGACATCAGGGTCGACGACGATGTTCAGCGGTCCGATGCTTCGCAAGAACGCGATGACATCTTCAAATGGCGCATCGTTGAAGGAGCAGGAGATCTCCTTCGCGAACACGGTGGGTATCGCCGGCAGCTTCCGCACCAGCGAGGGATCACCGGGGATCTGGGCGTTCGCATCTACGCCCGGGCCGGGCGCTGGACCCGCATCCTGCGATAGCACGGAGGGAATCACTCCGATCGCGATGGTTGCGGCGCAGACGAGTGCGATCTTGACGGTCATGGCGAGAGCTCCGGTGGCAGGCAGCCCAGACAGCGATGCGCGCGCGGGCGCAGCCAGCAGGGCGAGGTGATCGGTGATGGGGATCGGGGTCGGTCCGCCCGCCAGGGGGAGATCCCCCAGGCGCTGCGCGATGGCGGCCACCGACAACGCCCCGGCCATCGGGCGCAGGCGACGGCGCAGGCTCTCGAGCGCCCGATGCACGCGGGTCTTGGCGGTTCCGACGGGGACGCGCAGCTCGGCGGCGATCTCGGTGAAACCGAGGCCAACGACGTAATGCAGCACGAGCGGTGCGCGGCTGGCTTCCGGCAGGTGCGCCAGCGCCGCGCGAAGGAAAGAGGCGGTCTCGTCGCGCTCGACCTGCTGACGTGGCTCGGTAGCACGCATCCGTTCTTCCTGGCGGTGCTCGTGCCGGATGCCTGCGGCGTGGTCGCGGGCATGGGCGCGTCGACGGCTGCGCAGCAGCTGCAAGGAGGTGTTCGCCGTCACGCGCAGGATCCAGCGCCGCGCGGCTTCGTCGGGATCGGCATCGGTGGTCGCGAACTTCCCGGCCTGATCGCGCAGCTGGAGCAGAGTCTCCTGCACGGCGTCGTCGGCGAGGGCCGCGCTGCCGGCGAGTCGCCGAGCCACCGACTGGATGTCGGCGCCGCAGGATTCCAGCAGGTCCGACCAGGCGCGCGCATCACGGCTCCTGGACAGGCGCGCGAGGGCGGACGCGGGTCCGCGGTCGTGGTCGATGCGTTCGTCTGGGGTCGGCATGCGCACAGGATACTCAATGCCGCCGATCGCCAGGCGGTTCCAGGGTTCTCGGCGCTGGGTGCAACCCTCGGCGTCACCCGGAATTGGGCTACAGCACGTACAGCTTGAGCGCGGCCAGGCAGACGCCCACCATGCCGCCGACGATCGCGCCGTTGAGGCGGATGTACTGCAGGTCGTCGCCGACCTTGGATTCGATCTGGTCGACCAGGGCGCGGTCGCTCATGACCTTGGGATCCAGGCTCGCGCGCACCATCTGGCCGACGAGGTCGTGGTGCTTGGCCACCATCTCGCGCACCGCTCCGTGCAGCCAGGCGTCCAGCCGCGCGCGCTGCGCCGGATCGGCGCGCAGATCCTGGCCCATTCCGTTGAGCATGCGGGTGATC
>JACCZE010000235.1 GCA_013696105.1 Planctomycetota bacterium | reverse complement strand
CCACCGCGGCGGTGCTGTGGTTCGTGACCATCATCGGTTTGTGCATCGGCAGCGGCGAGCTGAAGATCGGACTCATCGGCTGGGGGATCGCGGTGGTGACCTTGTTCATCCTGCCCAGGATCGAGAGCCTCATCCCCAACGATTGGTACGGATCACTCACCGTGCGCGCACGCATGGACGGCGTCTCGTGCGAAGAGCTGCGCGCCAGCCTGGAAAAGATGCGCATCAAGGTGAAGAAGCTGCACCTCGAGCATGATATCGAACACGGGACGCGCACCGTGCGCATGGACCTGAAGTTCAAAAAGCACGACCAGGTCGAACTACCGCGTCGGGTGATCACGGAGCTGGAGAAATTCTCTGGGATCCTCGAGATGCGCTGGGAGTGATTGGGCCGTCCGACGTCCGACGTCCGACGTCGGAGGCATGCAGGTGCGCGTCAGCGGGCGTCGAGCAGGGACTGGATGCGGGCGCGGTCGGCAGGGTAGGCAGGCTGGAGGGTCAGTGCCCGCTCGAAGGCGGCGCGACGGGCCGTAGGGTCGGCCGTGGCCTGGCCGAGCAGGGCGTTAGCCTCGAATGATCGGGGATTCATCGCGACGAGCGCCTGCGCCGCAGCGAGCGCGCCATCGCGGTTCCCGAGCCTCAGCAGCGACAGGCAACGGTCGCGGGCTGCGGGGAAGCCGTGCGCGGTCTCGAGGTAGAACGGCAGATCCGGATCGGCGGGCAGCGCCGCCTGCTCCAGCGGCCCGTCGATCCCGAACGGGATCGCGCGGCCGAGTCCATGGAAGGGCTCGCATACCCAGATGATGCCGGCGGTGACGTCGGCGACGACCAGGTGCGCACCGATCCACGCGTTGATCGTGCTGCGATTGCCGAAGCCGACGTCGGCGCCATCCGCGCCCAGCCGGTCCCGCACCAGCGCCAGGATCGATGCCGGATCGTGGCGGGGACGCGCCCGCACCAGGGCCTCGGCGCGGGCGAAGCGCGTCGCGGTGGTGCCGTCGCGGATGCGCTTGGCGTTGGCGCGATCGTCGGCCCACCGCGGTTCGAGGAAATGGTTGGTCAGCACCAGGTGGTCGTCGGCCATCGCGCGCACCGCCATGCCGCCCGGTCCCTTCTCGGCTACGACCGCGCGACCCTCGCGACCACTGGCGAGCAGCACCCCGTCGGAGACGAAGACATCGGCAGCGCGCAGCACCGCGAGCGCGTCGTCGATGCCGCTGCAGTGTTCGAGGATGTCGCGCGCGACCATCACGATCGGCCGACCGGAGAAGCGCAGGTCGCCGGTCGCGGCCGCATTCAGGCTGATCCACAAGCCGGCATCGTTGAGTCCGGTCACTGCGCCTGCCATCCCGCCCCAGGATACGGAGACGAAGCGGTGCGATCCCGGATGCTCGGGAGCCACGGTGTAGACCACCTTGTCGGCATCGAAGCAGCCGCCGCCCTCGAAATCGAACAGCCTGCCGACCAGCAGGTGGCCGTCCTCGCTGCGCGCTCCGCCGACCGCGACCGCGGTGCAGCCGATCTGCGGCGGATGCACCAGCGGATTGTCGATCAGGTACTGGCTGATGTCGTGCAGCGCGTGGTACTGCAGGCCTCGGCTGTACGACGGGCTGACCGCCAGGAAGGGATCGTGGTGGTCGCGATGGCCCGAGGTGATCGCCGATATCTCCTGCAGCTCCTCGCGGGTGAAATGGCGATCGAGCGTGCGGTTGTTCCAATTCACCAGGCCCAGCACCAGGTGCCGGGTGAGGAACAGCGGCACGCGCTCGACGAATACCCCCATCATGTCGGTCTCGATGCGCGCGATGCGGTCGCCGATCAAGGCCCCCTCGGCATACCCGAATTCCTCACGGTGCCCCTCCAGATGCAGGTGGATGAGTTGGCCGACCTGTTCGCGGTAGGACCGTCCGAAGTCGCTGCGCCGGTTGTCGCGCACCACCAGCGAGTCCGTGGGCGGCGCGGTCGGCGGCGCGGCGCGCGCGGCCAGGAGCATGCCCAAGGCCGGCAGGCCGAGGATCGTCCAAGCCGATCCCAGGATCAGCGCGGCGACCAGCCAACGCGCGACACCGAGGACGATCGCCATGACGCAACCGTCGCCGACGAGACGTGCATCACAACCGATTCCCTGCGGCTGGCCCGGCGCCGCGTGGACGTACGATCCCGACATGCGGGGGCACCTGATCATCGATGTGCCCCTGGTCGCAGCGGCGGTGAGCCTCTACCCAGCCTACGGGCTGGTGCCGGTGGCGTGGCTCGCAGCCGGATCGGTGGCCATCCACACCTGGGCGGTGATGGATCCGCGCAGCAGTCTGTACCTGCCGGTGTGGTGGCGCGTACCCGACGCGAGCGCCTGCGCGTTGACCTACGATGACGGCCCGAATCCCGAGGTAACCCCGCGCCTGCTCGACCTGTTGGGCGGATCCGGCCACAAGGCGACCTTCTTCGTCATCGGCGAGCATGTGCGCGCGCATCCCCACCTGGTTCGGCGCATGGTCGCCGAGGGCCACGCCGTGGGCCTGCACTCGGACAGCCACAGCCGCTGGTTCACCTGCTGGATGCCCGGACATGTGCAGCGCGATCTCGACGCCTGCGGCCGCACCATCGCCGATGCTGGCGGAATCGCGCCACCGCGGCTGTTCCGTCCGCCGGTCGGCCTCAAGAATCCGATGGTGTCGGTCGCCTGCGCGCGCATGGGGCTGCGCGCGGTGACGTGGACGGCGCGCGCGCGGGATACCTGGGCGGCGAGCGCCGAGACCATCCTCGCGCGCATCACCCCCGCGCTGCGACCGGGCGGCATCGCGGTCATGCACGATGGTCACGAACCCACCCGCCCGGGGCCGCGTATGGCCTGCGTCGAGGCGACGCGCTTGGCGATCGCGCGATTGAGCGATCTCGGACTGCGCAGCGGACCCCTGGTGATGACCGAGAAGGGATTGGCGATCGGATAGCCGGGGGGGCGATCGGGTAGCCAGGTGGCGATAGGATGGCCGGGTGCTGAAAAGCACCCGGCGGGGACCAGAGGACCGTTCCCTCCCCCGGACCCCCCCGGACCCTGCCGATGAGATGCGCGGACTACCCGACCATCTTCTGCGCGCGCATCTTCAGCGCCTCGTCGAACAGGTGATGATGGTGGTAGTGCGCGGGCCAGCCCATGGTCTGGCGATTCAGGGCTTCGCCATGGCGCGCGTCGCCCAGGCGCTTCGCATCGACTGGTTTGATGGTCCACGGATACGTGTAGCGGGCATGGTCCCACACCTGGTAATTGCCCAGCGCCTGCGCCTCGCGCGGGTGGAAGCAGGCGTCACGGAACATCGCCATCGCATAGGCGAGATTGCGCGGATCGCGCTGCTCGACGCCGAAGTAGATGGTGGCAGGCCGTACGTCCGCCCAGAAGCTCGCCGGCTGGCGCTCGAACAGCCGCGGATCCTGGATCAGGTCCCACACGCTCGCCGGCCGATCGACGTCGGTCACCGCCGCCATGCCCTTCATCGGATCGACCCAGCCCCAGCGGCCATCCATCAGCACTTCGGTCATCATGTGCCCGGTGATGTGCACCCCGTGCAGGCGCGCGGGCAGCCCGGCGATCTGGCACAGGCAGACGTAGAGCCGCGACACCTCGTTGCACATGATCGCGCCGCGCTTGAGCAGGTCCTCCTCGTCGCCGCCGTAGAACAGCGTCGGGGACGCGAGGCCATGGTCCTGGTTGTCGCGCACGCGCCGCATCAGGGCGAGAGCCTTTTCGCGGTCGGTCATGCCCGCGCGCACGCACTGGTCGACGATGGCCTCGAGCATCGGGCGCGAGCCGCGCACGTAGCGGATCTCGCGCGGGGTGAAATCCCCGTAGAGGTAGTCCCGGGTCGTGGCGTTGAGGATCACCTGGTCGCGGATCACCTCGACATCCACCCCGCCCTGCTCGCCATAGAATCCGAGCACCCGCTCGAGCCACAGCTCCACGCCGCGACGGGTCAGCGGATCAGCGATGAGAGCGGTCTGGTTGCGGCCGCGTTCGCGTTCGAACATGGGGTGCTCCTGACGAAGAGCATGCAGAGCTACGCGGGCGGGAAAGCGCAGCGGGGCGATATCGTCGGTCGGTTAGCACGAATCTTCCGTCATTCATGACGATTCGCTCGTGCCGGCAACCGCATTCAGTAACCGCCTACCGACGGCTTCGATCCCGCAGTCATTGCCTCCTGCATCTTCGGCCGATGCCAGATCTGGCCTTTGCCATCGACCAGGGCCTTCTCCCAGCGACGCGACCACTCGACGTGGTCGGTCAGCACGCTGTCCGCATCGCGCGCCGATCTCACCGGGAAATCCGGATAGAATGGCCGACCGGTCGGCGTTCCGGTTTCCTGGTAGCGCAGATCGATGGTCCAGCGCACGCGATCACTGACGTTTGGCAGGCCGCGGTGCGGCGTGAGCAGGGTCATGAACACCACGCCGCCGCGCGGACACGTCGCGGTGAGCGGCGCGATATCGGGCATCAGCTCGGGCTTGATCATCGTCCCGCCTTCGCTGCGGTGCTCGATGTAGCCGAGCTGGTTCGCGCCGGGCAGCACCTCCATGCACCCGGTCTCGCGCGTGGCATCGACCAGTGGGATCCAGCAGGTGACGATACCCGAGTGCTCGGCTTCTTCCCAGGTGACGGCGGAATCCTGGTGCCAGGGCACCAGCTCGTGGGTGCCGTTGCCGAGGGTGCTCGGGACCTTGGCGCGCAGGTGCTGGATCGGATTGCAGGTGATCTCGGGACCGACCAGCGATTCGACGACATCGAGCAGATGCCGGTTGCGGATGAACTCGAACACCTCGGGCGCGCGCATGTGCATGATGTCCATGCCCTCGACGATCTCCGGGCACTGCGCGAACAGACGGGCGACGCGGCGGTCGAACGGCGCGTCCTCGGCGAGATCGGTGATCTTCCCGGCGGCCAGCAGCTCGCGCGC
>JACCZE010000231.1 GCA_013696105.1 Planctomycetota bacterium | reverse complement strand
GGTGATGACTCTGCCATCGGTATCGAACGCCGGGTCGAGCACGCCGTTGGCGTCGTACCGCGCGAGCGCGACGTTCACCTTGCCGGATGAGTCCTGGGCGTCCCCGGCAACGACGATGTTGGCGCCGGACATGACCACCGCGCGGGCATGGTCATCGCCGCCGTTGCCGGCGAAATCGGTCAGCACCACGCCCAGGTTGCCGAACGTGCTGTCGAGCAGGCCCGTGGAGGAGAACCGCACGATCGCCATATCGTAGCCGGCCGCGCCGTTCTCGGCGTAGCCGGCTACGATGTAGCGGCCGCTGCCGTCGACCGTCACCGCGAGCGCATTCTGGTCGGTGCCGCTGCCGATGGTGTGGAGGTTGGTTCCCGGCTTGAGATCTGCGCCATTGAACGTCGTGTCCAGCACCCCGGCGGCGGTGTAGCGCGCGATGGCGAAGGACACCACGCCAGCGTTTTCGCTCCGGCCGACCACGATGTGGCGGCCGCTGCCGTCGACCACCAGGCCGTTGGCGCGATCGCTGGTGGCTCCACCGGCGAAATCGGTGGTCGTCTTCCCGCCCGTCCCGAACGTCGCGTCGAGGTCGCCATCGGCCGCGTGCGCCGCTGCGGCAATCGTCCAAAAGCAGGCTGCGGCGCATGCCGTGATGATCGCGTGGCGCATCGGGGACTCCTCGGAGGTTCCAGGCTAACCGGTCACCAGCAGAACAAAGCCCCGCCTGGCTAAGCCTGGGCCATTGCGTCAAATGGCTGGTCTGGCGCCTGCGCCAGACCGGACGACGGCATCAACCCGTGCTGGTCGGAGGGGGCGGCGGAGCGACCACCGTGATGGTCAGGACCGCGGAATTGTTGTTCTCGTTGATCTCGCGCGTCGCGTTCGCCGGATCGACGGTGAAGACGTAGGTGTGGGTACCCGCCGCCTGGGTGTCGGTGAACGAGAGGTCGACGAACTGCCGGCTCTGGATCACCGGGATGACACCGGTTGCGAAATTCGCGACGCCGTCGCGCGACACCGTCCAGGCCACGTCGGCGACCTGACGGTTGGGGAAGTAATCGGCATCGAACACGCGCCATGAGATGGTGAAGGCCTGCCCTGCGGTCGGAATCGTCGGGGCAGCCACCGGCGATTGGAAGAAGGTGACATCGACCGTGGGCTTCTTCTTCGTCGCCGAGCGACCGCATCCGGCGATCGCCAGTACACACAGGGCGGCCAGCAGGACCGTACGGAGCGGAATGACCATCGCCGTCAGGCTTACCTAGGCGCTGGTGTGGGCAAGGCGCGAGGCGTCGCGGCAAGGACCGATCCGATGTGGCATCGTATCCGACGAATCGAACCGGCTGGTGTGGTGCCCGCCTGCCGCCACCGATGCGGCGGAATTGGGCGCTGAACTGGATCCGCCGACTTGGCTCCCCGGGGAGGATTCGAACCTCCGACCAATTGATTAACAGTCAACTGCTCTACCACTGAGCTACCGAGGAATGCGCGTCGCGGAAACGGACGGCCTTTATCGCGGCCATCCGCCCAAGTCAAGGCGGAGGGATGGCCGATGTGGCCATTTTGTCGATATTTTACCATGGTTGGCAGATGCAGCGCGCCGCACGGGAGCCATGCTCGCGCCCGTGACATCCGATCGCTCGCTCCTGTACGCCTCGTCGCTGCTGCGCTCCCTGGCCATCGGCATGCTGGGAGTCCTCATCGCGCTGCACGTCATCGCGCACCACTGGAGCAACGGTCTCCTGTTCGCCATCGTCGGCGCTGGACTCGCCGGTGGAGGGCTCGCGTCCGGTCTCGCTGCCTTCACCGCTGATCATGCCCGTCGCGCCTGGCTGTCAGCGCTGTCGGCGCTGTCTGCGGCCGGCGTCGTCGTCTGCGCATTCGGGCCGGGCGAGGGTTGGATGCTGGTCGCGGCCTTCGTGGGCATGCTCAACGGGATGGGCAAGGACCGCAGCGCGCAACAGGTGATCGAGACGGCGATCCTGCCTGCGACGGCGAGTGCGAGCGAACGCACGTTCGTGATCGCCCGCTACACCATGTTGCAGGACATCGGACTGGCGGTCGGGACGCTGGCTGCGGGATTGCCGGCGCTGCTCGGCGACGCCTCGAGCGCTGATGGAGCTGCGGCCACCACCGCCGCGCTCCTGATCGCCGCCGCGCTGCTCGGCATCGGCGTGGTCCTGCCCTGGTTCATGACATCGGCGATCGAGACCCCGCGTCCGCCGGTGGCGATGCGCCTTGCACCCGAGAGCCGCCGCGTCCTGGTCCGCCTGTGCGCGCTGTTCTCGCTCGACAGCATCGGCGGCGGGTTCATCACCGGAGCGCTGGTCACGTACTTCTTCATCACGCAATACGCCCAGCCGGAATGGATCATCGGCGCGCTGCTCTTCACGGCGCGCTGCGCGAACGCCGTATCGCATCTCGGCGCCGCTTGGCTGGCGAAACGCATCGGCCTGGTCAACACCATGGTCTTCACCCACATCCCGTCGTCGCTGCTGTTGGTGACCGTCGGCTTCACCGGATCGTTCTGGATCGCGGCCATCCTCTACCTGATGCGTGAGAGCCTGGTCGAGATGGACGTGCCGACGCGCCAGTCCTACGTGATGGCGGTGGTGCGTCCGGAGGAGCGCACGTTCGTGTCCGCGGTCACCAGCCTGGTGCGTCTGGGAGGATGGGCGATCGGCGCTCTGGCCGCCGGCCTGGCCATGCGACATGTGGGCCTGGCCGCGCCGTTGATCGCCTGCGCGGTCATGAAGATCACCTACGACGTGCTGCTGTATGCGAGCTTCCGGCATCTCAAGCCACCGGAAGAACTACCCGCACCGGGCGTGACCTCTGCACCCGCGAGGCCCGGAGCCTGATCATCGCCGCGGAACGTGGGTCAGTCCCACGGTTCCGGAGCGGTCGGTCGCGGCGGTGCATCGTCATCGCGCACCGCGAAGCAGGTCGCGCCGGTATCGAGCATGGCCTGCAGGTACGGGCGGCAGCCGCCGCAGCCCATGCCGCAGTTGGTCGCCAATCCGATCTGCGCGACCGTCGTCCAACCCTTCGCCTTCACCATCGCCTGGATCTCGGCGAAAGTCATGCGATGGCAGACGCAGCGGGTGACAGCCACGGTGGTAGGATAATCGGACGGTCGGCAATGCCATGGTGAGGCAGGGGAAGTTTGTGCTCGGATGGCGGATCAAAGGCGGCTTCACCAGCACCATCACCATCACCATCACCATCACCATCACCAATACCAACCACTAACCCCTCTTGAACACGTCCGACGACAGATACCGATCTCCACGATCGCAGGCGATGAACACGATCACGCCCCGATCGATCTCGCGCGCGACCTGCAGCGCCGCCCAGGCGGAGCCGCCCGAGCTGATGCCGACGAACAGTCCCGCCTCGCGCGCCAGGCGACGCGTGGTGTCTTCGGCATCCTTCTGCGAGATGTCGATGATGCGGTCGACGCGGTCCGGCTCGAAGATCGTCGGCAGATACGCCTTCGACCAGCGCCGGATGCCGGGGATGGTGCTGCCTTCGGTCGGCTGGCAGCCGACGATCATCACCGCGGAGTTCTGCTCCTTGAGGAATCGGCTGCATCCCATGATCGTGCCGGTGGTTCCCATCGCCGAGACGAAGTGGGTGATCGAGCCGGAGGTGTCACGCCAGATCTCCGGCCCGGTGGTCTTGTAGTGCTCGAGCGGATTGTCCGGATTTCCGAACTGGTTGAGCATCAGGAAGGCGTCGGGCTTGCCCGCGGTGTCCTTCACCTGCTGCTCGGCGTAGTCGCGGGCCGCCTCCATGTTGCCGTCGATCAGGTGCACGCGCGCGCCGAACGCCTCCATGGTCTGCGTGCGTTCGATGGTCAGGGTTTCGGGCATCACCAGGTGCATCTCGACGCCGACCGCCTGGGCGATCATCGCCAGCGCGATGCCGGTGTTGCCGCTGGTGGCTTCGATCAGGCGCATGCCCGGCTTCAATAGTCCGCGTCGCTGGGCACCGAGGATCATCCCGCGCGCCGCGCGGTCCTTCACCGACGAGGCGGGATTGTTGCCTTCGCACTTGGCGAGCACCTGCACGCCTGGCTTTCCGACCAGGGCCGAGATGTCGCACAGCGGCGTGTTGCCGACCAGATCCAGGAGCGCGGGCATGACGCCACGATGGATGCCAGGACGCACGGGGCAAGGCGCCGCCGCACGAGGTGGCACGTCAGGTCACCTGAAGGCTTCGGGGAAGGTGATGAAGCAGACGCCGCCAGCCCGTTTCGCCCGCTTCGTCCCCTTCCAGGGAGGCTGAGTGAACGACGTCTCGTTCCAGACACCGGTGCCGCACGTCTCGCGCACACGCAGCCACAATCGTCGCAGGACCACGGCATCGTCCGCCGGCGACCAATGCGCAGGCACCAGATCGGTCGCATCGCTGACCGCCGCGACCGCGACATAAACGGCCGAATTGCAGCCGTAGAGAGTCTTGGCTTTCTTGAGGAGGTAATCCCTGCCGCCTTTGAGGCGCGCGGACTCGTTCTCTTCTGGAGTGAAATCGTAGCGCGGGGGAATGAAGGTGCTGCAGACGACGATCAATGGATTGCCGTGCCTGTCGTTCCACGGGCGTTTGGGGCTGCGATCATGCCGATAGGAGTCGGAGCCGGCCTCACCCGCGGGAACGATGCCGGCGCATTGCAACATGGTGATGGTGTGTAACGGAGACAATTCACTGAGCGAATGGTGATCGGGGCGATCCGCCAGCGTGCCGTCGCGCTTCAGTGCTGGGCGATCCCATGGAGATGGCCAGACCGGCGGCACCGACCCCGGCACTTCGCGATCCCAGTCGCTCGGCGTCCAGCTCGCTGAGGCGATGGATGCGTCGGCGGCAAGGGTTTCGACCAGGTTCGGCCACGCATCGCGGTACCAGCTGGTCGGAACCGAAGCTTGAGGCATGACTTCGACGGTGCCGTCGAGCGATTCGCCGATCGGCGAGGGAAACGCATTACCGTCCCCAACCGTCCCCATCGGTGTAGAAGTCCGCGTCACCATCCATGAGCGAGGCAGGGCCGGCGCGGACGGACTTGCGATGCGGATCGCGTATCAGCCAGCAGGTGCGGTTGGCCAGCGGGGCGGCGAGGGTGCCAGCGGCTGGATCGAGCGGACGCAGGCGGAGGTTCGGGGGAAGAGCCCGTGGCTCCGCCGGATCGATCGCGGTGGTCAGCACCGAGCGCAGCGATCCCCAGCGCATGTCGATCCTCATCCCATCGCGGCGCAGCCGGTACGCGGTGTCGCCGTCCGCGAGGCCGATGAGAGCGAGCTTGTCGAGCACCTCCTCCATGCGATTCATGGTCCGCCGACCATCGCCCTCGCCGATCCCGACCAGAGCGAGGACGATCACGGTCAAGGTCACGATCGCCAGTGACCACAGACCGACCGCCGCCAACGACACCTTCGCAGCGGTGCTCGCGGTGACGAGTACGGGAGCGATCGGCGGATGCACGGCGAGACCTGCGAGGAACGCGCCTCCATCGCTGGCGCTCGCGGACTGCGCCCGCGCAGCCAAGGCCGCCAGCAGCGCGGTGGCGGTCACGCGGTAGCCGGCGCGGCCCAGCCGCTGCCGCAGTCTCTCGAGCGCACGGTGCACGATCACCCGTGCGTTGCCGACGCTGCAGCCGAGGCCATGCGCGACGGCGTCGTAGTCGAGGCCTTGGTAGAAGTGCATAGCCAGCGCGTCACGCTGACGGCCATCCAGCTGCGCCACCGTGTGTGCGAGCTGTGCGGCGTCGGGCAGGTCGCCATCGTCGGTGGACGGAGCTGCGGACGCGGTGCTCGCCATGGCCATCGGTCTCCGGTGCCTGCTCGCGCATGCTCGCGCACGCGCAGCGTTCAAGCTGAGGTGACGTGCGATCGACAGGATCCACGAACGTGCGTCGGCATCGGGATCGCCGCGCGGTGAGAAGGACGCGGCTCGCTGGCGGGCGGCCAGGAAGGTGTCTTGGCACGCATCCTCGGCGAGCGATCGCTCGTCGAGGATCCGGCAGCACAGCCGCAGCACCTCGTCGCCATGGTTTTGGACGAGCGAGGCCCACGCAGCCGGATCGTGTCCACGGGCCAATCGAGCCAGCGATGCAGCGGAGCCGAGGATGTCAGGTAGTGTGTTCATGAGCAGGTATACCTTGGCACCCCGATCCGTTACAGGGTATCCGGATGCTGATAAACAGCATCCTGGGAGCGATCGAGAATTCCCGGCGCTACCTGCGGTCGCTATGTGCCGGGAATTCCTGATCTTTGACTTTTTTGCCCAGGGGGCCATCCGATGCCCCGAAGGGCATCGGGCTCGCGAAGCTCGTCCCCTTCAACCCCCGTGGGTGCTTTTTCAGCACATGCTATTCGCGTGGCGCCGCTGCCGGCGTCAGCCGGGGATGACCCCCGCCGCCCCCAACTCGGTCAGCGCCTCGCCCGCCAGGTAGAAGCTGCCGGTGACGCAGGCGTCGTG
>JACCZE010000198.1 GCA_013696105.1 Planctomycetota bacterium | reverse complement strand
GCCTTCCTCATGGCTCGTAAGCATGTCCGAGGGCGGAAGCATGCTCGGGTCTGCCGTGGGAGGACCTGAGGCAAGAAAGCGGTGGGCTGAGAGTCGTAGACAGCGATGGGCAGCGGATAAGTCCGGGTTGTGGGATTAATATGCGGATGTCCTTTATTTCCTGCCTACTCTCCTCCGCTCCGCACGGATGAAACACTTGCAGCATCCGAGCGAGAACCTACGTTCGTATACTAACCCGGAAAGACCCATGAGAATTTCATTCGTTATTTTGATGTTACTCATTTTCTGTCAGTCCCTTGTATCTGGAGCGGTTGTCACTGATCCGGATTGCATCCGGCGTTGCAACCAGACATGGACGCCGATCGTTGAAGCCTGGGTAGCTGAACAAAACCGACTTGCGGCGCAAATTCCGGCAGCTACTGCTGCAGTAGTTGCCGCAGAAGCGGCAGTCACAGCGGAAGACGCGAACCATAGCGAGAATCTGGCCAACCTGACCGAAGCCTTCATCCTGGCCGCGGCCCTGTGCGCCGGGGTTCCCGCCTGCGAAGCCTACGTCGGTTCCGCATACGTCCTCGCCCTAGCCCAAGAGCAGCGCCGTTACCTTCGCATCGTGCTTCCGCTACGCGCTGCCTATGATGCCGCCGTAGTGGTTAAGGCCGCGCTCGTGGCCGCGGTCGCTGCGGCTGAACAGAAGGCGATTGACGCCGCACGGTCGCGCTTCGAATGCAAGTTCGCCTGCACTACCATCGAACGCTGAACGAGAGAGTACCAATTCAATGGACAATCCCCTCCGCCACTTGCTCGTCCTCACCATGGCCCTGATCTCCGGCACCTGCTTCGGTGCCTCATCCGTAGAGAAGCTGATTCCTGACAAGGCTACGCCCGAGCAGAAAGCTGCCGCGGCTCGCGCCATCGCCGCGAACAAGGTCGAGATAGACAAGGTCGATCGGACGCTGTCGGCATCGCAGCAGGAACAGCAGGCATTCATGGCCAAGGTCGAAGCGAACCACAAGGCCGATCGCGATTCGGAAAAAAAGGCTGCGGCCTCGAAGAAGGAGTTCGAAGCACTAGAACGTGCTAGCGCCGAGCTCGACAAAGAAAGTTCCCTCGAAAAGCCTGCAGAGCCAGACAAGAACACACCCAAGACCACGAGCGATGCCAAGGCTGAAGTGAAGGCAGATACAAAGGCCAATACCAAGGTCGCTCCGGACTCTGCGGCCAAGGATGAGGAGGTCCTCGCTCCAGATGCCCCTGCCCGAACATCACCTGCACCAAGCCTTGGACACTGATCGTCGGATTCGCGCTCTCGCCGCCGGTCGCGCCGCGATGGGGTTGGCGAATGTACTCTTTTGGCTTCTGAGCTGCTTCGTCTCACCGCTGCGAGGCGAAGAGCCGTTGGAGGTGGCCATCGAAGCGGACCACGTCGAGCGCGCAGTCGATGTCCGCCTCAGGACTGCGAACGTGGTGAAATCAATCTCGGCGGTGATCGAACTCCGCAGCACCGCGCCTGGCGCCGCGTATGCTCCTCGCGAGCACGGGCACTGTCCATGTATGTCGATTACGCCCGTCGTTTTAAGGTCGGACTGTTTCCTAGTGCGCCTTGATCTGACGTTGTTCCCGCAGCAGCACATCGTGAAGCCCTTGATCTTCGACCGTTACACCAATGGAGCGCAGGACGATTTCACCCACGCGGTCATCGTGGAGTTGCATGTGGATGTCCCGCAACTGTTCCTGATCGAGGAGCGGCGCCCAGGTCGCTCAGATAGCGAGATTTCGGAGCTCGTCGTGCCGCTGACCGACTACGGGAGATTATTCTTTGGCGGCGAAACTGGCGGCATGAAGATCGTGACAACCTGCGGCGTGTCGGTGGCGGACGGCTTCGCGACGTTTACCGTGGCCAAACGATTGTCGCCTCGCGAGGAATTCGCGTCAATCAGCCTCGACGGCCCCGCTGGTGAGGAGCTGCGACGGTATACCATCCCATTCACCCCTCCCGGATATCGCCCATGAGACGGAGAGGAGCGAGATCGAGGAGACGTCGACCACAGTCCGGAGTACCGGTCGGGGTCCTTGCATGCATCGCAGGTGGGCTCTTCCTGTGCCTGTGCATGGCGATCACCAGCGGCCCGAGCGCTCCCCCCACAGCTACTGAACGGCCGGCGCAGATCGTCTCGCGGCCTCAGGCCAGCGCCGCGCGCACGGAATCACGGAACGCTCCCCGCCTCCAACCCTCGCAGCCGCAGGTCAAGAGGCTCGTCACGACTCCGATCGAACCCACCGGCGGCGCTACGGCACCACCGCGCCGCGCCGAGCTGGAATCACCGATGACAATGCCCGTCGCCCAGGCGCGACCCGTGGCAGAGACGGTCGCCAAAGCATATCCCACGGTAGAGCGCACCGAGATCGACCTGGACACGACGATGTTTGGGCGCGGCAAGCTGCAAGCCTACGTCGCGGTACAAGTGAGATCCGATCGTCGCGTACCGTTTGGCGACAATGCGAGCGACATCGTATGCGTGTTCCCATACCCGGACCAGCCACGCGCGGCTGATGAGTACGTTTCGTATTTCTGCCAGCTGCATGGCTACACGGTGGTCACGATCAATTTTACCGAGAGCGTTAAAATCGATGCCAATGGCAAGCCGCTGAGCATCCAAGGCGACTATTATTTTCCGTCCTCCGGTTCAGGTCCGGCATGGCTTGAGGCCCTTGCCAAGGTGCGGAAGAAGTTCGCCCTCGAATCGCGCAAGGTCTTCGCGTTCGGTCTGTCAGGCGGAGGTTCCGCGGCCCACCAGTTCGCCGAAGCGTATCCAGACCAGGTCGAGGCTTACGCGAGCGAAGCAGGCCGGAATTTCGTGAAAAACCCCGTATTCCCGGGGCCGACATTATTCACACGCGGGGAATACGATTACGTGAGGCTAAGCGCGGAACCGTTCGAGCGTGCTTTGGACGAAGGCTTCCAGCGGCACCGTCTGCCGTACGAATCGCTGGTCGTCACCTACCGGCCAGATTGGAAGACGCGCGCTGCTGGCTCCACCATCTTCCAACACTGCGGTCCGGCTCCCGCGAAGGACCTTATGCGCGAGTGGATTGTCGGGCTAATCAAACTGAGATCCGGCAACCACGGGGGTGTGCCACCGTCCGTGTCGTGGCCATCCGCGATTGCGAAATCGGTCCTGGAGGGATCCGCGACCGCGAGGGGGAGCGCTGCATCAGGTGGTGCCGACGCCAAGCACGTCGCAGGTGTTCGCGGCCCATCCGCACGCGCGTCCGTGAAGCTCGCCGATGATGACGCGGTACGCATCCCTTTGCCGAGCGAGGCGTGCGCGGCCCTCATTCAGGCCTTACCCCCGCGGGTCGTCAGCGGCACGCTGCCTGGGTCTTCCTACGCCGTCTGCTGGTCGTCCGAGCCGGATTCGGCCGGTAGACCTGCGCTCGTCTTTGTGGACCACAGCGATCACGCTTTCACCGCTATCACCCATGCAACCTCGCCGAACGTGGAACGCCACCTTCGCCTGCTCGTTCAGCAGGCATCGGATCGAGGCTTCTCCGCCATCGCGATCGATGCAGGAGAAGCGAGCCATCTTGGCGCCGTAAAATCCTTCGTATCGGATTGGGTGCGCGCGAAAAGTTCTGTCCGCGCCGTGACCTTCTTCGGATTCTGCCCGGGGGACGAGATCGTGGCGTCTAACCTCGGGCAATCCTCAACAAAACTCATCGTGGTCGACGCAGACGCGACCCTCCTCAATCGGCTGCAGACAACGCACGCCGTCCAGGCACGGACGTGGACGAGCCTGGCGACTAGCGAGGCTCGGGAACAGGTCGAAGGCCGCGGCGGACATCCGACCACCGACGTCATCGAGGCCACCTCGCTCGAAGTGTTCTATTCCCAGATGGTCTCTATCCACTAAGACAGCGCATGCGTTGGAGCGGTCCCTTCGAAACCCCCAACGTTGCCGGTTTGGCGATGGCCGTGGTCATAGGGATCGGGATCGCGATCGCCTACCATTACCGCCCGCACCAACTGCCTACCAAGGGCCGTTTTCAATACGTCTGGTTTGTAGCAGCGCTGATGTGCGCCAGCTACGCACTCTTCGCCCTTGTAGATACGGGATCGCGCGCGGCGATGGTGGCGGTCTGCCTCGGTCTTCTTGCCCTACGCATCAACCTTCCGGCCTCTGCGAAGATCGTCTACGCGTTCCTGCTGCTGCTAGGATTCCGGATCCTGTTTAGCCAAACAGCGATGCACCGCATTGCTCAGATCTATCACGGCGACCACTCCCTTCACGACCGGGCGCGCCTGCTCGAATGCGCCGGCGCCATGATCCATGATCACGCGGCGCTGGGAGTGGGTCCGCAATCATTCCAGGCGATCCTCAATTGCTTCTATATCGACGTCAACCTGCGGGACAGATTTGGATCCGCCCTAAACGACTTGGTCACCTTTGGCGCGATGTTCGGCATTCCGGCTGCAGCGGCCGTTTACGCGGTGCCACTGGCGGCTCTAATCACCATCCTCTGGCGAGTTCGCGGCCATACCGCCCTCGCCACATGCGCCTACCTGCTAATCGTGCTCACGGTCACCGGCGCATGCCAGGTGCATTGGGCCTCCCCGGTGTATTGGACGTCCATCGGGATCGTGATCGCAGGGTGCGCGCTGAGCGCATCGCGCGAACGCTGGCACGACCTGCGCCGCCACCTGGGGATCTGCATTCCAGCATGCGCGCTGGCGTTGGCATTCGGACTTGTCGGATTGGGCATCTATGGCAGCCACCGCGTCGAGACTCGCACCATTGGCGAGGGCGATTTACTCCGTGTCACCCGCCGAGTTCCGCACGCGATGGCCTCCACCCTGACCGTCGCGCTCCAGGTGGCACCAACATGGGAATCATGGCGATTCATTTCCGACATTCGTTCAACTCTGCTCGCCGGCGGCTGCGATCTGCTGTATCCGTTACGCCCCGGTGCGGCTTCACCACGCAGGGATGCCGATCTCGGCTACTTGTTGACCATTTCTACCGAGCCCGATCAGGCGATCCCGACCATCCTTATCAATCCCGTGGCGATGCCGGGCGCGACGCCACCCACCGGAGCGCGAACACTCATCGTGTACGAAACCACGTACCAAGGTCCAATGCTCGACGTCCCGACCGTGGTCCGCTGCTCCCGGCCCGCCTCCGGCCCACTCATCCTCGGATGGCTGATTAGCCACAGCGCTCCGAGTGGTGTCCGGAGCGAATGAGCGCCGACGGAAACGGTGCGCGAAGTTCGCGGGTACGTTGTGATAGAAATCTTAGGCTTGATGCTCATACGTTTACCACGATGATCGGAGTTAGGCATCAGGAAGTCGAAAAAATGGTCGCTCAGTTATCCGGAGTTGAATTCCATCAATATATCCCGCCTTCAATAAGCATCCCCTTGGGGTACTTAGAGAAGGGAAAATATGCGCC
>JACCZE010000175.1 GCA_013696105.1 Planctomycetota bacterium | reverse complement strand
GGAATTGGGAAGCGAGGTAAGGGAAGGGAAGGGAGGGAAGGGAAGGGAAGGGAAGCGCATGTGCTATCCGCCATCCGCCATCCGCCATCCGCCATCCGCTATCCGCTATCCGCCATCCGCCTCACCTCCGCCGCCGATGCTCCGCGGGGGTGCGGCCGTACTGCTGCTGGAAACTGTGGATGAAGTGGCTGGCGGTGGCGAATCCGCAGGCGCGGGCGATGTCGGCGATCGGCTCGGGGCCGCCGCGCAGTCGGCGGTCGGCTTCGGCGAGGCGCTGGGTGCGCAGCCAGCGCGCGGGCGGTTCACCGCAGCTGGCGGTGAAGAGGCGGGTGAGATGCTCGCGGCTGACCCCGAGCTGCCGCGCAACCGTGGCGATGGAAGGTGGGTCCGCTAGTTGCGATCGCAGCATCTCCATCGTCTGCAAGCACAGGTGGTGCTCTCCGGATGGATCGGGATCGCGCTGCTGGTCGACGAGCCCGGCGATCACCGCCATGGCGATCATCGCGCTCTCGCCCGGCGTCATCACCGCGATGCGTGTTCCCCGGGTCGGCAGCCGGCGTTTGAGATCATCCAAGACTGGGTGATCGGCATCGCAGCGGACCACCGGCGTGTGGCGGGCGACCAGCTCGCCGACCGCGTCCAGCGCGCTCAGTCCGAACATCTCGATGAACAAGAATTCCCACGGCTCGAGCGCATCGTCGGGAACTCCGTAGACGAAGCGGCTGCGATCCGTCAGCAGGCACATCGCCCAGCCGGGTGGGATCTGCTGCACCGTTCCGTCGGGATGCCAGAGCGCTCCGCGACCGGAGATGGTGATCTGGACCGCCGCGTAGGCGGGGCCCGGCCTGGGCAGCCGATGGCGGTAGGCCGTCCCGGTAACGGTGTCGTGGGCGATGCGCTCTAGCCTTGGCAGGGCCGGCAGTCCGCCGGTGGATGCGTAGATGACCGTCCGCTGCCTGATCACAATACCGATATGATGGGGCACATTTCCGCGATATCGACCAGTTTAATGCCGATAAGCTTAATGTCATTAACGACACCAGAGCGATCGGAGCATCCATGTCCCCACAGCAGCGACCCCTCCCCGCATCCCAGATCGAACTCATCGGTGATCGCGGTGCCTTCCGCGCCGAGATGTCCCGTCGGTGGCTCGAGCCGGGGCTGGAACTGGTGACGGTGTCGTTGATTGCTGATTCCTCGGCATTGCCACCGACACTGACCCTGACCTGGCGCGAGCCCCTGATCGATGTCGCCGCCTATTGGACGACGTCGACCGGCAGCGCCAGGAATCTGCACGCGGATTGGGGCGGCGGGTGGGTCTCGGCGAAGGCCACCAGCCAAGCGCCGGTCATCTGCCTGATCTCAGCGGCGGGCGGGAACCGGCTGTGCATCGCCAGCTCCGACCCGCTCCATGCGACGCGCATGAAGACCGGCGTGGTCGAGGAGACCGCCGAGCTGACGTCGCAGGTACGGCTGTTCGGTGGGGCGCGGGCTGCGGGTACGCGTTTCGAGGTGAGCGTACGCATCGATCGTCGGGCCGTGCGTTACGAGCGCGCGCTCGCCGAGGTCTCGGAGTGGTGGGCGGGCGACTGCGGCCATGTCCCGACCCCGGTGCCGGACGTCGCGCGGATGCCGATGTATTCGACCTGGTACTCCTTCCATCAACCGCTCGAGACGGTGGCGGTCGAGGAGCAGTGTCGTATCGCACGCGGTCTCGGCTGCTCGGCGGTGATCATGGACGACGGATGGCAGACCATGGATGCTGGCCGCGGCTACGCCTACTGCGGTGACTGGCAGCCCGAGCGGATCCCCGATCTCGCCGCCCACGTCGCGCGGGTCCATGCCCTCGGACTGCGCTTCCTGCTGTGGTACTCGGTGCCGTTCGTCGGCATCGAGAGCCGCGCATTCCAACAGTTCCGCGATCGCTTGCTGCGCATCGACCAGGGCGTGAAGGCCGGAGTGCTCGACCCGCGCTTTCCCGAGGTGCGCGAGCATCTGATCGCGACGTGGGAACGGGCTGTGCGCGACTGGGACCTCGACGGCTTAAAGCTCGACTTCGTCGACAGCTTCTCGGACGGTGCGGCACCGACCGAGGGCGCTGTCGGTGGCCGGGATATCGCCGATGTCGACGAAGCCGTCGATGTCCTGCTGTCGCAGGCGATGGCGAGACTGCGCGCGCTCAAGAGCGATTTCATGATCGAATTCCGTCAGAGCTACATCGGTCCGGTGATGCGCACCTATGGCAACATGTTCCGCGCCGGCGATTGCCCGGCCGACCATGTGCGCAATCGCATCTCGACCATCGATGTGCGGCTGCTGTGCGGCTCGACCGCGTGCCATGGCGACATGCTCATGTGGCATGGGGCCGAACCCGTCGAGTCTGCGGCGCTGCAGCTGACCGCCGTGCTGTTCTCGGTGCCGCAGATCTCGGTGCGTCTGGATCGCCTTCCCGAAGCGCACCGCGAGATGGTGCGCTTCTACCTGGCATTCTGGAGCGAGCACCGTGATGCGCTGCTCGACGGCAGCCTGCGCGCCGAGTCGCCGGAGCTCGGCTATCCGCTGGTGTCCGCAGCGACGACGGGCAAACGCGTGAGCGTCGCCTATGGCGACGTCGTCGTACCAGTCGGGGGCGAAGGCCAGATGCTGGTGGTCAATGCGACCCGCGGCGCACGCCTCGCGTTGTCGTGCGCGCGCGACCTCGGCGAACGCCGGGTGCGCGTGCACGACTGCCGCGGCGCCCTGGTCAGCGAGCGGGTGACGAGCCTGTCCGCGGGCTTGTACCCGGTTGAGGTGCCTTCCGCAGGCGTCGTCACCATCAGCGCGACCTGATCGGTCAGCCGCCCTTGCCCTTACGGCTCGAGGCGCCGCCTCCGGCGGTCGCCGCCAGCATCCACGCGGTCTTGTCATGCGCGTGGACGCGGCCGATCAGCAGATCCGCCGTGGCCTCGTCGCCGGCGGCCTGTGCGACCTTCACCGCTGCCGCAGCGGTGCGCGACAGGCTGCGGTGATCGTCGAGCAGCGCGGTGACCAGTGCCATGCCGTCGTGCGCATCGCTCGCGGCTGGCAAGGTCGCGGCCGTAGCCAGGCTGCGTATGTCGGCAGGGGCAGCGGCGCCGAGCGCGCGCAGGCGCTCGGCGATCTCATCGGCAGCTTCGAACAGCTCCTCATACTGCTCGCCGAAGCGCTCGTGCAGCTCGAAGAATCCCGCGCCGACGACGTTCCAGTGCGCGCCGTGGGTTTTCACCGCGAGGGCATAGGTATCGGCGAGGACGGTGGTGAGGGTGGACGAGAGAGTGGATGACAGAGTGGAGGAGAGTTCTTTGGTGGGCATGTTCGGCTCCGGTTCACGGGTCTGGAAATCCAGCGGCTGAGGCTGCTTCGGCGACGACGGTGGCAATGCGCAGCGCCTCCCGCTCGTCGATGTGACCCTCCCCGTGCAGCTCCTTGCGATCCGCGTCGCCACAGATGGCGCAGCCGTTCATAATTCCGGCAGCGAGGGCGAATAGCGCGAAAGCCCGGGCATCGGACGCTGGCCGGGACAGCGAGGACAAGCGCTGACCACGCGTTCGTCGATCCTTGGCTCTGCCCGCCGACTGGTGGCGGATCTGGCAATGCATGACGTCCATCGCCATCAGCGTGGCTGCGACCTGCGCGTCCGAAAGGATGGCATCGGACACCCCCTCGGCACGCGCGGATGCCAGCAGCTCGCCGGCGAAATCCCATGCGCGCGCCGCCAATGCCGCCGACAGGGCCACCCCCCACGCTATATAGATGGGAAGCGTGCCGGAGGCGAGCAATGCGCGGACATCCAGGCGGATGCCATGGTCGTGGACCAGGGAGAATCGCTGCAGGGTGGATCCGATGTTGAGCATGGGTGGCTCCAGGGGGTGCTGGTACCAGTCTAGCCACGGGGCATGGCCCTCGCTAATCTGCCCGCCTATCATGGCCATAGGTCCCACCTTCGATCCGCGAGCGACTACCATCCCCGTCCTTCGCTACCTGGTCGCGGTCGCCGACCACGGCAATTTCGGCCGTGCGGCGCGCGCGTGCTCGGTAGCCCAGCCGACCCTGAGTGCGCAGATCGCGCAGTGGGAGCGGCGCATGGGCGTGCACGTGTTCGAGCGCACGAACGCCGGTGTGCGCCTGACCACCGCGGGCGAGCGCATCGTCGTCCAGGCGCGCGA
>JACCZE010000146.1 GCA_013696105.1 Planctomycetota bacterium | reverse complement strand
CCCCCCGGACCCCCCGAGGGTGTTTGTACACCCTGTCAGGCGTCGTCCCGACGCTCCGCGGCAGCCTGCTCGCGCCAGCGCGTCGGGGTGCAGCCGACGGCACGATGGAAGGCGCGGGTGAACTCGTGCTGACGCGCATAGCCCATGAGGCGGGCGATCTCTGCGATGGGGTCGCTGCTCTCGAGCAGCAGGTTCTTCGCCCGCTCCATGCGCAGCGCCATCAAGAGCTGCATCGGCGAAGCGTTGAAGGCCTTACGGAAGCGGTGGCGGAGCGAATCGTAATTCACCACGCGTCGTTTCAGCACGCCCGCCAGATCGGCAGGCGCTGACACGTGGTCGTTCACCAGGTGCCACAGCGCAAGCACCTCGGCATCGATCGGCTGGTCGCTCAGCTGAGGAGCCGCTGCGGGTTTCGGGCGCGTCTCGGTGCCGCACCACCGCGCCACCGACACCAGCAGGAGCCGCAGCCATGCCGACGAGGCGGCTGCGGAGCCCGTGCGGGTCTGCCGGTGTTCGGCAAGCACCTTGACGAACAGGGATTTGAAGGCGGCCGCCTGCGCTGCGTCCAGGCGCAGGATGCGCTTGGACGGGTCGGCGCTCACCAGGGATGGGCACTCGCGGTAGAGCGCCTCGTCCGGGCGGTAATGGAGCACCCACATGTAGGGCTCCTTCAGCGAATCGTTCCAGTAACCGTGCTGCTCACCACGGCGGAAGATGTAGAGCGTCTCGCCGGACGGTTTGGTTTCGGCTCCCGCGTGGCCCAGGCGTATGCCGCTGCCTGAGACCAGACACAACTCGTCGCACTCGTGGATGTGCCAGCGGGACAATGTGCGGACCCGCGTGCGGAAACAGCCCATGGAGAGCACGCTGGGGACGATCGGCGCAGGCTCGGCAGCAGGTGCAGCCGGCGTTGCCGTGACAGCGCCACGTATCGATCGGCGGGTGCGGCTGCGGGAGGAGGCCGAAGTCGGTGTGCGCGTCGGCTGTGCTGCACCCGCAGCCAGGTTGCGCGTCGTTACCCCTCGGGTCCGTTTCCCCATGCTGTCGCCACCACCGTACGGCTGCCGCCGTGGTCACGATGTTCGCACAGATAGACCCCCTGCCAAGTGCCGAGGGCGAGGCGACCCGCGGTGATCGGGATCATGACCGAGCAGCCGAAGAGCGACGATTTCACGTGCGCGGGCATGTCGTCGGGACCTTCGGCGGTATGCACGAAGTACGGTGCGCCATCGGGGACCGCGCGGTCGGCCCAGCGCGCGAGGTCGGCGCGCACATCGGCATCGGCGTTCTCGTTGATGGTCAGCGACGCGGAGGTGTGCTGGATGAACAGCTGCAGGACGCCGACGCGGAAGACAGCCAGGCCGTCGCGCCCGTCGAGTCCGGCCAGGATCTCATCGGTGACCAGGTGCATGCCGCGGCGCCTGGCCGTGAGCCGGATCTCGCGCTGCAGCCAGGCCATCACCCCCCCGCGTGCTTGTGCTCGGCCTTGACGCCATCGTCCTTCGCCGGCGGGACGCCGATCGGGAAGATCTTCAGATCGAGATGCGCGACGCGGGCTTCGCTGTACTGGTTGCGGCCGTCGAAGATGGTCTTGCCACGCAGCTGCTGCGCGAGCTTGCGGAAGTCCGGTCGCCGGTATGGACGCCACTCGGTCATCAGACAGAGGACGTCCGCGCCCTCGGTCGCCTCGTAGGCGTCCTTCTTGAAGTAGGTCACGCCGGTCAGTTCGCCCAGCGACTTGCGCATCTCGTCGACGGCCTTGGGATCGTGGGCGCGGATCTTCGCGCCGAGCTGCGACAGGTCCTTGATCAGGTCCATCGACGGGGCTTCGCGCACGTCGTCGGTGTTGGGCTTGAACGCCAGGCCCCAGACCGCGACCGTGAGCTCTTCGATCTTGCGGCCGGTCAGTTCGCACCATGCCAGCAGCTTGCGCTGCAGGACCTTCTTCTGGCGCTGGTTCACGTCGTCGACGGCCTTCAGCAGCGCGGGGATGTAGCCCGCGCGTTCGCCGATCGACACCAGGGCGCGCACGTCCTTGGGGAAGCAGCTGCCGCCGTAGCCGACGCCCGGATGGAGGAACTGCAGACCGATGCGCGAATCCGCGCCGATGCCCAGGCGCACCTGGCGGACGTCCGCCCCGACGTGCTCGCAGATGTTGGCGATCTCGTTGATGAAGCTGATCTTGGTGGCGAGCATGCAGTTCGCCGCGTACTTGGTCATCTCGGCTGACCGGATGTCCATCGAGAAGAAGCGCAGCCCGTTGCGGATGAACGGCGCGTACAGGTCGGGCAGCATGGCGTTGGCCTTGGTGCTGTCGACGCCGACCACCACGCGGTCGGGCTTCATGAAATCCTCGACCGCGGAGCCTTCTTTGAGGAATTCCGGGTTCGACGCGACGTCGAACTCGGCCTCGGAATGCCGGGTCGTCAGTTCCTCGCGCACCCAGCGGCGGACGAAGTCGGAGGTGCCGACCGGCACGGTGCTCTTGTTGACCACCAGGCAGTAGTGGTCGAGGTGCTTGCCGATGTCGCGCGCGGCGCTCTCGACGTACTTCAGGTCGGCTTCGCCGTTGGCCGACATCGGGGTGCCGACGCAGATGAAGGCGATCTCGGCGTCGGCCAGGCCTTCCTTGGCCGAGGTGGTGAAGCGCAGCCGGCCACCGGCGATGTTGTCCACCAGCAGCTCTTGCAGTCCGATCTCATAGATGGTGGATTCGCCGCGCGCGAGCCGCTCGACCTTGGCCTGGTCGAGGTCGACGCAGGTGACGGAGTTGCCCATCTCCGCGAAGCAGGTCCCGGTGACCAGGCCGACGTATCCGGTTCCGAATATGGTGATGTGCACGGGTGTTCCTTCGCCGAGGCCATCCTGCATTCCGGAGGGTATGCGTTCAAGGCGAGAAATCCCGAGCCTGAGCCCGGCACTGGGAGAGGTGCCCCTCCGAGGTCAGTGCGACCGCGAGCGCCGGGAGCTCAAGCACTGGCAGTTCAGGCACTGGCGATGGAGCGCGCATCCCATGCGGCGACGATGCGGGGCCACGCATCGGCAGAGAGATCGACGGCGGTGCGTGCGCGCGACGCGATGTCGATCAGCCATGCCGAGCGGATCGGCGCATCGAGGTGCGGCGCGGCCATCGCGGCATAGCATGCGACCTGCAGATGGCTCGCGGGATCCGCGGCCGCATGGCCGGTCTTGTAATCGAAGAGGTGCCAGCCGTCGTCGTCGCGCAGCAGCAGATCGCAGATGCCCGTCACCACGCGGCTATCGTCGCCGGCGACCAGATCGACGACGAAGGGCTGCTCACACAGTCGCACCTGCGCCCCGGGCCATTCGCGTATCAGCGTCTGAGAGGCCATGCTCGCGGCCAGGCGCGCGAGCAGCGCGTCATCACCGAGTCCACGCAGCATGGCGAACGCGTCCTCGGCGTGCGCCAGCGCCATGCCTGGACCGAAGCGCGCGAGCGCGAGGTGCGCCGCATCGCCGATCGCGCGCGCGG
>JACCZE010000145.1 GCA_013696105.1 Planctomycetota bacterium | reverse complement strand
CCTGACGGTGACGCAGACCCTGTGGTCGCTGATGAACGTGCTGCCGGCGCGGACGGTGCAGAAGGCGCACCGGCACAACTCCGTCGCGCTCGACCTGTGCATCGCTGCCTCGCCGGGGACCTACACCTTGATCGCCGCCGACATCGATTCCTCCGGCGCGCTCATCGACCCCCTCCGCGCCGAGTGGCAACCGGGCAGCGCCTTCCTCACGCCGCCGGGACTCTGGCACTCGCACCACAACGACTCGGGCGAGGATGCGATCGTGCTGCCGATCCAGGATGCGGGCCTGCACACCTGGATGCGCACGCTCGACATCCGTTTCACGCGATGACGCGTCCACCCCCCATCGATCCGCCGTCCGGAGCTCCTCCCGCGACGCGAGCGCGTCGCGTGGTGGTCGGCACGCTGACCGTTCTGCTGATCCTCGCGCTGCTGCCGTTCCTGGTGCTGTGCCTGGTGTTCAGCCTCAAGCTGTTCCTCGCCGCGCTCATCCTCCTGGCGGTCGGCCTGCTCCTGGTGGCGTGCGCGTGCACGCTCTGGGCGATCACCTGGGTGATCGCATCGATCGGCCGTCGCCAACTGCTCAAAAAACGCATGCAGGTCAGGACCGCGGTGACGATCTCCCGATCCGACGCGGGTCCGTCGGCGGCGTGATGCCACGAGCCAATGGACCGTCGATGAAACCGGGTCGCTACCCCAACTGGCTTGGCAAGCACTTGCGCCGACCTGCGGCCACAGCCCGGAGCGGTCAGCTATCAAATGATGGCTGATGGCCCCTGGCAGAGGCCACTCACTCACCACGGGCGCCGAGTGGCGGTGGCGGCATACAATCGCGAAGCGATGCCGCCACGATCAGGACTGCCCCAGCAGTCCTGATCGAGCTGCGACAAAGCCCGGGGGTAGGCCGCAGGCCGTAGGGGCGCCAGCCCCTGCACAAGGAGTGGCGGATGGCGCAACCGGATGTGACCAAGCGGATCGAAAACACCGAACAGGATCTCCACGCCATGCGCCTGCGCGAGGACATCGCCGAGCTCTCGCGTCAGCTCCGCGAGTTGTCGCCGCCAGCGCCAGCGGACGCCACCGCGCGGGCCCGCTGCGTCGCGCTCGAGAAGAAGCTCGATGAACTGCGCAAGGATCTCATCGACAACATGAAGAAGACGGACCGCCTGGGTTGATGCGCCGGCTTGCCTGCACGCAGGATGGGCTCCGGCACTCGATTCCACTTCGGCTCTGGTCCTCGGATAACGCGTGGGCCAAAGACCGTATGCAGGAGCGGTGCCGCTCCGGTGTGGTGTGATCAGCCGGTGTGGTGCCGACCGCTCGCGACCGCCTCGAAATCCCGCACCAGCTTCTTGATCTCGGCGAAGGTTTGCGGCTTGGTGCGGAAGCGCGCTCCGAGTTTTTCGCAGGCCTGCTTCTCTTCGGCCCGTTGCGTCGACGAGTACACCACCACGGGGATCTGCGACCATTTCGGGTCGGCCTTGAGCTGTTTCAGCACCTCGCGCCCATTCACCACCGGCAAGTTCAAGTCGAGGATGATCAGGTCCGGAGTCGGTACGCCGGCATACTCGCTCTGCTTGCTCAGGTAACGATACGCGAGGAAAGCGTTGGCCACGGCGAAGACGTTGGCGGTGATGCCACACTCATCGAAGGCGGCACGGACGATCTGCACGTCGTGCGGGTTATCTTCGATGTAGAGGACGTTCTTCATGGCTTGATCTGGTTGGCATTGGTTTACGGGATTCCGGGCGGTTTTGGAAGACGGGTGACTCAGACATTCCACGGCGCATGGGAAACCCACGCTAGACCCCACCTCGAATCCAGGAGGTGAGCAGATGCGGGACACGTAATAATTACTTAAACTATTGTCACATAATATGTTACAAGAGGATAGGACATGATGGCCCGTGATCCCTTAGTAGCCCCGGCGTTTCTCATACGCTGCGCCAGCGAGCCATCCTCCTGGTCAGCGACACATAAGATCACCTTCGTTCCGCAGGGCAGTGGAACGAGCCAGACCTGGTTCGTCATGCTCGCCATCGACACCGCCGCGGACGGCCTGCGAGCTGCGGTCACCCATGGCGAATGGCTGTCCCAGACCACGGCGGCATGGACCGTTGATCCGGCAGGAACCTGGCGGTGGCGCGGTCGATCCACGCCACGCGGTGAAGCGGGCACGGTGGAGGTGACGGAACTCTCGGGTGCCTCGAAGCGCCTGCTCGGCTTCGAGTGACGTCGATCGGTCAGCCGGGGGTGCGCGGACCCGGTCCATGGAACGGCGTTCCCGTGGAGAGCGATACGTGATCGAAGTGCGCCGTCGTCGCCGGCGACCCACCCGCATCCAATTCGTCGATGGTCAAGGTCCCCACCGCTTCGTTCGGCGCCTGCATGCCGCGGAAGGTCCACTTCCCCTTCGCGTCGCAGCCCCAGGCCGGCACGAGGTTCGCTTCCCATTCCGCCTTGGTTGCGGCGGGCCAGAAGCTGAAGGCTCCCGATACTTTCAACACCACCATCACCAACCATTCCTGCCGGCGACCCTTATCGGACACGAAGGTGATGCGGTGGGTGGCTTGCCAGTGATCGCTGGTCATGTGGTCACAGGACCACGCCGTGATCCGCCTCTCTCGACATCTACGGACATGGCGGTGGAAACCGGAAGAGCGTGCGCTGCGGTTTGACGCTGTGGGAATCGCGTGGTACGTCATCTCATAGTGATGACGGATTTCCCGAACTACCTGGATTGTCCGGCACTGAGATGACCAGTGACCACCGATCAACCTCCGCGGTCTGCATCGTCATCACCCAGCGCGACGGCGGAACCATCCGACATGTCGTCCGCTACGATGGTGACCCCATCGCATTGCAGACGACCTGGCGAAGGCTCCTGAAACAGGCCCTGCGCGTGCAGTTGTGGGACGCATCGGGGACGTACCTCACCTGCGCGTGCAATTCCGTCGCCGAGGTCGTGGTCGTACCGGCAGACCTGGCGACCGCGCCCAGGCCACCAGGAGCATTCGCGACCTGGTTCTATCCCGGGACCATCCCCCAGACCCCGAAGGACATCACGACCAGCAACCCGGTGCTGCCGCCGGAGTGACCTTCGCGATAGCGATCACGAGGCTCGAACTGCCTCGGAACGCTCTGCAGACGCTGCCATAAACTTGGGAGAACATGGCGGAGACTGTCGGATTCGAACCGACGGAGGGATTTTACTCCCTCGGGACATTAGCAATGTCCTGGATTAAGCCGCTCTCCCAAGTCTCCGAACGAGCGTGATTTCCAGGGGGACGCTAGAAGCGCCCCCGGGCTCGTCAAGCTGGGAGCGTGTCCGGTGGCACGCGCAGCACCTCGCCGCCGAGCACCACCGCCGATACCGCGCGGTCATGCGGCTCCACCGGCAGGTCGTCGCAGCGTTGGCACGAGTACCCGACGCCGATGGTGAGTCCACGATGCGTGGCGAGTGCACGGTCGTAGTAGCCGGCCCCCTGGCCGAGCCGCCGCCCGTCCGACGCGAAGGCGATGCCCGGGACGATGACCGCTGCGCGCGCGGGAAGCTCGCATGCGGGCGATTGCAGGGGGTCCGGTTCGCGGATCCCGAATGCGCCGAGACCGGGCACGTCGTCGGCGCGCAGGAGGTGCCAGGTGAGCCTTCCCGGTCCGCAGACGCGGGGCACGTAGAGCGGTCTGCCCGTCGACCACCACGCGCGGTGCAGGTCGCCCGGATCGAGCTCATCGGCCAGGGCGAGGTAGCTCGCGAGCGCCGGTGCGGCCGAGACGAGGTCGAGGCAGCGCGCGACGGTCGACGCTGCCTCGCTGGCAGCGCGCTGCGGGTCGAGCGCGCGGCGCAGACGGCGGTAGCGCTCACGCAAGCCGGCCTTCATCGCCATCGCCGCCGGATCGCTCACCAGCGCAGGACCTGGAAGGATCCGGGATCGATACTGATGCTGGAGCGCTGACTCGGCAGCGGCCCATGCAGGAAACCTCCGATCGCCACCGCGCAGCGCGAGACCAACACGGCCTGGTTGGGCCACTGGAAGAAGTGGATCCCGGCAGCCGCCTGCAGCCTGCAGCCGAGGCGCACGGAGATGAACTGCCGCGCGGGCTTGAGCGCGAGGCTCGACATCGCGCGCAGCGTGTCGGCATCGGGAAGCCAGAGCGCGCCATCGCGCTCGACCGGCGCCGCCTGGCCTGGAGCGGAGCACAGGTCCACCCCCCACTTCAGCGCCCCGCCGCGAGCGAGCGGCACGCCGATCCATCCCAGCGCGTCGACGCGGTCATCGTCCAGACCGACCGGGTCCAGCCCGATCGCGTCGCCGACGGTGCCCGCGGTGATGCCTGCACACCAGTCGCCGAGCTCGGCGACCAGCCCGTTCGGCAGCTGGGCAGGACGTCCGAGCAGGCACGCGTGCAGAGCCTGCACGCGCAGCGCGCCGAACGACGGACTCGCGCGATCGGGCGCGCTGGCGTCGCTGGGCGTCACGGGCATGGCCATGCCCGCATCCTCCCGGGCGAGGCTGCGCAGCCAAGGAGGACTCGGCGAGCGCGCGGACGGGGCTTGGTCAGCCTCGGCGCATCCAGTACGGTGGACGCCGATGTTTGGTCTGTTGCCGCTCCTGTTCGCACTGGCCATCGTCGAAACCGCGTACCACAACGATCCGGTACCGTTCGAGATCCGGCATTGGCTCATCCCGGTGGGATTGTCGCTGGTCGTCTGGCTCGGCATCTGCGAGGTGGTGGTACGACTCCTGGCGCGGGCGCGCGATCGTCGATGGCTCGACCGCTGGGACATCGCCGCGCAAGGCATCGCGCTGCTGTGGTTCGCCTGGATCTGCTACTGGTGCGGGTGGGTCCGCGAAGTGCAGGTCTACACCCCGGCGATCATGCCGTGGATGCTGATGCAGGCGATCCACTGGTGGTCGATGGCGGAGGCGGTGCGGTCGGTCGGCGGTCACCCGTGGACGCGCGGCGGCATGCTCATGCACCACGTCCGCTTCGGCATGCTGCCCATGCTGATCATCCTGCCGATCTTCGACCTGTGCAACGCGGCGACGCTGCGCTTCGGCATCCAGCGCTGGTTCATCGACCACATCGGCCTGCAGATGACCATGGTCGTCGGTTCGCTCGCACTGGGGCTGGTCGTCGTCGGATTGCTCCCCGCCTTCCTGGTGCGCCTCTGGCGCGCGGTTCCGCTGCCCGCGGGCGAGGTCCGTGATGCGCTCGCCGATGCCTGCCGGCAGATGGGCGTCGGCGTGCGCGCGATCATGATCTGGCCCGTACCCGGCGGGCGGGTCTACAACGCCGCCGTGCTCGGCGTCGTGCCGCGCATCCGCTATGTGCTGTTCACCGAGGACCTGCTGCGCGATTTCGATCCGCCGTCGCTGCGGGCGGTACTCGGCCACGAGCTCGGCCATGCGCGTCATGGCCACCTGTTCGTCTACCTCGTGTTCGCGATCGCCACGCTGCTCGCCTCGTTCCTGCTCGCCCAGCCCGCGGCGGCCCTGGTCGCCCGGATTCCCGGAGCCCATTGGCTGCCCGTGACCGTGCAAACGGGAATCGCCACGGTGGCGCTGCTGGCGCTGAAATGGCGTTTGATCTTCGGCTACCTCAGCCGCGCATGCGAACGCCAGGCCGATCTCGCCGGGGCCGAGCTGGTCGGTGACGCCCGGGTCATGCAGCACGCGCTGCGCACCGTGGCGCGGCTGTCCGGCCAGGCGGAAGACGCTCCCAGTTGGCGTCACTATTCGATCGCCCAGCGCGCGGCCTTCCTCGAACGGGTCGCCGAGGATCCCCAGGTTGCGCTGGTCCATCATCGCCGGGTGCGGCTGGCGCGGTTTGGACTGATCGTCATCGTCCTGGCCTTGGCAGCCACGGTCGCCATCATCCACGTCCGCTCGGGAATGGCCGCTTTCGGCGGCCCCCCACCCCCGGCACCTGAACATGCGCTATAGCCTGATCATCCTCGTCGTCGCCATGGTGCTGTCGCTCGGCATGAGCTACCTGTGGAATCCCGTCCGGCTCGCCCAGAACTCCGGCAATCCAGCGGCCGAGCTGCACGCGATGACCAGCCAGGATCCCGATCTCGAGCGCGCGATGCAGAACGCCGACAAGGGCGACGTCACCGATCTGGTGAAGTGGATCAACCGCGCGGACCCCCTGCAGCGCCAGCGCCTGGCCACGCTGATGATCACCCTGGTGTCCCCGAAGGTGGGCGACGCGGCGCGCGAGCCCAACGTCCATCTGGTCTACACCTATCGCCAACGCTTCCGCGCCTTCCTCAATCTCGGCACCGGCGACGAGCGCCTGGACATCGCGCTCGAGAACCTGCTGGCCTATAGCGTCGTCACCGCGAACGAGTCGCCGACCAAGCAGGACATCGCGCTCGCCAACCTGCTGGTGCCGCGCCTGCGCCGCGCAGCCGCCGAATTCAATGACGATGCGCTGTGGGATACTGTCGGCTGCGCGCTCTTCGCGTCCGGCGATTTCACCGGTGCGAAGGACGCCTTCTCGACCGCGCAGCGGCTGGCGCGCGAATCGAAGTCGAAGGAGAAGGAGCGACGCGCCCTCACCGAACTCTATCAGCGCCGGACTCAGGCGGCGGAGCGCAATCTGCAGCTGGTCGCCGAGAAATCGTCCGAGCCGCTAGCGCCGCTCCCGCGCGAGATCGAAGCCGCCCCCGTCGCGACCTCTGACACCGACAAGGCAGCGGCAGAGGCACCCAAGCCGGGCGTCCAACCCGCCCCCGAGGCTTCCACGCCATGACCATTTCGCGGCTCGAAAAGCTCGTGGACCGCATGCGCGACACCTACGAGCGCGGGCCCGGCATCAACGACCACCACGACGCGCTGCCTGAACGCGAGAGCGTGGCCAAGGTCTGCCATCGGGTACTGTCGATCCTGTTTCCCGGCTATTTCACCGCCGACCGCATCTCGAAGGATGAGCTCGACACGCATACCATGAGCCAGCTCATGGACCTGCAGGCCCTGCTCCTGGACCAGATCGCGCGCGCGCAGCGCTATAGCGCGCGCATCGCCGGCAAGCCGACGCCGTCGCATCTGGCCGAGCACAGCCGCGCCCAGGTCCACGAGCTGATGGACCACCTCGGGGACGTCCGCGAGCTGGTGTCGTCCGACGTCGAAGCCGCGTTCAAGAACGATCCGGCCGCGCTCGATCGCGAGACCATCGTGCTCAGCTATCCCTCGATCGAGGCCCTGGCGGTGCAGCGCTTCGCGCACTGCCTGTATCGCGCGTCGGTACCGATCCTGCCGCGCATGATGACCGAGGTCGCGCACAGCCACACCGGCATCGACATCCACCCCGGCGCCGCCATCGGCGATTCGTTCTTCATCGACCACGGTACGGGCGTGGTCATCGGCGAGACCTGTACCATCGGCAAGCACTGCGTGCTGTACCACGGCGTCACCCTCGGCGCCTGGAATCCGATCGGCGCCAAGGACGAGAACGGCGATCTCAAGCGCGGATCGTCCAACAAGCGTCATCCCGATCTCGAGGACAAGGTCACGGTCTACCCGGGTGCGACCATCCTCGGCGGCGACACCAAGATCGGGCATCACAGCGTCATCGGCGGCAACGTCTGGCTGACGCATTCGGTCGAGCCCTACACCCTGGTGACGATCAAGGATCCCGAGCTGATGATCCGCAAGCGCAAGGTCGTGCCATCGGTGCGCGTATCCGCGCGATTGTCAGCTCGTCACAAGAAGGGCTGACAATCCGTAAGGTTGCAGACCGAGGAGTCGTCGGCGGACTACCGGATCCTAGGCGGAGCTGCGCCTCCGGGCGCGACCGCTGGACGCGCCGCTCCGGTGCCATTCCACCAGTCGCTGGCCATGGCGAACAGCTGCTCGTGCACCAGGTACAGGAGCGCCGCGCAGGCCAGCAGGGCGAGCATCAGCAGGATCCATGAGCCCAGGCGGATGGTGTCGGCTTCGGGTTCGCCCAGGCCGGCGATCTGCGAGAGATCGCGCTCGAGGGTCAGCAGCGAGCGGTAGCGGTCCTTGGGCGATTTTCCCATGCA
>JACCZE010000144.1 GCA_013696105.1 Planctomycetota bacterium | reverse complement strand
CGCATCTTCGACGTCTTCCAACGCCTGCACCACCGGGACGAATACGCCGGCTCGGGCATCGGCCTCGCGATCTGCAAGAAGGTCGTGGAGCAGCACGGTGGGCGCATCTGGCTCGAGTCGGCGCTGGGTACCGGGACGACCTTCCACCTCACGCTGCCGCGAGCAGCCGCCTCCGCGACGACGTGAGCACCATGTCCAGAACCATCTTGTGCGTCGACGACAACCCGCACGACATCGACCTGCTGCAGATCGCATTCGAGGACTGCGGCGTTCCGGTGACGATCCAGGCGCTGACGGACGGCCAACAAGCCATCGACGAGCTGAAGCGCCTGTCGACCGTGCCACGTGCTAGCTGGCCTGCCGTCATGGTGCTCGATCTGAACATGCCGAGGACCAACGGCCACGAGGTCCTGGCATTCATGCGTGAGGAGGGCGGTCTGTGCGATCTGCCGGTCGTCGTGTTGACGACATCGAACGCGCCGGCGGACCGTGAGCGGTGCCTGGCCGCCGGCGTTCGCGACTACCTGGTGAAGCCGCGCCGCTTCGCCGACTTCGCGCCGATCGTCGAGCGCTTGGTCCGCTACCTTACCTGCGCTGAGGACGGCGCGCGATGAGGGCGGAGTCACCGCCGTCGGCAGCCGAGACACCGTGCCAGGGCGGAAAGCCGATGCCGCGCATCCTCATCGTCGACAACAACCTGATCGACATCGAGGTGATCACGGAGGCGCTGGCAGAGGCAGGCATTGATGCGTTCGTCGAGGTCGCGATGGACGTCCCCGAGGCTCTTGCTCGGATCGACTCGCGCGCCCTTCCCTTTCCCCATCTGGTGCTGCTCGATCTGCGCTTGGCGTTCGGGCACGGGCTCGATGTCCTGCGCCACATCAGGGCTATCGAGGATCTCCAGGGTCTGCCGGTCATCGTCCTGAGCAGTGTCATCGACGAGCCAGAACGGGCTGCGTGCCTCGCCTCCGGGGCGACCGCAGTGGTGATGAAGCCAAAGCGCTTTGCCGATCAAGTCGAGCTGTCGCGTCAGTGGCGGACCTTTCTCGGCGACTAACTGGTTCACAGCGACCTTGGAACAGGGACATGCGAAGAGGTGAGGGCGAGAGGCCCCGCCTCTTTCTCTTTTAGCTTCAGCGATGTCCGGCCGCACATCGACAACTTGCCTAACGACTGGGAACCGGAGCAAGGAAGTCGCGCCGACCCCGTGCACGAGCCATCCGTCCGCTTGGCGGCAGTATCACGGACCGCTGAGTCGCTGCTCGATGTCGCCGGGAAACAAGTCGGGGAACCACCACGGGACCACGCTCAGCCGGTCGCTCGATAGGTAGCCCTCTCGTCCGTAGCTGCGGTACCTTTTTGCAATCAAGGCACGGATAGGATCGGCAGATGGCTACGAGTTCCCGTCAGATGCGGATGAGGTCTGATGCGGGATCGTAAATCGAATAGTCGTTCCCGCATCTGTAGCGAGCTCGACCCAAATGCGGCCCCCGTGCTGTTCGACGACGCGATTGCAAATCGCTAGGCCCACCCCAGTTCCCTTGATGATGCACCTCCACTCGTGGCGCAGCTACGCCGTCATCGAGAGGAGTCGCCGCGGCATCCCTGACGAGGTGCGGCGGGCGCTGGTAGGCCCCGTGGTCACGGACGTGCATGCCAACTACAACCATCGACCTGAAGCGTCTGGTCGAAGCCGTAACCGCCATCCCATGACTCAGCATCGCGCTCGAAAGCCCGATTATGAGAGCAGGGTGGGTGCAAAAAGAAACCCCGTCACAACTTTAGTCGCGACAGAGGCTTAGTGGTTGGGGTGCAGGGATTCGAACCCCGACAGGCAGAGTCAGAGTCTGCAGTCCTACCGTTAGACGACACCCCAATTCGGAAACACGCGCGAGCGGCACAGGGTAGTTGGAATCGAGGTCGGTCAAGCGGAGTCGGTGCGATCATTTCGCCCGTGGTCGGTCGCCTGCGCCCGCGTCGCCATTGGCAGGGCTCGGGGCGACGCCGCCGCGCTGCGACCACAGACGCACGGCGGCGGCGTCCGAGCGATGGCGAGCCAGCTCGGCCAGCTGCCGCGCCACCGCCGGTTGCGGATCCAGCGCATACGCACGTTCGAGCCAGCGCCGCGCATCGTCGCGCCGGCCGGCGCCCAGGGCGAGCTCGCCCAATCGGGCGTGCGCGGCAGCGCTCGATGGCTCGACCGCGACGTAGCGTCCGAGCAGGCGTTCCTCGAGCCCGACATCCTGGACCATGCGCGCGAGATTCGCGCGCGCCTCCAAGCTGGGAGCGTGGTCGGCCTCGCGCCCGAGCGCACGATCGAGCAGCGAAGCGGCGCCGACGGTGTCGCCGCGCATGGCCGCGATCACGCCCATGCCGTAGGGGCCCCACGGCGAATCCGGGGCGATGCGGTCGAGGTCTTCGAACACGCTCGCCGCGGCGGCCAACCGCTTCACGCGCACGTAGCAGTGGGCGAGGATGATGCGCGGCTCGATCCACAGCGGACTCGCTTCGATGGCGCGGTCGCACCAGGGGATCGCGATCTCGGCGTCGCCTTGCTGATAGGCCAGCTGGGCTTGCAGGCTGAAGACCTGCGGATGGCGAGAGCCCTGGGCGACCAGCGCGTCGAGCCGCGCGCGCGCCTGGTCGTACAATCCATCGTCGATCAGTCGCTGCGCCTCGTCGATGCCCCGCGATTCCGCTAAACTCGTTGACGATGGCGATGGCCCGCCCGGAGATCTGAGTCGGCCGTACCCGCTGAGATCGGGCCCGCGCGATGCGACCCGATCCGGACGGGTGGAGTCAGTTTGCGAACGCGCGCAACCAGATGCGACCAGCACCGCGACCAGCACCGAGCACAGCATCGCGCGTATCATGGCAGGCGCGCTCCCACCGCAGCGGCCATGGCTTCGGCCTTGGCGCAGGTCTCGAGCCATTCCTGGACCGGATCGGAATCGGCGACAATGCCGCTGCCGGCATGCAGGGTGGCGACCCCGCCAGCGATGGTGAGGGTGCGGATGGCGACCGCCAGACGGCAGCCGATGCCGCGGGCATACCAGCCGAATGCCCCGCAATACGCGCCGCGCGCACCGACCTCGCAATTCTGGATGATCTGCATGGCGCGGATCTTCGGAGCTCCGGTGACCGAACCAGGAGGGAACGCCGCGGCGATCGCTTCGCCCAGCGTGCTGCCAGGTCGCAGGCGGGCGCTGATGGTCGCCTCGAGGTGGTGCAGGGTCGGCAGATCGAGCACGCTCGCCGCGCTCTCGACGCGCACGCTGCCGGTCGCAGCCACCCGGCCGAGATCGTGACGCACGAGGTCGACGATCATCGCCAATTCGGCACGATCCTTCGCGGATTCCGAGAGTTCGGCGCGCGTGCGCTCATCCTGGCCCGCGATCCGTCGCCGTGTGCCCTTGATCGGCTTCGACACCATGCGTTCGCCCGCGCTCGCCAGGAAGCATTCCGGGCTGTGGCTGACCACGGTGCTGCGCCCGGGTGCGCGCAGGAACGCGCTGAATGGCGCCGGACTCGCGTCGGTGAGGGCGAGGAACACCGCGAGATCGGCGTGCGCACCGCTGATCGCGGCGGTGAAGGGCAGCGTGAGGTTGGCCTGGTAGATGTCGCCGTCGGCGATCAGGCTGCGGATCCTGGTCACCCGTTCGACGTGCCCGTCGGCGTGCCAAGCCGGTTCCAAGGCCGCGCGGTCGGCGGCCACCGAGCAGGGCCGTTCCACGGCCGTGAGGTCTTCTGCCATGCGCGCGAGCAGCGCATCGCCGCGCGCGTGCAGCGTGCACGCGCCATCCGCCGTCCAGGCGGCGTAGCCATCCACCCGCCAGGCCCGCGGCGGAGTCGCCGGTGCTTCGTAATCGCACTGCACGATGTGCCCGCCTGTGAATCCGCTCCAACCGGGCCTATCTGCATCGACATCGGCATCGACGGGGACGGCGCTGTCCGGCATGTCGACGGACAGGCCGTCGAAGAAGCCTGCGAGATCCGCGGCCTGGACGACGACCGGCTCGACGGACTCGCCCCAGGCGACGTAGCTCGGGCCCAGTCCGCAGCCGAGGAGCGCAAGCAGGGTCGGTCGATCGGCCAATCGTCGCAGCGCGGACGCCGGTGTGATAGGCGGCCCCGGGCGGCTCGACCAGGGTTGCGACAGCGCTGGCATCAGCGCTCGGGAGCGAGACGCATCGACAGGTCGAGCGCGCGCACGGAATGGGTGAGCTCTCCGGTCGAGATGCGTTCCACGCCAGTCTGGGCGACCGCGCGCACCGTGTCGAGCGTGATGCCGCCCGAGGCTTCGAGTTCGACGCGCCGCGGGGTCGACGCCTGCGCACGATCGCGGCGCGCGACCGCCTCGATCAGCATCGCGGGGGGCATGTTGTCCAGGAGCACGATGTCGGCTCCGGCAGCCATCACCGGCTCGAGGTCGCGCAGGTCCTCGATCTCGACTTCGATCACCGCGGTATCGCCGCAGGAAGATCGGCTGCGCTTCACGGCCTCTGCCGGCCCGGATCCCGGTCCCGGCATGAGGGCGATGTGGTTCTCCTTGATGAGGACCTGATCGTACAGGCCCATGCGGTGGTTGCGCCCGCCACCGCACGCCACCGCGTGCTTCTGCAGGATGCGCATGCCCGGCGTGGTCTTGCGCGTATCGAAGATGCCGGCGCGGGTGCCAGCGACCGCGTCGACATAGCGCCGCGTCAGCGTCGCGGTTCCCGACAGGCGCTGGCAGAAGTTCAGCGCGGTGCGTTCACCCTGCAGCAGCGTCGCGGCATCGCCGCGCATC
>JACCZE010000112.1 GCA_013696105.1 Planctomycetota bacterium | reverse complement strand
CCTTCGCGGAAGGCGGTCTGGTGGGTGCCGCCGTCATTGGTGTACTGGCCGTTGACGAAGCTGAAGTAGGTCTCGCCGTAGGTATTGGTGTGGGTGAAGGCGAACTCGATCTTGTCGCCGGAATCGTGGAACACCTCGTAGTGCGTCGGCTCCTGGCCGATCTCGTGCTCGAGCAGATCGCGCAGGCCGTTCTTCGACGAGAAGGGCTTGCCGTTGTAGACGATCTGCAGGCCGGCGTTGAGGTAGCAGTAATAGTTCAGCCGCTTGGCGATGAATTCATCGTGCCATTGGTAGGTCTTGAAGATCTCGGTGTCCGGCGTGAACTCGACGTAGGTGCCGGTGGGCTCGTCCTTGGCCTTGCCGCCCTCCTCCTCCTTGAGCTTGCCGCGCACGAACACCGCGCGCTTGAACTGGCCGTCGCGGAAGCTGATGACCTCGAAGCGGCTGGACAGCGCATTGACGGCCTTGGTGCCGACGCCGTTGAGGCCGACCGAGAACTGGAAGACGTCGTCGTTGTACTTGCCGCCAGTGTTGATCTGGCTGACGCAGTCGACGACCTTGCCCAGGGGGATGCCGCGGCCGAAATCGCGGATGGTGACGGTCTCGTCCTCGCGCTTGATCTCGATCTTGCGGCCCGATCCCATGATGAATTCGTCGATCGAGTTGTCGACGACCTCCTTCATCAGCATGTAGATGCCGTCCGCCGGATTCGAGCCGTCGCCCAGTCGCCCGATGTACATGCCCGTGCGCAGCCGGATGTGGCTGAGCGCATCGAGGGTCTTGATCGCCTTCTCGTCGTAATCGACCTTCTGCTTGCCCATGGTCCTCCCGGATGCCCGCACCGTGGGGACCGTTCGGACCCCGTCAAGGGGACTCGGCTGCTAGGCCGTCGCGATTGGAAAATACCGTGGTTCACGCATCATTCGCGTCGTATCCTTCCCCCACGCGCATGGGATTCTCGGCCAATTACCACACCCACACCTACCGCTGCGGCCACGCCACCGGCGACGCCCCCGAGTATGCGCGCATCGCCGCCGCGGGCGGCTGCCGCATCCTCGGATTCTCCGACCACACCCCGCTTCCCGATGGGCGTTGGCCGGACTGGCGCATGCGCCTCGGGCAGCTCGATGAGTACGAGGCCGCGGTCGCACGCGCGAGGGCCGAGCAGCCGGACCTCACCGTGCTGCTGGGCATGGAGTGCGAATACGCGCCCGAGTTCCGCGCATTCTACGAGGACGAGCTCTTCGGCCGCCGCGGCTACGACTACCTCATCGGCGCGTGCCACCTCACCGAGCTCGACGGCGCGTGGATCGGCAGCTTCGACCGCACCTGCACGCCCCAGGCGCTCGCCGCCTATGCCGCCACCTGCACCAAGACCATGGAGGCGGGACTGTTCTCGTTCATCGCCCACCCGGACCTCTTCGGCTGCTGCAATCCCGTCTGGACCGCCGACACCGCGGCCTGCGCGCGCGACATCTGCGCGGCGTCGGTATCCACCGGCGTGCCCCTGGAAATAAATGGCCTGGGCTTCCGCAAGACCTGGCTCGACACCCCCGAAGGCCTGCGTCCGCCCTATCCTTGGACGCCCTTCTGGCAGGTGGCGGCGGAGCACGGCGTGCGCGTCGTGCTCAACAGCGACGCCCACCACCCACAGGACGTGCTCGCGAGCTACGATGATGTCGCGGCGATGCGCGACCGCTTCGCATTGGTGGAGGCGGATCTGTCGGTCCTGACGCGCTGAGCGATCTACGGTCCAAGCGGATCCAGTCAGCGACTATCTGGAGAATACGCGACGCGACAAAGCCCGTGGGGTAGCCCCGAAGGGCCGTGGGGCGAAGCCCTTGTTCAGACCGCGGCGCAGCCGCCGGGCGCCGAGCGGCGGTGGCGGCATACAATCGGCGCAGCCGATGCCGCCATGTTTTCGGCGTCCCGCCGAAAACGAGCCGCGACAAAGCCCGGGGGTAGGCCCCCGGGGCCGTAGGGGCAAAGCCCCTGTGCAAAAAGCCTACTCGACGGTCCACTCCCGCTTCACGTCGCTGATGTCCTTCAGGCGCGTGCTCAACGTGTTGCGGGTGATGCCCAGCACGATCGCCGCCTTGCTCTTGTTGCCGCCGCAGGCCTCGAGGACGGACTCGAACAGGTAGCGTTCCCACTTCGCGCGTACGGCTTCGTAGAGGTCGTTGGTCCCACGCTCGAGGCAGGCGTGGGTCTCGGCCTGCATGAAGCTCTTCAGGCGCGCCTCGAAGCTGGCGATGCCGTGCTTCTTGTCGCCCTCCTGGTGCGGATCGAAGGCCATCACCGTGATCGGCAGCAGGTCGACGCCGAGATCCCTGCCGGGGGCCATCACCACCATCTTTTCGATGCAGTTCTCGAGCTCGCGCACGTTCCCCGGCCAGGGGTAGCGGCACATGATCTCGATGGTCTCGCGCGAGATGGTCTCGATGAACTTGATGTTCCGCTGGCAATACTTGCTCAGGAAGTACTCGACCAGGTGCGGGATGTCCTCGACCCGGTTCCTGAGCGGGGGGATGTGCAGGTAGACCACGTTCAGGCGGTAGTACAGGTCCGCGCGGAACTTGCCGTTGCGCACCTCGTCCTCGAGCACGCGGTTGGTCGCGGCGACGACGCGCACGTCGAGCTTGCGCGTGCGGTTGTCGCCGACGCGTTCGATCTCCATCTCCTGCAGTACGCGCAGCAAGCGCACCTGCAGGGCGGACGAGACCTCGCCGATCTCGTCGAGGAAGATGGTGCCGCCGTGCGC
>JACCZE010000100.1 GCA_013696105.1 Planctomycetota bacterium | reverse complement strand
CTGCTTTTTGTGCAGGGGCTGTCGCCCCTACGGCCCGTGGACGGGCCTACCCCCGGGCTTTGTCGCGGCTCGATGTCGTCGGGAGCCTCCGACATCGTGGCGGCATCGCTTCGCGATTGTATGCCGCCAGCGCCGCTCGGCGCCCGAGTGCTTGGCACCAGGACCGGCGGGCCAGACTCGCGCCATGACCATCAGTCTTGCCGCAGCACGATCGCTCACCGCCAAGTCCGAGGGAATGGACGCAGACGAGGCGCGTGATGTCCTCGAACTCCTGATCAGCGGGTCGTTGGCCGTGCCCGACGGCGCGGGGCTCTTGGTCGCTCTCGCCGAGCGCGGCGAGACCGCGCGAGAATTGGCCGAGATCGTCCGGGGCTTGCTCGAACGCGCCGTGCGCATTCCCACCACCCGTCGCTGCATGGACCTGTGCGGGACCGGCGGCAGCGGGCTGTCCCGCTACAACGTTTCGACGACGGTGGCATTCGTCCTCGCGGCGGCGGGCGTCCCGGTCGCCAAGCACGGCAATCGCGGATCCACCCGGCCCAATGGCAGCTTCGACTTCCTCGATGCGCTCGGGGTGCCGTTCGCGCTCGCTCCCCAGGACCACGCCGACCTGCTCGAACGGACGAACTGCTGTTTCCTGTTCGCACGCGCCATGCACCCGGCCGTGGCAGCGGTGGCTGCGTATCGCAAGGCCGCGGGCCGTCGGACGATCTTCAACCTCGCAGGGCCGCTCGCGAATCCGTGTCGTCCGGCTCGGCAGATCATCGGCGTGTCGACCTGGGCCACCGCCCGGGTGATCGCCGGTGCGTTGCGCATCCTCGGCGTCGAACGCGCTCTGGTCGTGCGCGGAGAGCCAGGCATCGACGAGATCTCGGTGTCAGGGCCGACCCGGTGGCTGGAGGTCGTCGGTACGGTCATCACTGAGGGGGGCTTCGACGCACCGGCGGCTGTTCCCTACGCCGACCTACCGGGAGGCGACGCTGCCGACAATGCCGCGGCCTTCCATCGACTGATGGTCGGCCAGGGCCCTCCCGCGTTACTGCGCGTCGTGGCTGTGAACGCCGCTGCTGCGCTCGACCTGTGGCGTGATCGACCCGTCCTCGCAGCAGCATCGTCGATTGCCGAGGCGACCGCGCTGATCACGGATGGGACGGTGGGCGCCATCTATGAGCAGCACCGTCGTGCGGCGCAGTCCCATGCCGCAGCGGAACCAGGGGAGTCAGGAAAATCACCTTCAAAAAGTTGAGTTCGAGAGGTGGTCGCGTATAATGGGCAGGTGACCACCGCACCTGTCGTTCATCCCGTCGATTCGATTCGCCCCCTGTGCGTGAGGTCGTGGCCACACTGGGCATGCGCAAGAGCCGCAGAGCGAGGCGAATCCGCTCGATTTGAGCGGATTTTAGCGGCCGGATCAGCTCTCGAGCATCAGCAGTCGTTTACTTTTAGTCTTGAAATTCGCAAAAAGGCGCTAGACTGCTTGCGCAATTTTTACGCAAGTTTGCGACTGTTTTGCGCAGGGTCGTGCGCAGGACTCATCGTCGACCCACGTACGGATCGCAGACCAGTTTAGGCCCGTCAGGCTCATGTCAAAATCACATTAAGGAGACTTCATGCGCATCGCCGTACGTGCAACCGAGGAAGCCATCATCCGCTTGCTTCGCGCCGGCCACCCCCTCCCGGGTGACGTCGTCGACCGCGAGCTCGAAACCCGGCTTCCGGTGTTTCAGAGCGTGGAGGCGGTCCCGGTGAAGAACTACGGCCTCGAAGGCGCTGGTCGCATCGTTGTGGCCCGTGGCCGCAAGGACGTCTGGTTCGTCGATATCAAACGCCGTGCTGGCAAGGTCTCGGTCAAGGACGGCGAGCAGTTCGTCGACCTGCGCGACAAGCTCCAGCAGCGCTACCCGGGCCAGAAGGTCACGGGCTGGCTGGTGACCACCGCCGACGTGGACACCAAGGCCAAGAGCTTCATCGCCGAGAAGGGCTGCTTCGCCACGTCGGGCGCCGCCAAGCGGTGATAGTCGGGGGGCCTTGCCCCCCAAACCCCCCGCGACCTTTGTCGCCCCTACATCCTGGCCGGAACGGCCAGGATGTTTGCGTGATGGGCTTCGCCCATTTTATCACGCAACCGGGGCTCGGCGGTCGGGAAGTCGGGGGGGCTTGCCCCCAAACCCCCCGCGACCTTTGTCGTCCCTACAACCTGGCTGGAACAGCCAGGTTGTTCGCGTGATGGGCTTCGCCCATTATATCATGCGACTGGGACTCGGCGGCCGGCGGCAGCGCCGCGGATGGTAGTGGGCTTCGCCCTGTCGCGGAGTCGTCGGTGCGCCAGGACCGCCACTCGGCTCCGGGGATTTGTCCATGGACGACGCCGGTGACGCCTGATCGTTGCCGGGATGGCGTGGAGACCTCATCGCTGGCAATGGGTAGCGATCGTGGTCGTCCTCGTGGCGCTGTCGGTGCTGGCGAGCGCAGCGATGTGGGATCGGGCCGGCCGCCGCGCCTTGGCTCGCGTC
>JACCZE010000099.1 GCA_013696105.1 Planctomycetota bacterium | reverse complement strand
CGCCAGCCGCTCCTCGAGCCGGCGGTGACAGCGCAGACCGCCGGCGAGCAGGCGCGCCGCGCCGGCGCCAGCACCGTACGCGCGCGCGGCGCGCACCGCCGCATTCACCACTGGGCGGCGATTCGCGCAGCCCAGGTAGTCGTTCGATGCCCAGTTGGTGAGCTTGCGCCGCTTGCCGGCATCGACGAACACGATCACGCGGTCGTCCGGCGAATCGATCACCGGCCTCTGACGCGAACGTCCAGACGCGCTGATGACCGCCAGCTCGTCGCGCACGCCGGCGCGCATCTGCTCATAGGTCGGAGGCGGTTCGTGGCTCATGGGTCAGGGCGGATGACAGGGGACGGATGACGGAGGCGATCAACGGTCGCAGATGGCGCGGTAACGGCGCACGGTCTCGGCCATGCCGAATTCCAGCGCCTCGGCGACCAAGGCGTGGCCGATCGAGACTTCGAGGATGCCGGGGACCGCGGTGAGGAATGCGCCGAGATTGGCGAGCGAGAGGTCGTGTCCGGCATTCACGCCCAGACCGGCCGCTTGCGCCGCGCCCGCTGTCGCGCGGTAGCGCTCGAGGACCGCGTCCGTGGCGCCGGCGGCGAAGGCGCGGGCGTACGGCTCGGTATACAGCTCGATGCGATCGGCACCGACGGCGGCGACGTGCGGGATCTGCGCGGGCTCGGGATCGAGGAAGACCGACACCCGGATGCCGTTGGACTTCAGGCGCGCGCTGATGCGTTTGAGCAGCTCGACGTGAGAAGCGGCATCCCAGCCGTGGTCGGAGGTGCGCTGGCCGGGCCAGTCCGGAACCAAGGTGCACTGCTCGGGCCGGGCCGCACACACGAGGGCGATGAAATCATCGGTCGGATAGCCTTCGACGTTGAATTCGGCGCCCTGCTCCGACGTGAGTGCGCGCAGCCCATGCACGTCGGCGGGCCGCGTGTGCCGCTGATCCGGCCGCGGATGGACGGTCAGGCCCGCTGCCCCCGCGCCCAGGCAGATGCGACCCAGCCGGCCGACGTCGGGAATGCCGTTGTCGCGCGTGTTGCGCAGCATGGCGATCTTGTTGAGGTTGGCGCTGAAGGCGGTCATGCTCGACCGAGCATGGCGCCACGTGGCGACCAGGCAATGCGGCGCGGTCCGACGTTTGGGCCGGGATTCCCGGCCCAAACGCGTGAACTCGCATGAGCCCGACCCTCGGGCACGTACTCGCGGCGAACCCCGCTGTTTTCGCTGGTACCGGCGCCCGAAGCGGCAGCCTGCGCTGCCTCACAGCCGAGGCTACCATGACTCCCCCCTTCCGCGGCGCATTCGTCGCCATCGTCACCCCCTTCAATGGCGACCGCGTGGATTTCCCGGCGCTGAAGAAGCTGGTCGAGTGGCACGTGGCTCAGGGGACGCAGGGCCTGGTGCCGTGCGGCACCACCGGCGAGAGCGCGACCTTCTCGCACGATGAGCAGCACCAGGTGATCGCCGAGGTCGTGCAAGCCTGCGCCGGGCGCATCCCGGTGATCGCGGGAGCAGGCTCGAACAGCACCAGGGAGGCCGTCAGCCTGGCGCAGGCTGCCGAGAAGCATGGAGCCAACGGCATCCTCACCATCACGCCCTACTACAACAAGCCGACTCAAGAAGGCCTGTTCCAACACTTCAAGGCGGTGCGCGAAGCGACCAGGCTCCCGTACGTGCTCTACAACGTCCCGGGGCGCACCGGGGTCAACCTGCTGCCCGAGACCACGGCGCGGGTCATGGCCCTGGGAAATCTCGCGGGCGTGAAGGAGTCCACCGGCAACTGCGAACAGGTGCAGGAGATGATCGACCGGGGCATCCCGGTGATCTGCGGCGACGACCATTACACCTTCCCGTTCATGGCCTTGGGAGCGATCGGCGTGATCAGCGTGGTCGGCAATTTCGCCCCGCGGATCATGCGCCAGCTGGCAGACGCATGCGCAGCGGGAAATCTCGGCGAATCCCGACGGCTGCACGCGATCGTCTGCGAGCTGCAGCGGGTGACCTTCAGCGAGACCAATCCCATCCCGGTCAAAGCCGCGGTGGCGGCGCTGGGATTCTGCCGTGAGGAGTACCGGCTGCCCATGGTGGCGATGACTCCCGGGAAGAAGGACGCGCTCCTCGCCGTGATGAAGAAGCACGGGGTGCTCTGAGGCAGGGTTGGTGGTTGGTGGTTGGTGGTGACAGCCTTCTGGATCGCCGGCTGACCTCCAGCCTCGGATGGCTGCGACTGCCGTGGCCGAGCCGGTTGGTTCGCCCGACCACCCCCGCGGTCGGACAGGCCATATCTCTTTGCTCACTCGCTTCGCTCGTAGCCTGTCCGGAGATGCAGCTCACGCTCGCTGACAAGGTCACGCTGTCGCGCCTGGTGCTCGCGCCGTTGATCGTCGCGTCCTACCTGTGGCTGCCGATCGAGCACTCGCTGTGCTTCTGGATCGCGGGCTGGCTGTGCGCGATCGCGGAATATACCGATTTCGTCGATGGACGCATCGCGCGACTGCGCGGAGAAGTCTCCGATTTCGGCAAGCTCGCGGATCCGTTCTGCGATGTGCTCTACCGCATCCCCGTGCTGATGGCGTTGGTGCTGCCCGCAGGCGGCGTCGGCTACATCGTATCGATCGATAGCCAGCCGCTGGTCACCGCTCGCGGGAACAGTTCGGCGCTCTACGATGTCATTCCCATCGCGGATCTCGCGTACATGCAGCCGGTGTACGCGCTCACGGATGGGACGACGGTGTTCTTCGGCGCGGGCATCGTCCCCTGGCTGCCGGTGCTGCTGATGGTCGTGCGCGAAATCGTCGCCGGTGCGCTGCGGGCGATGGCCGCCACCCGGGGCGTGGTCCTTGCCGCGCGTTCGTCGGGCAAGCTCAAGGCCTGGCTGCAGGGCGTGACCATCGTCACCCTCATGGCTTTCCCAGCGTGCTTCTGGCAGCGCTCGTCCTGGCACCTGACCTACGCCTTCTGGGCGACCTGGATCTGCGCGGTGGTGAGCATCTACTCGATCATCGAGTACATCTGGATCAACCGCAGGGTGCTCGCCGGCATGGCGGTGCGGCGGAGCGAGTAACGCCGACATGACCGCGCGCCACGGCTTCGACTACCAGCCGTTCTATTGCGAGGAGAACGTCTGGCGCTGGTGCCAGCATCCGCGCGTCCGCGGCGAGGAAATCCTGGTTGCGGTCATCGCCAACGCTCTGGGCATGGTCCGCTGCCGGCAGCAGCGCGCATCGGGTGCCCAGCCGTTCGTCGATTGGGATTATCACGTCGTCGGCTTCGCGCGCTGGGCCGGGGGGTGGAGCGCCTGGGATTTCGACAGCGCGTTCGGTCTGCCCGCCTCCGCGCTCGAATACCTGAGCGGCACCTTCTCGGCCGACGATGCTCCAGAGCTGCGGCCGACCTTCCGAGTGATGAGCGGCGCGCTCTACGTGCGCGCTCTGAAAAGCGACCGCTCGCACATGCGCCACCGCGACGGACGTTGGCTCCAGGAGCCCCCTGAGTGGGCCGCCCCGGACGCGGGCAGCCACACGCTCGAGGATCTCATCGACATGGAGCGATCCGATCCCGGTGAGGTCGTGGACCTGCGGCGATTGCGCGAGCGCCTGGCGGATCCGCCGGCATGACGCCGCTCACTCCGCCACAGACGGTAGGCCCCGCATGCGCAGCCGGTACTGCGCCGGGGTGCAGCCGTAGCTGAGGCGGAAACGCCGCACCAGGTGGCTGGCGTCGGTGAATCCCCAGGAGCGGGCGATCGCCTTCAACGGTTCTTCTCCCCGTGCCAGGTCCGCGGCCGCGCCGCCGAGGCGGTATCCGGCGGCGAAATGCGCGAAGCTGTCGCCCATCAGGTCGACGAACAGGCGGTTGAAACGGTTGCGCGACAGGCCGACCGCGCGCGCGGCCGCGATCGCGGTGATGTCCCCGCGACGCTCGAAGACCAGTTGGATGGCCTGATCGATGCGCACACCATGATCGGGATCGCGCTCCACCGCCTGTTCCAAGGCCGACGGCATGCGCCATTCGCGGCGAAGCAGCAGAAGCAGTTCGAGCAGCAGCACCTGCTCCTCAAGTCGCTGCACCCGCGTGCGCGGGCCGTCGACCAGGCGCGCCATGCGTTTGGCCCACGCCACGACCTCCTCGCGAGCTCGCCCCTGCACCTGCGGACGCTGTGCGGCAGGGACGGTGAAAGGCAGCAGCCAACGATGCTCGGGCTCCTGTTCGAATCGCAAACCTGCGAGACACTGTGGTCGCACCACCAGCACCAGCACCTCGCACGGCCCTTGCGTCACGCGGTAGCGGTGCGGTTCCCACATGCCGCAGAGCCAGACCTGACCGCGCCGAGCGACCTGCACGGTGCCACCGCTCTCACGCTTCATCGCTCCGCTGAGGACGATGCCCAATTCCAATTCGTAGTGCACGTCACCCGCATAGGTCGTGCCGCGGGCATGGCGATTGCGCAAGACCATCAGCGGCCGCTGCGCGTCCAGACCCTGGTGGCGCCTGAGCGGCACCGAGCGTTGCCAGGTCGTGGTTCCCATGCCCGTGCAAAGGTACCATCGGCCACAGCGACGGGTACCAGGAACCCCGGTGGAGATCGTGGGGGCCCCCAGCATCGTCATGCCCGCGCCGCTGGTTCGCGCGCGCACACCGGATCGGAGAAAGCCGTGGTCAGCCTTGAGCCTCCCCGAGCCGTGCGGACAGTGATCGACGATCGGGAGGCGCGTCCGACCATGAAGATCCTCGACACCCTGCGGGCCAAGCGCGCCGCCGGCCAAGCCGTGCTGGCGACCAATTTCTACAACCTCGAGACCTTGCTCGCGGTGATGCGGGCGGCGAAGGCCGTCGGCGAACCGGTCATCCTGCAAACGTCGCCATCCACCCTGCAGTACACCGGCTTGCCCATGGCCGTCGCCATGGCCCGCGCCGCGGCGGTGCAGGAAGGCGTGACCGCCTACCTCCATCTCGACCACTGCAACGATCTCGCCCTGATCCGCGCATGCCTCGAAGCCGGCTACGACTCGGTTATGATCGATGCGAGCGAACAGCAGTACGAGGCCAATGTGCGTGCGACGCGCGTCGTCGTCGAGATGGCGCACGCCATGGGAGTCGCGGTCGAAGCGGAGCTGGGCACGGTTCCCAAACTCGGCCAGGCCGCAGCGACGGTCGACGGCTTGACCCTTCCCGACGATGCGCGGCGGTTCGTCGGCGAGACGGGCGTCGATTCGCTCGCCGTCGCGATCGGCACCGCGCACGGCTTCTACAAGCAGGAGCCGAAGCTCGACCTCGCTCGGCTCGAGGCGATCCGCGCGGCGGTCGACGTCCCGCTGGTGCTGCACGGTGGATCCGGGGTGTCGCCGGCGCAATGGCAGGACGCGATCCGGCGCGGCATCGCGAAGATCAACTTCGCCACCGAGATCAAGGATGCCTTCACCCGGACGGTGAAGGCATCGATGTCCACCAGCGATGAGATCGACCTGCGCAAGACCTTCCCGCCAGCGATGGCCGTGGTGACCGAGCTGGTCGCCGAGAAGATCCGCGTCTGCGCGATGAAGAGCCGATGAACCGAAGCCAACCACGAGGAAGCCGAGGAGGCCGACCATGAAGGAACTGCTGAAGAACATCCTGTCGGAGCCCGCCGAGTTGCGGAAATCGCTGGCCCATGCCCTGGGATCGGGCCGCGACGGACTGGATCAGGCCGCCGCCCTGGTCACCGCCGCAGACCATGTCTACATCACCGGCATAGGCTCGAGCTGGCACGCAGGCATGGCCGTGCAGGCGCTGTTCGAACGCGCCGGCTTCCCCGTGCATCTCGCCGACGCCTCGGAGCTGCTGCACGTGGTGACGCTGCCGGCCGGTTCCGCGGTGATCGCGCTCTCGCGCAGTGGCAAGAGCGTCGAGATCGTCAAGCTCATGGAGAAGTGCCGACATGCCGGCGCGAAGGTCATCGCCATCACCAACACCCCGGACAGCCCCTTGGGGAAATCCGCGGATGCGTTGCTGCCGCTGCACGCCGCCTTCGACCACCAGATCTCGATCACCATGTATTCGGCCCTGACCCTGGTCGGCGGCCTGCTCGCCTGCGCGGTCACCGGGACGCTGGGAAAGGATCTGGGCGCGAGCCTCGCCGACGCCCTGAGCGCCGCCGAAGTCCGATTCGACGAATGGCGGTCCGCGATCGCCGCCAGCGCCTGGTTCACCCGCGAGGCGCCGACCTATTTCCTCGCCCGGGGCGGCAGCCTGGCCAGCGCCTATGAGATCCGCCTGCTGTGGGAGGAGGCCTGCAAAGCTCCGGCGTCGTCATACACCACCGGCGGCTTCCGGCATGGACCGCAGGAGATCCTGAAGAAGGACCTGCGCATCGGCTTGTGGATCGACCGCGACATCCTGCGCGCCGAGGATCTCGCGCTCGCCAAGGACATGCGCCGCCACGGCGCCCAGGTCATGGCGATCGGCCAGGACCTTCCCGCCGACGCCGGCGATCTCGTCTTCTCCCTTCCGCCGATCCCCTCGGGCTGGCAGTTCCTGATCGATGCGATGCCGGCCCAGTTCGCATCCGAGCACCTCTCGCGCCTGCGCGGTGTCGACTGCGACACCTTCATCGTCTGCCCCTACGTGATCAGCAGCGAAGGCGGACTGTAGTCCGCCATGTCGACGCGGCGAGCGCTGATGAAGCGGCAGCGGCCCAATCACGACGTCGGGTGCGTTTCCGACATGTGCGTCGATCTCATCCTGCGTGGCAACGTCCGTCCGCGCTTCCGGCAGATCGAGCAGCTGATCGGCGACTACCTCCTCGAGGTCGGCGGGTCGAGCAACATCTTCGCCAGCCAATTCGTCAAGCTCGGGGGCACCTGCTCGGTGATCGGCGCTGTGGGCAAGGACCCGTTCGGGATATTCCTTCTCGACGCGCTCGCGCGCACCGGCGTCGATATCGCTCGCGTGCGCAGCGATCCCCGCATCAAGACCGGCCTGGGCACGGCCCTGGTCGAAGGCGAGGACCGCGCCATCCTCACCTACACCGGATCGATCGATGCCGCGCGGCGCACGGACCTGACCGACGAACTCGCCGCTTCGGTGCGCCATTGGCACATCGCCAGCTACTTCCTGATGCCGCGCCTGATGCCTTTTTGGCGCACCTGGATCAGGCGTCTACGCGCGCACGGCGTCACCGTGTCGCTCGACTGCAACTGGGATCCCGACGAGCGCTGGATCGGTGTGCGCGAGTTGCTGCCGCTGGTCGATGTCTTCCTTCCCAACACGGCGGAAGCTCGCGCGATCAGCGGCGAGCACGACCTGCGCCGCGCCGGCGCCGCCCTGGCCGCCTCCGGTGCGCTGGTCGCCATCAAGCGCGGCGGCGACGGAGCGATCGCCTTCCACCGCGGACGGACCTGGCGCGGCGCTGTTCCCGCCGCGATCGCGCGCCGCCTGCGCGTCGTCGACACCATCGGCGCCGGCGACAGCTTCGATGGCGGCTTCCTGCGTGCTTGGCTGTTGAAGAGGCCGATCGATGAATGCCTGGCGCTCGGCATCCGCTGCGGCGCCGCGTCGCTTTCCGCCGCCGGCGGCCTGACCTCGCAGCTGCGCGAGCGCGTCGCATGATCGTCTGCGTGTGCGCCAATCCCGCGATCGACTCGTTCGTGCGCATCGACGACCTCTCGCCCGGCGCGTCGCACCGGGCGCTGGGCGAGGAGCGTTTCCCCGGCGGCAAGGGCGTGCACGTCGCGCTCGCCGCGGCCGAACTCGGCGCGCAGGTGACCCTGGTCGGCATCTGGGCGGGCCCGACGGGGGAGTGGGTGCGCCAGCAATGCGAACGATCCGGCGTGGCCTGCCGGGGCCCTCGCGTCGACGGATGGACGCGCACCTGCCTCACCTTCAAGTCCCCAGGCGCCTACGATGACACCGAGCTGCTGGGGGTCGGCCCCGAGATCGGTGCGCCGCAGGCCGGCGCCTTCCTCGACGAGGTAATCGCGGCCGCGACCGCTGCCACCTGCGTCACCATCAGCGGCTCGCTGCCCCGCGGCTGCCCGACGACCATCTACGCCGATGCCGTCCGCGGTCTGCGCGCTGGCGGGGCTCCCACCTTCCTCGATTGCTCCGGCGAACCGTTCTCCCTGGCGCTCGCTGCGCAGCCGCACGCGGTCCACCTCAATCGCAGCGAAAGCGCGTCGTTCTTCGGCGTGGACGATCCCGCCGGCTCCGCGCGCGAGCTCGCCCGCAGATGTGGATTCGCGGTGGTGACCGCAGGTGCCGATGGCGCCTACGCGGCGGTCGGTTCAGACGCGGCGCATGCCTCGTGCCGGGTCGAGACCGTGCACAGCGCGGTCGGCAGCGGCGACTGCCTGACTGCCGGACTGGCGGTGGCGCACGACCGCGGCCTGGATTGGCGCCAGGGCCTGCGCCTGGGGGTCGCGTGCGGATCCGCCAACTGCCTGCGTCCCGAGCTGGGCATGCTCCACCGGGCCGACGTCGAACGCCTGCTGACGGGCGTGGCCTCGCGCGACCTGCCGGTCTGAATGTGCGCGCTCAAGTCTTCCACCACCCCCGCCGCATGCGGAGACGCTCATGACCACGGACGACTCGACCTCAGACTGGACCGGGATGAACCTCATCGCGGGATTCGCGCCAGACTACCGGCGTGGACCCGTCCAACCCGCCAGGGACAGCGTTCCCACCCCTGCGCGCATCGCCGCCGCGGCTCTTGCCCGCCGACCGGGCTGGGGCCTGGTGCGCGAATTCTACACCGATGCCGAGTTCTACCGCCATGACCTCGCGCGCGTCTTCATGCGCTATTGGTTGTTCGCCGGAGCCAGCGTGCAGATCCCAAAACCCGGCGACTACTTCCTCTTCGAGTTCGCCGACGAGTCGCTGGTGATCGTGCGCGCGAAAGACGGCGGCATCCGCGCCCTGTTCAATGTCTGCAAGCATCGCGGATCGCGCATCTGCACCTTGGACAAGGGCCACGCCACCGCGCTGGTCTGCCCCTACCACCAGTGGACGTACGACACCGAGGGCCGGCTCACCGGCGCGCGTTTCATGCCCAAGGAGTTCGACAAGTCGGAATTCCCGCTCGACCAGGCGCACGTGCGCGTGGTCGATGGCCTGATCTTCGTCAGCCTCGCCCAGGACCCGCCGCCCTTCGACCTCGCGGCGCGCGACATGGGCGCGTACATCAAGCCGCACGGCCTCGAGAGCGCCAAGATCTGCCACAGCAAGCGCTACGACCTGTCCTGCAACTGGAAGCTGGTGATCGAGAATTCGCGCGAGTGCTACCACTGCAAGGTCACGCATCAGGAGTACTGCAAGGTGATGTACGGAGCCACGCTCGACCGTGCGGATTCCGACTGGGCAGGCACGCTGGCGCGGCACTCTCCGCAATGGAAGCGCCTGGGGCTCGAAACCGAGGCGGTCCCTTTCACCCCCTCCACCTGGCATCACGCCGGACGCCTGCCTTTCCGCGACGGCGCTCTGACGCAGAGCCTCGACGGTAAGCCGGTGGCGCCGCTGATGGGATCGTTCACAGAGTATGCCATCGGCGCGAGCGCGGTGGTCGCTTACCCGAACTTCTGGTTCGAAGCGTCGAGCGACCACGCCGTCACCATCCGGCTCACCCCGGTCGGTCCGGTGGCCACGCGCATGGACGTCACCTGGTACGTCGCGGCGGATGCGGTCGAGGGCAAGGACTACGACCTGTCCCGCGTGACCGCGGTGTGGGAGGCGACCGGATCCCAGGACTGGAAGCTCTGCCAGGACAACCAGGCTGGCGTCAACGCGACGCGCTACCGTCCCGGTCCCTACTTCCAGACCGAAGGCGAACTCGACGGCTTCGTGAGCTGGTATCTGCGGCAGATCGCCTGATCGGCACCAGCTTGCGGATGAGGCTCCTCAGTGCGCAGTGCCGTGCGCCGCCTTGAAGTCCGGCATGCGCGCGGACATCTGCGAGAAGTCCATGTACTTGTAGATCGACTTCTCGAACGGGTCGATGCACTTCTTCATGTGCTCGAGGTATTCGTCCTTGGTCGGCAGTCGGCCGAGGATCGACACCACCGCTGCGAGCTCGGCCGAGCCGAGATACACCTGGGCGTCGCGGCCCATGCGGCCGTCGAAATTGCGGGTCGAGGTCGAGAACACCTTCGATGCCGGGCGGCAGCGTGCCTGGTTGCCCATGCACAGCGAACAGCCCGGGATCTCGCGTCGCGCTCCGACCTTGCCGAACAGGCCGTAATGCCCCTCCTGCATCAGCACCGCCTCGTCCATGCGCGTCGGCGGGCAGATCCAGGTGGTCGGCTTGAGATATTCGACCTTGGTGTGCTTGTAGACGTTGGCCAGCGCGCGGAAGTGGCCGATGTTGGTCATGCATGAGCCGACGAACACCTCGTCGATGGGTTCGTTGGCGACTTCGCTGAGGGATTTGATGCGGTCGGGATCGTTCGGGCAGGCGATCAGCGGCTCGGTGATGGTCGCGAGGTCGATCTCGTAGACCTTCGCGTACTCGGCGTCGGCGTCGGCGCGCAGCAGCACGGGATTCTTCAGCCATTCCTCCATCGCCGAGATGCGGCGCTCGAGGGTCTCCTTGGCGCCGTAGCCGTCGGCGATCATCGACTTCAGCAGCTCGACGTTCGATCGCAGGTACTCGGCCACCGACTTTTCGCTGAGGTTCACCGCGCACGCCGCGGCGGAACGCTCGGCCGAGGCGTCCGACAGTTCGAACGCCTGCTCGCAGGTCAGGTGCTCGAGGCCCTCGATCTCGAGGATGCGGCCGCTGAAGACGTTCTTCTTGCCCTTCTTCTCGAGGGTGAGGTCGCCACTCTGCAACGCCACCCACGGGATGGCGTTGACCAGATCGCGCAGCGTCACGCCCGGCTGGAGCTTGCCGCGGAAGCGCACGAGCACCGATTCGGGCATATCCAGCGGCATGAATCCGATCGCGGCGGCGAAGGCCACCAGGCCCGAACCTGCGGGGAAGGAGATGCCGATGGGAAAGCGCGTATGGCTGTCGCCGCCGGTGCCGACGGTGTCGGGCAGGCACATGCGGTTCAGCCAGCTGTGGATGATGCCGTCTCCCGGGCGCAGGGCGACGCCGTTGCGCTCGACGATGAATTCCGGCAGCCACCGGTGCATCTTGGCGTCGATCTCCTTGGGATACGCCGCGGTGTGGCAGAAGGACTGCATCACCAGCTCGGCCGAGAAGCGCAGGCACGCGAGCTCCTTGAGCTCATCGGCTGTCATCGGTCCGGTGGTGTCCTGCGACCCGACGGTGGTCATCCGCGGTTCGCAGCTGACGCCGGGACGGACACCGCGCACGCCGCACGCGCGGCCCACCATCTTCTGCGCCAGCGTGTAGCCCTTGGCGTTGTCCTTGGTGGGTTCCGGCTTGGCGAACAGCTCGCTTATTCCCAGGCCCAGGTATCCCCGCGCGCGCTCGGTGAGCGCCCTGCCGATGATGAGGTTGGTGCGTCCTCCGGCGCGGAACTCGTCCGCCATCGACGCCGAGCGCAGCGAGAAGCTGGCGACCGCCTGGCCGTTCTTCAGCAGTTCGCCGGTGCGCGGCTTGATGGTGATCTGATCGCCCGTCTCGAGCCGGCTGACGTCCACCACCACCGGAAGGCCACCGGCGTCGCGGAAGGTGTCGAGGAAGATCGGGGCGATGATCGACCCGAGGACCACGCCGCCCGAACGCTTGTTGGGGATGAACGGGATGTCGGACCCGGTGGCCCACATCACGGAATTCGTCGCCGATTTGCGGCTCGAACCCGTGCCGTAGACGTCTCCGGCGATGATCACGCGCTTGCCGGCCGCCTGCATGGCGCGCACCTGGGCGAGGAATTCCTTGTTGCGCAGTTCGTACATCGAGAGCGCATGCAGCGGGATGTCAGGCCGGCTGGAGGCCTGCTGCGCCGGAGACAGGTCGTCGGTGTTGGTCTCGCCGGGAACCTTCATCACCACGCCGGAGATCGCCTCGGGCAGTGCGGAGCGCTCCGAGAACCATTCGCCATCGGCCCAGCTCTGGATCACCGCCTTGGCATAGAGGTTGCCGCCTTCGGCGAGCTTGGCGACGACCGCGAAGTTGTCGAAGATGAGGATGGTGTGCTTGAGCGCCTGCGCCGCGGCGGCCGCGTGCGGGCCTTCGAGCTCGCGCATCAGGAACGGAATGTTGTATCCGCCGAGCATGGTCCCGAGCCAGACGATCGCCTGTTCGCGCGACACGACCGGGGTCTTGACCTCGCCGTGCGCGACGGATCCCAGCCACCGCGCTTTGACCTTGGCCGCGGGATCGACCCCGGGGGAGATGCGCTGGGTCAGGAGGCCGATGAGGAAGTCCTGTTCGCCCGCCGGCGGGGCTTCGAGCAGCTTGCACACCTCAGCCGTCTGCTCGGCGGTCAGCGGCAGGGGGGGGATCCCGAGCTTGGAGCGTTCGAGGGTGGCGGTGCGGTAGGTGGCGAGCATGGGGATCCGTTCATTGGTCTGAATGCGATGAATGCGATGAATGCGATGGAAGGCGATGAAAGGCGGACGGCCGTAGCGGGAAGCGACCCCATCGTAACGACTGGGCTCCGGCATCCAATGCGAGCGGACAGCTCGAGTGATCAATTTTGGTTATGTCTCGGTCGCGAGCCATTACCATGTTCCAAATGGATACCGAGATCCTGCGCAATTTCCTCATCGTCGCCCAGACCGGCAACATGACGCGAGCCGCCGCGCAGCTGCATGTGACCCAGCCAGCCCTATCGGCGCAGCTGAAGCGCCTCGAGCACGAACTGGGGGCAACGCTGTTCCATCGCCAAGGGCGCGGACTCGAGCTGACCGCCTCGGGCGAAACCTATCGACGCCACGCCAGCGATGCGCTCGAGACCCTGGCGGCGGGACGCGCGGCGCTGGGTTCGCTCGGAGCGCTCGCGACCGGCACCGTGGCTATCGGCGGAGGAGCCACCAGCACCACGTGCCTGCTTCCCGGGATCATCAAGCAGTTCCATCGGCGACACCCCGGCATCCGCTTCACCATCCGCGAGGCGCCATCGCGCACGATCGTCGAAGCGGTGCTCGCCGGAGAGCTGGACCTGGGCCTGGTGACCCTGCCGGTCCCACCGCACCTCGCGGGGGCGCGATTGGCGATCGAACCGTGGTTGGCCGACGAGCTGGTGCTGCTGGTGCCACGCGAGCATCCACTCGCCGCGCGTCGGCGCTTCCAGTGGCGCGATCTGCACGGCCAGCCGCTGATCGCCTTCGAAAGCGGCTCGGCGGTACGCCAGCTGCTCGACCGCCAGCTCGCCGAGCACGGCGTGGCACCGTCGGTGGTGATGGAGCTGCGCTCGATCGCCACCATCACCAGCATGGTCGCTGCCGGGATCGGACTGGGCTTCGTTTCGCACCTCGCGGATGGTGCTGGCCGCGGGCTGCGCGCGTCCGACCAGGCATTGTCACGCCAACTCGCCCTGATCGAGCGCAAGGATCGCCAACGCTCGAGCGCCCTCGCCGCCTTCCGGTCAGCCCTGGTTTCATTCAAGCCACGTGCGCGCTGACAACCACGGCTCCGACCGCGACGAGGGGCCAGGTTGAGTTCCCCGTCCTGACCAGACAATCCCCGCGTGGACGATAGCGTGACCCCTCCCGACCCCGCGGCACCGGACCGGTCATCGAGCGGACGATTCGGCCGCCGTCTCCTGCGCACCCTGGTCGATCAGCATACCGATCACATCGCCATCATCGCGGCCGACCGGCGGTTCGTGTTTTCGAACCAGGCGTCGCAGCGGCTCTTCGGGTGGAAGCCCGACGACCTGATCGGATCCGACGCGCTCGCCCTCCTCCACCCCGAGGATGTCGCGGCGATCGACGGGATGTTCGCCGAGGCCCTGGCTCATCCCGAGCAGCGACTGGTACGGGAATTTCGCGTGCGCTGCAAGGATGGCAGCCATCGCGCGGTCGAGGGTGCGGTGATGAAGCTCGCGGACGACGCCGAGGTGCACGGCCTCGTCGTTGCGATCCGCGACATCAGCGACCGCACCAGCGTCGAAGCCGAGCTCGCCTCCGAGCGCGACCACCTCGATCGTCAGCTGCGCTACGCACGCGCACTCAACCGCATGGCCGAGACCATCGGCGATCTGGGTGAGTCGAAGGCCCTGCTCGACACCCTGGTGCGGATCATCGGCGAGGTGCTCGGACTCGACCGCTGCCTGATCTTCGATATCGACCGCACGCGCAAGTTCGCCATCGGCATCAGCGAATGGCTGAATCCGGCCGATCCGCTGATCGATTCCATCAAGCGCGATTATCCGCTGTCCGTCTTCCCGGATTCCCTGAAGCACCTGTGGGAGATGCGCACCCCGATCGAGAGCCATGCCGCAGCCCACGGTGGACCGCTCGCGCGCGAGGGTTCTGCCGCGTATGTGCACGACGAACTGGGGATCCGCAGCCTGCTGTGGCTCCCCTGCTGCTTCCGGGCCGATGGATTCTTCATGATCGCCCTCAACCAGGTGTCGAGATCCCGGACCTGGACGCCGGACGAGACCGAATTCATCGATGCTGCGGCCAATCAGGTCAATCTCGCCCTGCAGAAGCGCGCAATCCTGTCCGAGCGCCTGGCGGTCGAGGAGCGCCTGCGGCAGTCGCAGAAGATGGAGGCGATCGGCAAGCTCGCGGGGGGCGTGGCCCACGATTTCAACAACCTGCTCACCGCGATCATCGGCTACGCCGATCTGCTCACCCAGAAGATACCGGTCGACGACCCGCTGCGCCGTTACGCGGAAGGCATCATGCAGGTGTCCCGGCGCGCGAGCGAAACCACCCACCAGCTGCTGGCGTTCAGCCGCCGCCAGGTGCTCAAGCCGCGGATCCTCAAGCTCAATGCGCTGATCGGCGACCTGCAGCAGCTGCTGCGCCGCCTGATCGGCGAGAACATCCAGCTCGACGTGCGACTCGATCCGGCGGTCGGCCGCGTGCGCGCCGATCCCGGCCAGCTCGAGCTGGCACTGGTGAATCTCGCGGTGAATGCCCGAGATGCGATGCCAGACGGGGGCGTCCTCGGGATGTCGACGCGGGTCGAACGCATCGATGCGGAGCATGCGCGCCGCAGCAGCCTGACGCCGGGCGAATATGCCTGCATCGTGATGAGCGATACGGGTGTCGGCATGGACGAGGAGACGCTCAGCCACCTGTTCGAGCCGTTCTTCACCACCAAGGCGCTGGGTAAAGGCACCGGACTCGGACTGTCGAGCGTCTACGGCATCATCAGCTCGGCCGGCGGATCGGTGCAGGTGTCGAGCAGACCCGGCCAGGGGACCGTCTTCTCGCTCTACCTGCCGCTCGATCGAAGTCTGGAGAACACGCCGTCGGCGGGACAGGAGATCGTCCCGGCAACCGGGGGGGCCGAAACCGTGCTGATGGTCGAGGACGACGACACGCTGCGCGAACTGCTGGGGGACGCCCTCGTCGAGCGCGGGTACCGGGTGCTCAGCGCCAACGACGGCGCCCAAGCCCTGCGCATCGCCACCGACCACGCCGGTCACATCGATCTGCTGCTGAGCGACGTGGTGATGCCGCGCATGACCGGCCCGGTGCTGGCTCGGCGCCTGCTCGAGGTGCGCCCACGCACCCGCGTGCTCTTCATGTCCGGCTATACCGCGGATGCGTTCGCATCGGATCCCGAGCTGTCGAGGACGCCGGTGATCTCGAAGCCGTTCACGCTCGAGGACCTCGCGCGGAACGTGCGCGAGGTGATCGACCGCCGCTGACGGGGCCGAGTATCGTTCTCCGTGCTTCGTTCTCCGTGCTTCGTTCTCCGTGCTCCGTTCTCCGTGCTCCGTCTTCACGGATGTTATTTGTTCCCGGGGATGTCCGACGGAGAACGAAGAACGGAGAACGGCGCCCAGTCCCTTCTGCTGAACGGGCCTTATTCGGCGACTCCGATCGTCGGGTCGATGTCCGTCTTCAGCAGGGATTCGAGGCGTGCGAGGGTTTCGCGGCGAGCCTGGTCATCGGATGCGAGCGGGCCTTTGGCCCGCACCGTCAGACGGTTGTCGGTGAAATCCCAGAGTTCGAGATCCGAGCCTGCGGCGCGGAGGTCCGGAAGCAGACGTGTCTCGATCAATCGCTGGATGCGCAGCATGAGTTGGATGCGGCCGGCCACGGGGGTCGTTGCCACGGTGGCCGGCGCGGCGGCCTGTCCGGTGGCTTCTGCGATCAGGCGCGGGACATCGACGCGGCAGCTGCCGCAGCGCGTGCCCGCCCCGGTCGCCGCGACCACGGCGTCGACATCCGCAAGGCCGCTCACCAGGATCGCCTGGCGCACGGTCTCCTCGGGGATGCCCAGGCAGCGGCACAGCAGCGGTCCGAGATCCTGATCGGTCTCGAGATCCTTCCCCCGCCAGACCGCGATGGCTGCGCGCAGCCCCTCGATCGCCCAGATGCGTGGTGGCAGCTCGACGCCGGCGAGGCCGCCGAGATGAGCGCAGACGTCGCGCGGCCCGAGGTCGACCGCCTCGTCCAGGGTGCGGCCGATCGCCAATTCGGTGACGGCCGACGCGGCCGCGATCTGGTCGGTGCCATTGAAGACCTGAAATTTCGCCGATGCGAGGCGATCGGGGGCTCCCGATGGGTCCTGTTGCACCAGGATGTAGAAACGCAGGGCATCCCCGACCACGATCGATCCGACATCGCCGATCGCGCTGGCATTGAGCAGCTTGCCGATGTTGCGCGGTCGGCGCGCGTGGTCATCGAGCTGGTCTACCGGAGTCATGGCGGCAGGGTGGGCGGTGCCGGGCCCGCACAAGGCGCCAACTGCCCGGATTTCCGAGCCCCCTGCCGCCCACGCATGCAGATCCCGCGTGCGCTGCCGCAGGGCTCGACAATGCGGTGGTATTGCCGCGGGCTCCCATGGGTTAAGCTGCTCGTGTGATGGCCCAGCCGCTCCGCATCCCCATCGGCATCCGCACCCGCACCCGCTGTGCGCTCTGCCTGCTCGCGCTATCCCTCGCGATCGGGGGCAGAGCAGAATCGGCTGAGCACGTGGCGTCGGAACGCAGCGGTCCGCGGCCCTTGGCTCTGAACCTGCACGCCTCGGCCGCGACCCATGCGCTGATCCTCGCGAGCCAAGGCGACGCGGCGGGCTTCGCCGAGATCCCGCCGGAACTGTTCCGCGCGGATGTCGCA
>JACCZE010000094.1 GCA_013696105.1 Planctomycetota bacterium | reverse complement strand
CCGGCCTGCCGATCTGCGATCTCGTCGGCGGCCGCTGCCGCGACTCCATCCCGGTCTACAACACCTGCGTCGACACGCCGCTGCACGACGACCAGCACGCCTTCCTGACCCGCGCCGGGGATCTCGCCGAGTCGCTGCTCGCCGAAGGCATCGCCCACATGAAGGTCTGGCCATGGGACCGCTTCGCGCCCCAGCGCACCGCGGGCGGCACCGCCGTGCGCGTCGGTCCCGCCGGGTGGTCCGCGGTCGGTCCACCCGGGCACCGTCTGAGCGCGGTCGATCTGGCGAGCGGCCTCGAGACGGTGCGCGCGATCCGCGAGCGGGTCGGAAACCGCATGGCGATCTCGATCGAAGGCCACAGCCGCTGGGACCTGCCGTGCGCCATCGCGATCGCGCGCGCGGTCGAGTCGTACGACGTAGCCTGGATGGAGGACATGATCCAACCCGACAGCGCCGAGGACCTCGCGCGTCTGGCGCGCGAGACGCGCGCGCCGCAGGCGGTGAGCGAGCGGCTGTTCACCCGCTACGCGTTCCGTGAGGTGCTCAGCGCCCAGGCCGCGCACGTGGTGCTGTTCGACGCCATCTGGACCGGCGGTCTGACCGAATCGATCAAGATCGCCACGCTCGCCGACACCTGGCACCTGCCGTTCGCGCCGCACGACTGCACCGGTCCGGTCAACGTTATCGCCTGCCTGCACCTGTGCGCGGCGCTGCCCAACGCCATGACCATGGAGATCGTGCGCGGCTTCTGCAAAGGCTGGTACCGCGACATCCTCGACCGCCCGCTCGACATCCGCGAGGGCCACGCCCGCCTCGATGCCTTCGCGCCGGGTTTGGGCGTTGCGCTCGCGCCAGCGCTGCTCGCGCGCCCAGACCTGGTCCGGCGGTCCAGCGCGCGCTGACCCGCGGGGGACGATCGGAGCCGAGGCCGAGATGACAGCCGGCTCCGTCCTGGGTCCTCCTGCCTCCAACCTCCGTCTTCCCGTCGGGATCATGCATCGATCTCGATCACGACTCCGTCGGCACAGGAGACGGAGATCCGAGGTCGCAGGACGGCTACCTGAGGTAACGATCGGCGAATGCAGGACCACGGCGCCCAGGTAGCGTCCATGGGGGGCGTCGCTTGTTCCGGGTGCACCCGCCCATCGAATGCCACGGGAGCCTCCATGGATACGGTGCGCAGTCTCGGGCTGGACGCGGATGGGCGGAACGTCATCCATGATCGGCGCAACCTCATCCGCTACATCAACCTGAAGCTCGCGGCGCTCGGCCACGAGCTGCCGACCGACGCGTCGAACCGGGATTTCCTCGCCGTCGCCCACGACCTGCTCGCCAACCACCGCGAGCAGGCGCGCCTGCTGTCGGGCCACCTGTGTCCGGCGGATCAGCGCATCCAGGATTTCCTCGACCTGCACCTGGCCGGCGAGCGCCTGGTCGGCGCCGTACGCCTGCCCGCGCACACCTTCGTGCTCGATCGCCATGGCCTGGCGCGCGAGCTGTCGCTGCCGGTCGGCGGCGACGAGCTCGCCGGTCCCGCGCTGTCGTCGTACCGCATCCACCAAGGCATCCTCCACAACCCGCGCAACGACCGGCGCACCACCCAGGGGGTGTTCCACGTCGCGCAGGGCGGGCTGCCGATCCCGAACGACAAGCTCGCGGTGCCGAAGCACGTGTTCGGGAACCTGCTCCACCACGCGATGCGTCCGCCGGGCGAGGACCTGCGCCTACCGTTCGCCGCCGCGGGGGCGCAGCCCGTCGAGCTGTTCGTCTCGCTCTTGTTGCGTCCGCTGGTTCGGCCCGCGATCCCCGGCGTCTCCCAGGCGAAGACCATGGAGGTGCGCCTGTTCGCCCCCGGGTCGCTGGTGAGCAACCTCGATTTCGTCGAGTCGATCTTCGGCAACGCGGGCGATCCGTCGCTGCCGGCGAACGACGCAGCGCTCGACACCGGGCGCTGGACCGGTCACACCGGATGCGTGATCCTCGCCCCGCACCTGACCAAGCTGACGAAGAAGGAACTCGGTCTGCCGCACGTCGATCAGGCCGACGAGCGTCAGCGGCGCGACGGCATGTGCTGGTCGCGGCCCGACGAGCCCTACAACGGCGGTTCACCGTTCAAGATCGCCTGCCGCACCGCGGATGGCATCATGGTCACCATCCTCGCCGACAATTATTACGGTTACTGCAAGAAGGAGGTGAAGACCCAGATCACCTTCTCGGCGAACCTATCGGGTGGTTGCGAGGAGGAGCACGCGGGTGGCGCCATCGCCTTCGCGTCGTTCAACCTCGGCGAGGAATTCCACGGCAGCAACGACACCGTCCTGAGCCGCGGGCATTCGTTCGCCGAGAACTGCGAGCGCTACGCCGGCACCCTCTTCGACGTCAACGCCGACGGCTACGGAGTCGATCGCGCGTATCCCGATGTCCTCTACATGCCCGAATCGGTGCGCATCGAATTGGCCAAGAGCCGCGTGACCTGGGTCCATGACGGTGTCGAACGCTCGCTGCCGCTGCGTCCGGCGAACACCATCGTGCATCCCTCGGGCTACAAGGTGCGGCTCGAGAAGCATCCCGGCGCGCCGACCTGGAGGCTGGTGGGTACCGTCGCCGAGGGCGTCTATTGCCACAAGCCCTGCACGGTCTCCGGGGGCGGCAAGTCCGAGATCTCCAAGTCGATCAACGACGCGATGCTGTATGGGCCGATCTTCATCGCCGACGTCGAGCGAGATCTCGTCGCGGTCGCGCGGATTTTCGACTACGACTACTCGACGCGGTTCCTTCCGCACATCCATCCGGACTACGCGCGCCGGCCCAGCCGGCCGGTGCTCGATCCGAAGCGGTCGCTCGGCTCGGTGATCAAGCTGCTGACCCCATCGCCGAGCGAATTCACGCCCGAGTACAACGCGTGGCTCGCGTCGATCCCGCCCGACATCCGCGCGCTCGCCTTCATCATCAAGCGCTTCTACCGCCCCGAGTGGGGCGAGGACTGGCGCACGCACTTCAGCGTCGACATCGTGAACGGGCAGTCGGGCCACGAATTCAAGTACCGCGGGCGCAAGCTCGTCGGCTCGTACCTGCGCGTCGGCCGGCTCGAGGGCTCGTGGCGCACCTTCAAGCTGCGGCAGGACTTCATCGCCGCGATGAAGGTTCCGACGGAGGACGACATCAGCGTGTCCGCGGTGGTCCCTTCGGACCTGCTACCGGGACTCAATCGCGAGCACTGCGGCGACAGCGTGAAGATCGTCGCCAACTGCGAATACCGCTTCTTCCAACGTCCCGACGACGCCATCCATCGCGGCTACGACAAGCAGGCCGAGGCTGACATGGCCAATCCCGGCCTGTTCGCGTCGAACTACCAGGCGCTGACCCTGCAGGACGATCGCGAGATCGTCGAGGACGCGATCGGCTTCTCGCTCTTCACCGAGCCCATGCGCGCGCGCCTGTCCGGCGCGCTCGCCGACAAGGCGCCGTACGTGCTGTCCTCCGCGCACCCGCGCATCGTCGATGGCAAGATCACCAAGAATCCGCGCTATCTGCAGGTACGTCCGGATCTGGTGAACCACCGCGAGAAGCACGTCGCCGAGATCGGCGCGCGCCTCTTCCGTCGTCTGCGCATGGACGTGCCGGTGGTGTTCCCGGTGCACGCGGTGCTGCCGGGCCGGCGCAACAATCCGCCCGAGCCCGAACAGGGCATCCGCGAGCTGGCGGTGTACGGTCCGCTGCATTACCAGGAGCTGCCCGAGCTGTTCGTCGACCTGATCGCCAG
>JACCZE010000077.1 GCA_013696105.1 Planctomycetota bacterium | reverse complement strand
GCCGTGCACCCACCGTGGCGCCCGGCCGTCCGGTCACGGTCGAAGCGCACCTGCTGGATCACGCCGGCGATTGCTATGGCGAACGCATCGCCCTCGACTTCGTCGCACGCCTGCGTGATGAGCAGCGCTTCGCGTCGATCGATGACTTGAAAGACCAGATCGCCCGGGATGTGGAGGCGGTGAGAAGGATGGGGGATTAGGGGAGGGGACAGGTGATCTGTCCTCCGTTCTCCGTCCTCCGTCCTCCGTCTCCTATGCTGGTGATCGTCTGTGGTTGGTGGTTGGTGGTTGGTAGTCTGCAGTCGACGGAGGTCAGAGGACGGAGCACGTAGCACCTATCTTCCCCCCCATCTTCCCCATTCCCCGCGCCAGGCGGTGCCGACGATGACCCCATGAGCGATCTCGCGGCCCAGGTGACGGATGCACTGCGCTCGGTGCAGGATCCGGATCTGCACAAGGATCTGGTGACGCTCAACATGATCCGCGGCGTCGAGGTGCGCGATGCGGTCGCACGCTTCGCGCTCGTGCTCACCACCGGGGCCTGTCCGGTGAAGCAGCAGCTCGAGGACCAGTGCCGCGCCGCCGCGCTCAGCGTTCCCGGAGTCACGCGCGCCGAGATCACCGTGTCGGCCGAGGTGCCCAAGGGCGCATCGATGAGCGACATCCTGCCGGGCGTGCGGCACATCATCGGCATCGGCTCCGGCAAGGGCGGCGTGGGCAAGAGCACGGTGACCGTGAACCTCGCGTGCTCTTTGGCGACGCGCGGCGCACGCGTCGGCCTGCTCGACGCCGACATCTACGGCCCGTCGATCCCGACGATGATGGGCATCAACCAGCAGCCCTTCGTGGTGAACAAGCGCCTGGTCCCGGTCGAGAGCCATGGGGTCAAGCTGATCTCGATGGGCTTCCTCCTGGATGAACGGCAGCCAGTGGTGTGGCGTGGACCGATGATCGTCGGTGCGCTCAAGCAGTTCATCACCGATGTCGACTGGGGCGAACTCGATTATCTGCTCGTCGATCTGCCTCCCGGCACCGGCGATATCCAGTTGACGCTGGCCCAGACCGTGCCGCTGGCCGGCGCAGTGATCGTGTCGACGCCGCAGGCGGTGGCGCTATTGGACGCACGGCGTTCCGCGGCGATGTTCACCAAGGTGAACGTGCCGATCTTCGGCATCGTCGAGAACATGAGCGAATACATCTGCCCGAGCTGCGGCCACGCCGACGCGATCTTCGGCAGCGGCGGTGGCGAACGCGAGGCCACGGCGCTCGCCGTGCCCTTCCTCGGCCGCATCCCCCTGGAGCCGGCGGTACGCGCAGCGGGCGATGACGGCACGCCGATCGTCATCCGCGCGCCGAAGAGCCGCAGCGCTCACGCCTTCACCGAGGTCGCGGAGCGCGTCGCGCAGCGGGCGTCGATCCTCGCGCTGCAGAAGACCAAGACCTAGCTCAGAGCGCTCGTCACCGCGGACGGCAGCGAGCAGCTGCTAGTCCCTGACCACCACGCGGACGCCCGGCATCGCGAGATCGAACACCAGCGCCACATCCGGCTGGGTCAGGCGGACGCAGCCGTGGCTCGAAGCAGTGCCTAACCACGCTTCGGGGCGCTCGGCGGTGAAGCCATGGATGCCGATGCCGGCGAAGGCGCGGCTCTTCAGCGGATCGAATCCGAGCCAATAGCCGCCGAGAACGTTGCCGGGGTCCTTCGGTGCGAAGATGCGTCCGGTGTCGGGGTCGCGCCATTCCGGATTCCGCACGCGCAGGCGTACGGTGGTCGTACCCAGTGGGGTCTCCCTCCCAGGACGCCCGAGCGACACCGGCATGACGGCGAGCAGGATGCGACCGCGCCACACGAACAGGCGGAAGCGCGAGCGGCTGATCACCAGCGTCAGCGGCTCGCGCGCGTCCAGGACCTTGAGCTCGCGGCCGACCGTGAATGGTCCCGGATTCAGACGCGTGATCAGCCCCGCCCCCACGCCGTAGCGACGCGACACTGAGGTGGGGGTTTCACGCGCGACGATGCGATGCGTCACCAGACCCAGCCGCTCCATGGCGGGGTAGCGCTCAGGCGAGCAGGCTGCAGCGCGGCAGAACGGCGCCAGGCGCTCGGCGAGCGCGGCGGAATCGTCGGGGGGCAGTCGAGCGAGCGCTTCGCTGCCAGCCAGGATGAGCGGCACCACGGCTGCGCGATCGCCCTGAGCGCGGCGGAACAACGCGTCGAGATCCTCGGCCGACGACAGCATCGTCGCACATGCGAGCCACAGCACGAGTCCACGCACCATCATCGCGCACATGGTGCGCGGCCGTGGTCGGGCGCCAATGCCTTTGAATCAGGGAAGCGCAGGGGAGAAGCAGAGACCGGGCCGCGCGGACCGTCCCGACGGACGTCAATAGCGGTTGAGGCCGACCGGGTGCACCAGCGGCGCCGATCGGGCCGGGCGCTTGGCAGGGGTCGCGGGATCCACCAGCAGGGTGCGGTCTCCTTG
>JACCZE010000065.1 GCA_013696105.1 Planctomycetota bacterium | reverse complement strand
TAGCGACGGTACGTCGCGCCGGATTCGTGATCAGAACACCACGCCGAGATTCAGCCCCATCAGATACACCAGATCGGACTTCGTCACCAGGGGGTTCGGCGTCACCGGCACGAAACCCGAGCCGGGCTTGAAGGCGGCTCCGAACAGGCGGAAGGTCGCATTGTAGGTGTACTGCCAGGTGAGGGTCAGATCCCCTTCCTGTCCGAATTCACGCGACTGGCCAGGCAGGGGGTTGGGAACGCGGAAGATGCCGTAGGTGGCGCCGAGCCGGATGCTGTTGTGCTCGTCGAACGAGATGCCGGTCGAGAGCTTGAGGTCCTGGAGATTGCCCTGCAGGTAGCGCGAGAGTTCGCCGTATTTCTCGTGCTCGACGATGTAGCAGTCCCCAGTGCCTTCCCAGTTGTTGATGAAGGCGTAGTTGCGTCCGTCCGTGGGATTGTTGTCGCCGCTGAGGTGATCGGCTTTCACGCCCAGGACGTACTGCTGCCCGCCGGGCAGGCGCGTGCGCCAATCGATGCCCGCATTGGCTCCCCAGCCGTAGAAGCGCACGCCGCTGGTCTGCTCGCCGCGCTGCGAGGCGTACTCGCCGTAGAGGTTGAATTCGTTGATCTCGAAATCCGCGCCGCCGTAGAAGGTGATGAGGCGTCGTCCGGTCCCGCCGGGATTGCCAGCGACCGGTCGCAACACGACGTTGCGCTCGAGATTCACCGAGCCGCTGAGGAAGGTGCGCGTATCTCCGCTCGAGGCCGGCTTCCAATCCAGCGCGCCGCCGAAGAGCGAGCTGTTGTCGGGCAGGCGGTAGGCGTACGGCGTGATGTCGATGGTGTCGTAGTTGTAGGTCGCGCGCGCGCCGTCCCAGCTGTCGACCGCGGGATCGTTGGCGCGGCTGTCGTAGACGAAGCCGCCTTTGAACTCACGCAGGTTCCAGCGCACCGGCATGCGGCCGGCCTTGACCCCCAGGCGTTCGGAGCCGAGGAACTGGTTGAGCTCGACGTAGGCGTCCTTGACCACCGTGCGGCCGCGATTCGCGGGGACGGTTGGTGCGGTCGGTGAGGTCGACGCCGCGGACGAGGCGGCGCTGCCCGCCTCGTCGTAATAGCCGATGGTGATGATCGCGCTGACGTGCTCGTCGGGTTTGACCTTCGTGCCCAGTTCGGCGCGGATGAGGCCGTAGCCGCGGTGGTCGCCGACGTCGTTGTTGGCGTCGAGGTAGTTGCCTTGGATGAGCGCATCGAGGTCGACCAGGCCGCGGACGATCACCTGACGCTGCGCGTTGACCTGGAGGCGTGAACCGGGAGCGAACTCTGGAGCCGACTGCGCGAGCGGCCGCGTCCCGTTGTCGGTGGGCGCCTGGTCGACGGCGTGCGCGGCCGAGACGCCCGCGATCAGCGTCAGGCTGGTGACCAGGGTGCGCGTGCGGTGGGGCATGAGGGATCCTGCGTGGGAGCTGCCGGAAGAGCGGGCGAACCTAGCGGGGACCCCGCGCAAGGCCAGCACCCGGAAGGTCGTCCGCCTCGCGCACGCCGGCCAGGAGCGCGTGGTCGCTCGCCGGGTGCCTGAGCGGGTGCTTTTTCCGACGCCGCGCTTAGGGTGCCGACTTCCGTCGTGAGGAGGTCCGCCATGCGTTTCATGCTGATCCTGGTCATCGTCGGCTGCGCCATCGGCGGCTGGTGGTACTTCTCGAAGCGGAATCCTGCGGCCGCCTCCGATGGTGGAGAGCTGGTGCTGAATCCCGATACGCCGGACGCGTCGGGCACTGCGGCATCGGCCACCGCAGGGGGCGCAACCGGCCAGGCCACGGGCGGACTGCCAGCCCTGGGGGCGTCGGAGCTTCCTTCCGAGACCAAGCGCGCGCTCGAGCAGGCCGATGCCCTGTGGGCGCAGGCGGGCGCTGAAGCGGTCACCGGAGACCAGGCGACGACGCTGACGGCGATGTACGGCAGGATCCTGCAGTCGCTCTACAACCAGCCGGGCATGCGTGAGCACGAGTCCCGGCTGATCGCCGAACGTCTCGCTCCATTGGGCACCGCGTTGTTCTTCAGCAAGAGCCGTTACCCCACCGATGCCACCGGGACGTTCGCCATCCACGTCGTCGCAGCGGGCGAGAATCCGGATGCGATCGCGAAGAAATACGGCATGAGCCGCGAATTGCTCAACCGGCTGCGCGGTCGCGGCGTCAACGACAGCAACCTCAGCGCGGGCGACGCGCTCAAGGTGGTCAAGGTGAAGGAGAAGGGATTCGCCCTGCGGGTCGACAAGGGCGATTACGTCCTCGACTGCTACGTCGCCGGATTGTTCGCCCGCCGCTACGCCTGCAGCATCGGCGCGAAGAGCTCGCCCACGCCGATCGGCCGCGCGCGACTGGCCAACCGCGTCTGGCATCCCGATTGGACGCATCCGGACACCAAGCAGGTCCTGCACTACGGCGACCCGGGCAATATCCTCGGGCCGATCTGGCTGCCGCTGAGCGCGGACGACATCGGCCAATCGGGCATCGGCATCCACGGCTACACCGGTGACGACGCCAAGTCGGGAGCCATGGTCTCGCATGGCTGCGTCCGCCTGAAGAACGAGGAGGCGGAAGAACTCTACCAGACCCTGTCTCATCCCGACCGGGCCCAGACCGTCATCGAGATCGCCGAATAGACGGCCGGCATCCGGGTCCAAAGCACGTGGTTCCAGGGTCTGCCGACCTGCTGGGGGCTGCCCTCTCCTGCCGGCAATCCTGTGCCAAGGCAGGACTTACCGGCGCCTCACGTCATACGTCCGTTGGCGGAGCGACCGGAATGGCTTGCTCCAACCGCATTCCCGGTAACGTGCTCCGCCCACCCAGGAGTCGTAGTCCCGTATGATCCGTGTCGAAGCCCGTAATGGTGAACCGCTCGAAAAGACCCTCCGCCGCTTCAAGAAGCGCTGCGAGAAGGAAGGCCTCACCAAAGACATCAAGAAGAACCTGTACTACGACAAGCCCAGCGAGCGACGCCGCCGCGAGGCGCGCAAGCTCGAGAAGCGCATCATCCAGGAGCGCGCCGAAAGCGCCGCTGGCAGCACTCCCGCACGCTGAGCTCAGCGAATGCATGACGACCCCTGCCCGGCCTCCGGGTAGGGGTTTCTCGTTTCCATGAAACAGCCGACCACCCCGTGTCCATCCTGGCTGATCGAATTGCCGACGTGCGATTCGACCAATACCTGGGCGCTCGCGCATCGCGAAGCGCTCGCCCATGGCGCGTGCGTGTGGACCCGCGCGCAGACCGGTGGTCGCGGTCGCGGCGGCAACCGCTGGCATGCCCCCCCCGGCGTGCTGACCGCGACCTTCGCCATCGACCCTGGCCGCCGCACGAGCGTGGCCGAGGCCGACCGCCATGCGCGCCAGATCGCGCTCGCCGCCGGACTCGCCATCGCCCACGCGGTCGAAGACCTCGCCTCTGGCGCCCGGGTGATGATCAAATGGCCGAACGACTGCTATATGTCGGATCGCAAGCTGGCGGGCGTGCTGTGCGAACGCGGATCGGGATCGCGCACGCTGGTCGTCGGCATCGGTCTGAACCTCGACCCGCGGTGGGACCAGGATCCGGCGGCCCTGGCCTCTATCGGCGCCTCCGCGAGCGTCGCCGAAGCCTGCACCCATGCCGACGTCCCTGACGAGGTGTCGATGCTGTCGGCGATCCGCCGCTACCTGCTGGAGGCTGCGGGCCTGGTCGCCGCGGGAGCATGGAAGCGGCTGCTCGTGCCGATGGGCGAGCGCGACTGGCTCGCGGGCAAGTCCGTCGAGGTCCGGGACGCGACGGTCGTCAGGGGGGTCGCGTCCGGGTTCGATGGCGAAGGACGCCTGAAGGTCGCGCACGATCGCACGTCCACCGCGTGCTCGGGCGGCAGCGTCACGGTCGTCGCGAACGCCGCACGGGCCAAGCCGGGAGCTAGGGCGCGGTCGCAGCGTTAGGCAGGTAGGGTTCCAGGCAGGCCGCGGGAATGGGCCGTTGGACCCGGCCGTCGGGAAGCCGCCAACCGACCGTCAGGAAATCGTAGCCCCCGCCGTCGGTATAGAGCGCCTCGATGACGTAGCGGCGGCCTTTGACCAGCGTGACCGGCTGCGACGTCTGCGATGGGTACTTGTCCCACTGGTCGTCACCGGTGTGTCCGGGAACCGAAGCCAGCAAGCGGATCGATGCGGGTTTCTCGTCCGATCCCAGCCAGAATTCGCCATTGTCGTCGCTCGCCAGCGAGAAGACGTATTCGCCGTCCGCGGGCGCGATCAGATAGCCGCGGATGCGCGCGCCGAAATGATCCATGAAATCCGACCTCGTCCGGAATCCCTGGCTGACCAGCTGGCAGCCGGTCGGCGGACCCTTGAATCGCGGGTCCGCCCGCATGGTCGCCATCGATCCGTTGCCGAGCCGCTGCCAGTACTCGTAGATCAGGATCCCCGGCCGGTTCGCGTCCTCGACCACCCCCGAGACGATCGGTGTCCGTGCCGAGGCCCCATCCTTGGTGGTGACGGTCGCGGTCAGGGCGTACTTCCCCGGGGTGGGGTGGGTCCACGTCGCGCCGAACGGCGCCGTGGTCGACTCGGCGATCACCTTCGACCCGTTGGAGTAGACGACCTTGGCGATGTCCTCCGCGGTGCCGACGTCGACCGCCAACGGGATGTCCTCGACCGACACGAAGGAAGCCTCGTCGCCGGGGATGGTGAGCGCGGCGTACGGGGCGATGCCGCCTTCGATCGGTCCGACCGCGAAGATCGCCATGCCCGCGAGGACCGTGCTGCGCGGACCGGTCAGCGAGATCTCGATGCGTCGGTTCGTGACGCTTGCCCGATACGGTCCGAGCCGCCGCCAGGAGGAAGCGCCAGAGGCGCCGATGCCTGCCGGCAGCGAGCGGTTGAGGATGTTGACGCTGATCTCCTCGGGTCGGATCCCGCGGTCGTCGGAGATCCACAGCACGACCTCGTATTCCCCGTTGGGCGCGGATTGGAACACGCGGATCGGCCCGCTCGCGGTCAGTCCGCAATCGAGCAGCGATTTCAGCGCGAAATCGAGCCCCGGTGCCGAGATCGACCGCGCGGCCGCCAGCTGCGTTCCACCTGCCAGTTCCATTCCCGCCTTGAGCGCCTGCCGGTGCGCGAGCAGCCGATATCCGTCGATCGTCACCGCATCTCCGCCGAAATTCACCCCGCGCACGAAGCGTGCCCCGCTGTCGATCGTCGGATCCCCGCCGGGCGCGACCGAGGCGCGTTGGCCCGCGGCGACCACCAGGGATTTCTGACCATCTGGCCGCACGAGGGTCGCGGTTCCGTGGGAGACCTCGATGCGCGTGCGTTCGGCTGAAGCGTTGACCTCGCACGTCGCCGATCCGATATCGACGTGGGCCTGCGCGGTGTGGACCACGACTGCCCGGCCGTTGGTCCGCGATGCGTCGATGAACGCCGACCCGGACGTCAGCTGGGCGACCAGCGGGACGGGCGCTGCGCGCGTCGTGAGGGACGCCATGACCGCATC
>JACCZE010000063.1 GCA_013696105.1 Planctomycetota bacterium | reverse complement strand
TGCTGTCGTTCACCGATGTGATCGCCGCCGAGGAATGGAGCGCGGTCCAGATCAAGATCGGCATGTCGATCAATCCCGGCTCGGTGCTGCTCGAAGGCCTGCGCCGTCAGGACGAGCTCGGAACGTTTACCGAGGTGATGCCTGATTCCTGGGATGCGCTCATCCGCGATCCATCGGTGCCCGAGCCAGCGCAGCTGAGCAAGGATGCGGCGCTGCTGCTCGAGGACTGGGTCGACGGGACGGTCGCCAACAAGCTGCTGAACCATCCGACCCTGCCGCCGTTCCGCGCGCGCGTGGCGGTCGGCACGCTCTGCCGCACGGGCCTCTTGCGCCCGGCGAACCTCAACGAGCTGGTGGTCGAAGCGGATGCCGCGTACGCGCACGGCGACCACAAGACCGCGTACGGGCTCTACCGGCGTACGCTCGCATTCGGTCAAGGCACCTCGCGCATCCACCTGCACCTCGCCGAGCTGGCCGAACGCTTCGGCGACCACGCCGAGGCGGCCGAGGCCTACATGGCTGCGGTCCAGCAGATGAGCGACCCGAGCGCGACGGTGGTCGCGCTGCGTAATGCTCTGCGTTTGGGAGCGGACAAGGAAGCGGTGCTCACGCAGATGGTGGCGATCCACCTGCAGCTGGGAAACCGCGAAGAGACGGTGAAGAACCTGCTCGGCCTGGCCGAGCTACACGCCGAGCGTGGCGCGCGCGAACAGGCGATGGAGGCGGTGCGCGAAGCCCAGGAGCTGGGTGCGGACCAGGGCAGCACGGCGCTGATGCTCGCACGCTTCTGCCGCGCTGATGGCGATGTCGACCAGGCCGCTTTGCAGCTCGAGCTGGCGGCGCGCGCCTTCCACGAGAACGAGCGCCTGGACGAGGCCATCCAGGCCTGGCGCGAGCTGTTGGCGCTGCTGCCGGGCCGCTGCGAATACGCCAAGGAATGCGCCGAATTGCTGGTGTGGTCGGGCAAGAAGGACGATGCCGTCACCGTCCTGCGTACGGCCCTCTTGACCCAGAAGGAGGCCAGTGAAGACGTGCTGCTGCACGTGTACGAGCTGCTCGCGCAGCTGGCTCCGAACGACGTCGAGTGCCACGACTGGCTCGCGCAATCGTACGAACGCCGCCGCGACCGCGACGGCGCGACCAAGCAGCTGAAGCTCGCGGCCAGCGCGCAGGAGCGCACCGGCGACTTCGCCGAGCTCGCCGCCACGCTCGAACGCATCATCGAACTCGGCGGCGAGAAGATCGACACCTACGGATGGCTCGCGCGCACGCGCGTGAAGCTGAAGCAGGAGGGGTTGGCCGGCGAGGCGTTCTGCAAGGCGGTCGACGCGCTGCTCGAACTCGGCCTGCTGAAAGACGCGCGCCCGCTGATCGAATCAGCGTTGACCGATCTGCCGGCGAATCTGGCGCTGCGCCAGCGCCTGGCCCAGGTGACCAACCGCGAGGGCGATCGCGCCACCGCGATGAAACAGTTCCTGTTGGCGGCGGATCTCGCGCGCGGCTGCGGTGATCGCCCGACCTGCCGCGACATGCTGGTGCAGGCCTGCCGTCTGCGGCCGGACGACCTCGCCGCGCGCGTGCGCCTGGCGGAAGTCGCCGAAGAGCTCAAGGACCCGAACCTCGACTCGATCCTCGCCGACGTCGTGCGCGTTGCCGCGCGCACCACCAACCACGGCATCGCGCTCGAGCACGCGCGCCGGCGCATCGCCAACGCCGGCGGGCTCGCCTATGGCCCGCGCTGCGAGCTGGTCGAGCTGTTGCGCCTGTGCGGCGACACCGCCGGCCAGCTCGCGAACGGCAAGCAGCTCCTGAACGAGCTGCTTGAACAGGGCGAGTTCGAGAAGGCGGTGGAGATCCTCAGCCGCCTGGTCGCGAGCCACCCGAAGAATTCCGAGCTCATGCTGCAGCTGGCCGAGGTCTACGCCGCGCTGGGCGATGAGCGCAAGGCCTTCCGCTTCTACAAGCACGTGGTGCCGCTGCTGCAGCTCGACGGCAAGCTCTCCGAAGCCAAGGTCGCTCTCGACCTGCTGCAGGGCATGAGCGAGGAGCACGAGCAGTCGATGATCATCATGGCGCGCGAGCGCATCGACAAGGGCCACAGCGTCGACTGGGACAAGATCCGCCAGGAAGCCGAGCAAGATCAGCGCCGCCGCGCCGCCGGCCTGGTGCTGCCGCTGGGCGACAAGCCCGCCGAGAAGATCCCGGTCAAATCCGAGCGTCCCCTGCAGCGCGTCATACCACGGGTGATCACGCCGACGGATGATTTGTAAGAGGATCGTTCTCAGTCCTCAGTCCTCAGTCCTCGGTCCTCGGTCCTCCGTCTCCTGGGACGCAATGGCGACGTTTTACAGGATCGAACGTTGTCAGGCTGTCGACGGAGAACCGAGGACGGAGAACGGAGGACGTTTCTAACCGAACAACCTCGCCACCGTCCTCAGTCCCTCGACCAGGCGATCGATGTCGCCGCGGGTGGTATAGACCCCGAGGCTCGCGCGGGCGGTCGCGGGGACGCAGAAGCAGCGCATCGCCGGTTGGGCGCAGTGGTGGCCGGCGCGGATGGCGATGCCTTCCATGTCCAGGATCGATGAGATGTCGGAGGCGTGCGCGCCGGGCATGACGAAGCCGAGCACGGTGCTGCGTTCGGGCGCGGTGCCGATGCGGCGCAGGCCGGGGATCTCGGCCAGGCGCGTCTCGGCGTAGGCGAAGAGCGCGCGTTCGGCGGCGGCGATGCGTTCGAGGCCCAGCTCTTGCAGCCACGCGCAGGCCGAGGCCATGCCGATGGCCTCGACGATCGGCGGCGTGCCGGCCTCGAAGCGCGCGGGTGGCGGTGCGAAGGTGGTCTTCTCGAAGGTCACGGTCTCGATCATCTCGCCGCCGCCGCGCCAGGGCGGCATGTCCGCGAGCACCGCCTGCTTACCGTACAGGGCGCCGATACCGGTCGGCCCGTAGATCTTATGCGATGAGAAGGCGAGGAAGTCGCAGTCCAGGTCCTGCACGTCCAGCGGCATGTGCGGCGCAGATTGCGCGGCGTCGACCAGGATGCGCGCGCCGATGGCGTGCGCCTTCTGGGCCAGCAGCTTCACCGGGTTGATGGTGCCGAGGCTGTTGGCGACGTGGACCACGCCGACCAGCTTGACGCGCTCGTCGAGCAGCTGGTCGAAGGCCTCGAGGTCGATCGCGCCTGCGGGAGTCAGCGGACAGGCGATCAGCTCGGCGCCGGTGAGCTCGGCGGTGATCTGCCAGGGTACGATGTTGGCGTGGTGCTCCATCGCCGTCACCAGCACGCGGTCTCCGCGCCTGAGGTGCTTCCGGCCCCACGACCAGGCGACGAGGTTGATGGCGTCGGTGCAGCCCATGGTGAAGACGATGTCGCGTTCGCTCGGCGCGTTGATGAAGCGCGCGACGCCCGCGCGAGCCTCCTCGTACAGCTGCGTCGACTGCACGCTGCGTTCGTAGAGCCCGCGGTGGACGGTGCCGTACTCGTGGCGCAGGAACCGGTCCATGCGTTCGATGACGCGTAGCGGCTTCTGCGCGGTCGCGGCCGAATCCAGATAGACGAACGGCTTGCCATGCGCGAGCCCCTGCAGACCGGGGAACTGCGCCCGGATCGCCTCGGGATCGAGCTGGGGAAGCATGGCAGCAGTGTAGGCGTTTCGGGGCGGAAGAGAACGTGCGGATGAGCTGGGCGATAGCAGATGGCAGATGGCAGATGGTCCCGGTTGTTCTCGTGCGCCGAGCGGCGGTGGCGGCATACAATCGCTGCAAGCGATGCCGCCACGATCAGGACTGCTTCGCAGTCCTGATCGAGCCGCGACAAAGACCGGGGGTAGGCCCGACCAGGGCTGTAGGGGCGAAGCCCCTGCACAAAGTGCCGCGACAAAGACCGGGGGTAGGCCCGTTCACGGGCCGTAGGGGCGTGCCCCTGCACAAAAGCTACCTTCCCAAGGACCCCAGCACCTCGGCCTGCGCCAATTCCCGGCAGGCCGGCAGCCGCATCAGATCCACGACCTCAGCGGCGAATCCGCGCGTCAGCACGGCGCGCGCGAGCGCTGCGTCCAGGCCGCGCGTCTGCAGGTAGAACAGCTCCTCGGGGTCGAGCTGGCCGATGGTCGCGCCGTGGCCGGCCTTCACGTCGTCGGCGAGGATGTCCAGCTGCGGGCGGGTGTCGATGCGCGCGGTCGGTGACAGCAGCAGGTTGTTGTTTCGCTGCGAGGCTTGCGAACCGTCGGCCCCTTTGGCGATCGTGACCAGGCCGTCGAAGCTCGCGACCGCGGTGCCGCCGGCGATGTTCTTGAACACCTGCTGCGAGGTGGTCATGCCCACGCGGTGGCTGACGCGCGCATGGTTGTGCGATTGGCGCGCTCCATCGAGGACGGATACGCTGTTGAGGGCGATGGCGGAGCCCGCGGCGATGAGCGCTGCATCGGCGGTGAAGCGCGCAAGGTCGGCGCCGCGCGCCGCCGTGGTCCACGACATGCGCGCATCGCGCGCGATCGCTGCGGTCAGCCCGCTGAACAGCTGGCTCGCGGCGCAGGCTTCGCCGCCTTGCAGCTCGTCCGCAGAGAGCGACGCGCCGTCTCCCAGCTCGATGTCCACACCGATGCTCGAACGCGATGGTGCGAGCGCGATATGGCTGAGCGCCAGGTCCATCGTCGCGCCGCGTGCGAGTTCGATCACCACCCGGGCGCCGCCGACGCCGCCGGTGGCGATGCTGAGGATGTGCAGCGGCTGCTCGACCGCACCCTGGGCACGTATGCGCAGGCCGCCGGAACCGTCGGTGAAGCTCCAGCAGGCGGTGATGTCGCACCCGTCCATGCCGCGCAGCCAGCGGTCGCAGAGCGCTCGGCCTTCGGAGTCGGGAATGGCCAGCAGATCGTCCACACGCACGCCGCGGGGAATCGCACCCAGGTTCGACAGATCCGCGCGGTAGACGCCGTCGATGACGACCAGCACCGCGGCGATCCCGGGCAGACGCAGCGCATCGATCCCGGTCATGGTGAGCGGCCGGGGCGTGGTCGCGGGCGGCTTGGCCAGGGGCGCTACGCGCACGTAGCGCCAGGATTCGGCGGCGTTGGTCGGCAGTCCCACCTCCTGCGCGCGGGCCGCGGCGCGGGCGCGCACCAGGCTCCAGGCGTCTCCCCACCGCGATTGGACGGGCGTGCCCTGGCTCGACATCGTCAGGTGCGGTCCAGCCAGTCGTAGCCCTTGCTCTCGAGCTCGGCGGCGAGCTCCTTGCCGCCCGACTTCACGATCCGACCTGCGGAAAGCACGTGCACCTGGTCGGGAACGACCAGATCGAGCAGCCGCTGGTAATGGGTGATCAGCACGATCGCGCGTTCGCTCGAGCGGTAGGCGTTGATGCCGCGCGCGACGATGCGCAGCGCGTCGATGTCCAGGCCGCTGTCGGTCTCGTCGAGAATTGCCAGGTCCGGCTCCAGCACCATCATCTGCAGGATCTCGTTGCGCTTCTTCTGTCCGCCCGAGAAGCCGGCGTTCAGCTCGCGGTCCTTCAGCACCTCGTCGAGCTCCACCTGCTCCATGCGCTGGCGCAGGATCGGCGCGAACGCCTTGGCATCGAGCTCGGGCTCCTTGCGCGCCTTGCGCTTGGCGTTCAGGGCCATGCGCAGGAAGTCGGCGTTGTTCACGCCCGGCACCTCGACGGGGTACTGGAAGCCGATGAAGATGCCGCCGGTGGCGCGTTCCTCGGGCGGCAGCGCGGTGAGGTCCTTGCCGCGGAACAGGATCGTCCCCGCGGTGATGGTGTAGGCGGGGTGCCCGGCCACGACCTTGGTCAGCGTGCTCTTCCCGGAGCCGTTGGGGCCCATGATCGCGTGCACCTCGCCGGCGCGCACCGTCAGCGACAGATCATCGAGGATGCGATGGTCATCGACCGAGACGGACAGGTGATTGATGGCGAGCATGGGAAGAAACGTTCTCCGTCCTGGGTCCTACGTGCTTCGTCATCGGTGACGACGTGCAAGGGGAAGCCTGCCGTGGGTGGCTCAGACGGCAATCGGGGGAACGTTCTCCGTCCTGGGTCCTCCGTCCTCCGTCGACAGCGACTTCTATTACGCAAGGGGGGGTGTTGCACGGCCCGTTCCGACGATCGGCACAGAGGTTCCAGCGATGGAT
>JACCZE010000067.1 GCA_013696105.1 Planctomycetota bacterium | reverse complement strand
GGTCAGGACCGAGCCTAGATCCGCCTGGAAAGATGCCTAGCCACGGCCTGACTCGGCCTCATCGGAGGCTTGCGCGACTCGACGTGCCACGGATGCTCACCACCGATTCGGGCGGTTAGCTCAGCGGCTAGAGCATTCGCTTCACACGCGAGGGGTCGGGGGTTCGAATCCCTCACTGCCCACCAGTCTTGACGAACCCCAGGCATCGTGCCTGGGGTTCGTCATTGGTCAGCGTCGCCGTAAAGACTTACTCCCGCCGGTCACGCTCCACCGGCTGGGTTTCCACGCTGTCGAACGCCGGCGAAGGCTGCGAAACGCGTTTGACCAGATCCGCGGTCTCGCTGGACGGCGCATAACGCGCGAGGTCGGCTTGCGCGATCATGCCGCAGCACGTGCCGTTGCTGCTATCGACCACCGGCATGCGTCGTACCTGATGAGCTTCGAGGGTGGTGCATGCCTCTTCGACGCTCGCGTCCATCGACACGGAGACCACCGGGCTCGACATGCAATCACGTGCGCGTTTGTCCAAGGGATTGATGCCCTGCGCCACCAGGCGGATGGTGATATCGCGATCGGTCACCACGCCCACGAGCTGCCGGCGGTCCTCGTCGAGGACGACCGGTATCGCTCCGCAATCGCGCTCGACCATCATCTGGGCGACGTCCTGGAGCGGTGTCTCGGGAGTGCAGCAGGCCAGGTCCTGGCTCATGATGTCTCTGACTTTCATGGCGTGATCCTTCTCGAATGGTGCGCGGATGTCCGACCCGCGACGGGGAGCCTGGACATTGTACACGCTCAACCACCGCTCCGATCAATCGAAGCTGGCCGGTCTGCACAACAGCCCTGCGCTGGGGTCCATCGCTTACGCATCCGCGTCATCCGCCCGTAGAGACGTAGCGCAGCAGGTGTTGGGAACGATGGTGGACGCGGATATACTGCGCGATCATCAGAACATTTTCAAAACAAGTGGAGTTGCAGCTATGCCACGGGATTGGGTCGTTCAAGTCGACGATGCTGGACGGGTCGTGGTCGGGAGCACCGACCAGCCGACAGATGCGTACATCGTCAATCCGGATGCCGAAGGCAGCCTCTGCTTGGTGGAGCGGTTGGACCCGGGGTTATCCGATGCTGAAACCCCGGACGACGATGGTGGCCTGCATGCCGACCTGGGAACCGCCTCGTTCCTGGTCTGCCCCGCTCCGGATAGCACGCAGCAGCGCTACCAGTCGGTCCAGGTGGTGGAACCCGATCCGGAACTGGTGCATCGGCCGGACCACGAGGAGCAGGTCGAGGTCCGTGGATCGTGGACCGATTCGAAGTCCCCCAGCGCCCTCGATTACTGGGTCATCCAGAACCGCGATGCGCATGCGATGTTCCGGCAGCGCCCCTCCGGTCGCCACCACACCACGGCCTAGGCCTTCTCAGCGGGATGCTGAAAAAAACTGCGGGGGTCCGGGGGGCAGTTCCGGCTCCCCGTGTAGAAAAGTCGTCTTTACGAAAACCCGGCACAATGGCGACCGCAGGGCGCGCCGGGGTTTCGTGAAGACTACTTCCAGATCCCCTGGCTGACTAGCTCGCGCGTCGCGGCGCCGGCCCAGTCGGCATTGGCCTTCGGACTGGCGGGGCTCGGATGCAGGACATGGCCGATGACGGTCGGCATGCCCGCCAGGGCGGTCTGGGCGCGCACCTGCGCGAACCGTCCCACTCCGACGACCCAGGCCGGGCTGAGCACCTCGACGATGCGACGCAGGTGACGATCGCACGCCGCGTACAGGGCGTCGCGCTCGGAATCGCCGAGCTTGTCGGGCGTGCGGTTGCGGCCGGAGGCCTCCATGAACACCAGCGGACAGTAGTTCGCGACGAAATGCTCGGCGAAGAAGCGTTCCGCCGGGCCGAATCGGGCCTGGAAGCTGCCCCACAGCCGGCGCCCGCTAACCTCGCTGCGCGTGCAGGACATGCCGACGACGGGACGCTTCGGGTGCTCGCGCTCCGGTCTGCCGACCGCACCTCCGAGCCGCATCCAATCCCTCACCGCGGCGATCTCGCCGAACGGCACCCCCGTCTGGGCCATCCCGAACGGACCGGGATTCATCCCGAGGAAGACCACGCGCTTGGTGTTCGCGCCATAGGCGCGCAGGTAGGCTTCATGGATGTCGGCGGCATAGACCAGGGGGTTGTAGACGTGCGCGACCGGATCCGCGAAGCGCATCGCGGCGAGCTCGACGACGAGATCGTTGGCGGCCGCGATCAGGGAGCGTGAGATGGACGAGGCGCCGGCTTTCATAGGTCCGTTGTCTGCGCTGGTGCGCGACTGCAAGACGCCCTCACGGGGTCGCGGACCCGGGTACGCGCGGCGCCCGGGGATCCTCGCCGGGATTCAGGTAGTGGTCGCGCTCGACCTGGAACTGCCGGTCGTGAAGCTGGCGGTAGCGGCCTTCGGCTGCGAACAGCTGGTCGTGGGTGCCGCGCTCGACGATGCGCCCGCCTTCGAGCACCAGGATCTGGTCGGCCGAGCGGATCGTCGACAGGCGGTGGGCGATGACGAAGGTGGTGCGTCCCTGACGCAGGTGCCGCAGTCCGCTCTGGACCATCTCCTCGCTCTCGCTGTCGAGGCTCGAGGTCGCCTCGTCCAGCACCAGGATCTGCGGACGCGCGATGATGGCGCGCGCGATGGCGATGCGCTGGCGCTGACCGCCCGACAGCTTCACGCCGCGCTCCCCGACCACGGTCTGCCAGCCGTCGGTGAATCCGGCCACGAACTCGTCGCAGCGCGCGATGCGCCCGGCCTCGAGGACGTCCTCCATCGATGCATCGGGGCGCGAGAAGCGGATGTTCTCGACGATGGTGCCGTCGAAGAGCACGTTGTCCTGCAGCACGACGCCCAGCAGGCGCCGGTAATCGCGCAGCGCGATCGACGACAGGTCGCGGCCATCGATGCGCACGCGGCCGGCGACCGGTCGATGGAACCCCATGATCAGGCCGACGAGCGTGGTCTTCCCCGAGCCGCTCGAACCGACCAGCGCGGTGGTTGATCCGGCAGGCGCGTGCAGCGACACCTGATGCAGGACGAGCTTGCCGGATTCGTACGAGAAATCGACGTCCTCGAGCACGACATCCCCGTTCACCGCGCCGGCTGGGGCCGTGCCGCCATGCTCCTCCTCCTCGGTGCGCATGCGCATGACCTCGCGGATGCGATCCAAGCCCGCGAACGCCTCGGTGATCTGCGTGCCGATCGATGCCATCTGCACCACCGGCGCCGCGACCAGACCGGTGAAGACCAGGTATTGGAAGAACTCGCCCTTGGTCATGCCCGCGCCTGGTCGCGCGACTTCCTGGATCATGCTCTCGCCGCCGACCAGGATCATGCTCACGCCGACGATGCCGACCGTGAGGGTGGTCAGGGCGGTCAACGCTGAGACCCCGGTGATCGACTTCGCTACGTTCTTGAACAGCCGTTCGGCGCCCGCGGTGAAGACCTGCGCTTCGCGCTCCTCGGCGACGTAGGCCTTGACCACGCGGATCGCTCCCAGCGATTCGCCGAGTCGCCCCGTCACCTCGGCGTTGATCTTGCCGCGTTCACGAAACAGCGGGCGCAACCGCGTGAACGCCACCGCGCAGGCACCACCGAAGAGCGCGAGCGCGATCACGGTGATGACCGTCAGCTGCCAATTCAGATGGATGAGCACACCCAGGGCCACGATCGCGGTGATCAGGCTGCCCACCAGCTGGACGAGCCCGGTTCCCACCAGGTTGCGGATCCCTTCGGCATCGGTCATGATGCGCGAGATCAGCTGCCCGGATTGCACGGAATCGAAATACCGCACCGGCAGCCGTTCGATGTGCGCCTGCACGCGGATGCGCATGTCGGTCACCGCGCGCTGGGCGGCGATGCTCAGCAGCTGCGACAGCGCGAACGACGTCGCCGCCTGCACCGCCACCGCGATTCCGGCGGCCAGCGCGATCCATGTCAGCAGCTCGTGACGGCCCTGGTCGACCACCAGGTCGATCAGGGGACCGCCGCTCCACGGCAGGACCAGCCCGGCGATGCTGTTGATGCCGATCAGCACCAGGCCGACGGCCAGGCGGCCGCGATGGGCAAAGATCAGTTCGCGGGCTTCACGCCAGGCGTTCGACAACGTGGGTTTGTTCGCCCGAGGGGTCTCGGCCACAGAATCCTCCAAGCGGGCAGCGAATGCTCACCAGCGGGAGCGCCCGTTGAAGGTGAAATCCCCGCGCGAGTGGCGGCGACCGGTGCCGCGGCTACGATCATGCGTGGGTGCGGGCGATGTCCCGGGCACCTGTAGCAACTTCATGAGCTTCGAGGCGTTTTCTCATGCCGATTCCGGTACAATCCTCACGGCTGATACCTCAGGTGACCCTGCGTGCGAGCGGTTCATCTGACGTCCGGCCTCGCAACGCACGCGAGCGACTCCGAGGCTCCTCCCATTAAACGGGTAGGAGCCTCTTTTTTGCTCAGGGGCTGCCGCCCCTACGGCCCGGTGACGGGCCTACCCCCGGGCTTTGTCGCGGCTCGATCAGGACTGCGAGGCAGTCCGGATCGTGGCGGCATCGGCTTCGCCGATTGTATGCCGCCAGCGCCGACTCGGCGCCCGATGTTTGTGCAGGGGCCCCTACGGCCCGGGCGGGCCTACCCCCGGGCTTTCGCGGCTCGATGAGGACTGCGAGCAACGAGAACTCACACCATGGGGTCGAACCTGTCATCGAGACACGGGTGGCGCCGAACCTGGTCCGTGCTGCCGATGGGTGGGGAATACCTTCGAGCGGGAAATCATGATACGGTTGGAGCGATCGACCTGATCAGGTCGTCGCGCTACGCAGGAACCGGAAGCCTTGGCTCCTGAAATAGGCTCCCGAAGTGTCTGCTGATCACCTCGTTGTGCCTTCGGTATTCGTGATCCATACTTCCGGACAGAGTACCGCGCGACGACTGCATGAACCAACCCGAACCGCCACCGCCGCCGCCCCAGTTCCAGCCGGTCCAGGCTGACGACAAGCCGTATCAGGCCGGGAAGCTGTTCGGAGCCTACACCCTGCGACGGATCATCGCCGAGGGCGGCATGGGCGTGATCATCGAGGCCGAACACAACGTCATCAAGCGTCAGGTCGCGCTCAAGACCGTGAGCCCGAAGTACGCGGCGAAGGAAGGCTTCCGCCTCGCGCTGATGGACACCTTCATGCGCGACGCGCGCATCCTTGGTAAGATCGACCATCCCAACGTGCTGCCGGTGTTCGACGCCGGCACCGTCGGCCACTGCCCGTTCATCGCCATGCGCCTGGTCACCGGCGGAGACCTCGCGACCTGGATCACCAGCCACGGACCCGTGAAAGAGGACATCGCCCTGCGCATCGCGCACGACTGCGCCTCCGGGCTCAAGGCCATCCATGCCGCGGGCTTCCTGCACCGCGACATGAAGCCGCTGAACATCCTGATCGAAGAGGACTGGCGGGTCTTCATCTCCGACTTCGGTCTGGCGATCGACAAGGACAAGCGGCCGCCGAGCGGCACCATCGCCGGCACCCCCTGCTACCTCGCGCCGGAGCAGATCCGCGGCGAGGATCTCGACGAGCGCACCGACATCTACGCGCTCGGTGCCACCATCTTTCACGCGGTGACCGGCGTCCCGCCGTTCATGGGCGACCAGCCCGAAGACATCATGAAGCAGATCCTGGAGGCGATGGGACCGCCATCGCCCAAGGACCGCTGCCCCGCGCTCGACGATCGCCTCGCCGCCATCATCATGCGCGCGATGGCGCTGCGCGCGTCCGAACGCTACGCGAACACCGACGAGATGATGCGCGACTGCCTCGCGGTGATCGGCGGAGGCTCGCCGGAATACGCCATGTTCGGCAAGAAGCGCAACCGCACGACGATGTTCGGCACCCTCGCCCAGCGCGTATTCGGCTCGCCGCCGCCGGTTCCCTCGAATCGCGGATGAGGATGCACGAGCGACCTGCGGTCGCTCGTTGATGCGACCTCCGGTCGCTATCGTCCGTCTCCATCCCACCTGGTCCGCATGGCCATCGCGCCGCACGCCTTGCTGATCGGCATCGACGATCCGCACATCCTCGTCTCCACCGCACCGTCTCCGACGGAGGACGGAGGACCGAGGACGGAGCACGGCAGGGCGCGGGGGCCTGGCCCCCGCTACTTCATCATGCTCGGACTCTTCAGCCGATGATACAGGTGCATCATCTCGGGCAGGCTATCGAGCTTCACGTCCCAGATCTTGTGCAGCGCGACGGCGATCTCGGGGACGGCATCGATGCGTCCGGCGAGGTAGTCGTCGAACCGATCGGACAGAGTCTCCAGCCGCGCGCGCAGGCCCCCGTAGCGCTGGTCGATGACCTCCAGGCCGAATGGCCGGTAGTTGTCGAGCCACATGGCGCGGTGCAGCTTCCACAGCTGGTCCACGTCCGCGCGCAGCGTCGCCAGCTCGCCGGCGACCAGGGCCTTCAGTCCGGCGCGGTCACCGGCGTGGTAGCGCTCAGCGAGGTGGCGGCGGAGATCGCATTTGATCGCCAGCACCCGCGCGAGCTGCGCCGGGAAGCGCAGGCGTACGCCACCGGGCCTGGTGGTCGCCTGATCGAGGTCCGCCGCGAGCGTGCGGTAATGTCCCGCATACGAGCGTCCGTCGAACTGCGGATCGGCGAAGCTGAGCGCCGGATCCTGCCACAGGATCCACTTGGCGATGTTCGGAGCGGTCTCCATGCCGAAGGTGAACTCCGGCGTCGGATCCTCGGCCATGCCGGGCAGCTGGTCGAGGTCGCTCGCGCGCACCCAGTCGTCCAGCTCGCCGCCGCAGACGCCGCGGAAGTTGTCGCGCAGCAGCCGCGGATCGACGCTCTCGGCGTGGCCGTGCTCGGCGAACAGCTGCGCGCCAGGCAAGCCCGAGAACACGTCGCTCTCCATGCCGTCGTCGCCCCACATGCACAGCGAGACCTCGGCGATGCCCTTTTTTTTGCTCGCAACCATGCACGCGTCGATCGCCTTGAACGAGAATCCGAGGTGCGCCCACATCCGGCACCAGGTCCACACCCCGGTCCACACCAGCGGTTCGGATCCCAGCGCGCGGTGCCGATCGATCCAGTCCTCGTAGAACGCCGGCGTGGTGTGGTAGTAGTCCCAATAGACCAGGCGCACGTCCTTCGGGATCGCGTCCTTCACCGCCGGCGGGATGACGCAGGTGTCATCGTAATAGTGGCCGCTCACCGATCCCAGGCGGAAGTACATGTCGCTGGCGATGATCGGGGTCAGACCGTGCTTGGCACAGATCGCGCGCACGCGCGTCAGGTGGCGGTTGAGGATCTCGAACGGCGGCACCGCGCCGTGCAACTTCTTGTAGCGGCCCTGGCCCAGGCCATGCGCCTCGTCCATGCCGATGTAGATGCGCGTGCTGCTCAGGGGTTTGGACGCGGCGAGGATCATCTCCTCGATGAACGCATAGGTCGGCTCGTCCTCGGCGAGGAGGATGGCCTCGGTGTCGCGATACTGCGCGTACGCCGGCCACTGCAGGACCTGTTCGAGGTGGCCCAGGGTCTGCATGCAGGGCACCAGCTCGATGCCCAGCGCCAGCGCCTGGGCGTTGAACGCGCGTAGGTCCTCCTGCGTGTACGCGCCGCGCAGGTAGCCGAAGAAGGGATGGCCCGGGACCTCGAAGGTGTCCTCGGTGTAGAGCACGCACTGGTTCAGGCCCATGAGCGCGAAGCGCCGCAGCAGCTCGCCGATCTTGTGGGGATGCAGCACGCCGTTGCGCGAGGCGTCGATCATCACTCCCATCTCGGTGAAGCGCGGCGCCTCGGCGAAGGACGTGAGCGGCGTGCCGTCCGGAACCCCGAGCAGTCGGCCGAGCGCGCGGAACGCGTCGATCGTCGTCGCATACCGCACCTCGACCCCCTGCGCCGACGCGATCACCTCGAGGTGCCGGCGGCCGGAGGCGTGCTTCGCCTGGATGAAGCTCAGCGGCGCGCCCTCGCGCTCGTTCAGCCGGTCGTGCCGCTCCGCAGCGATCGCCGCGAGGCCGGCGCGGATCTCCGCCGGGCAGTCGGAAGAGGTGTAGCGGAAGCGGTGCGCGGGCATGGCGGTCTCGTGCGGTGATCCGGAGCGGATTACCCCGGCTTGATCGGGCAGCAGCATGCGGGGAAATACGTGCACGAAAGGGCCCGCGCACAAAGGGCTTTGTTACCCCAAACTGGCATGGCTTACCCAGGGTTGATTGGACCGTCCGACGTCCGACGTCGGAGAGGAAGCAGATTCCCTTGTCGTCAGCTGTCCGGCGTCGGACGTCGGGACGTCGGTCACCCTCCCCTCTCCGACGTCGGACGTCGGACGTCGGGACGTCGGACGTTCTCCCCACGTCGGACGTTCCCCTACCTCTTCGTCGGCTTCTGGCTACGTGCGACGCGGATCTCCTCGCGTCTGGCCGCCTCTTCCTTCGCGGCCTGGATCTCGCGCAGGATGATGTCGGTGTTGACGATGTTGGTCGCGGCCTGGAAGCGGCCGGTCAGCGGCGAATCCGGACGCAGCGAGGAGTTGGTGTACAGCAGCCACATCTCCTGCGCGTACTGGGTGCGCCGGACCTCGGGTGCGAACTTGCCGAGGAAGCGCGTGACGTTGTCGACGTCTCGGGTGAGCATGCGCTTGGCGTTGTTGTTGCGCGCGGCCTCGACCGCCTGCGGCACGTCGATGATCATCGGGCCGTCGGCCGATTGCAGGATGTTGAACTCCGACAGGTCGGCGTGCACCAACCCGGCGCAGAGCATGCGCGCGACCTCGCGCATGAGGATGCCGTGGGTCCTCAGCGCATCGACACGATTGAAGTGCACATGCGCGAGCTGCGGGGCGGGATCGCCACGCGCATCGGTGACCAGGTCCATCACCAGGCAGCCTTCGCCGCAGGCGAGCACCCGCGGCACGCGCACCCCGGCCGCGTGCAGGCGAGCCATCGCCCGTGCTTCCGCGGTCTGCCACGCCGCCTCGGTCTGCTGCTTGCCGAACCGGCTACCCTTGTCCATCGCCCGCTGCTGGCGCGAGTCGCCGACGCGGCGGCCCTCGACGTAGTCCTGGCGCTGGCGGAAGTTCCGCTGCTTGGCCTCCTTGTAGACCTTGGCGGCGCACTGCCGGTCCTCGGCCCACACCAGGTAGACCGACGCCTCCTTCCCGCTCTTGAGTGGCCGCACCACTTCCTGCACGACGCCGTCGTCGATCAGGTCCTGCAACGGCTGGGGAATCTGCATGCGCGACGTCTCCACGGCGGTCGAGCCTCTGGCCTGGTCTATCGCTACCGGTCTAACGCTGCCGGCGTCGAGCGGAACGGGTAACGGTCCGTCAGCTCGACTCGGCCGAGAACGACGTCAGCTTCCCGTCTTCCACCGTATAGGTGATGCGGATCGGGCTGCAGCAGACCTCGCAGTCCTGGATGTCGTCCTGGTCCTCGCCGCTGAGGTCGATGGCGATGGCGATGCGTTCGCCGCAGTGCGGGCAGGCGATCGTACGCGTGCGTTCCTCAGCTTCGCTGTCGCCGGCATCCTCGTCATCGAGCTCATCGTCAGCTGCTTCCAGCGCGCGACGGTCAGCGAGGGCCGAGACGAAATCGTCCAGCGCTTCATCCACCGCATCGGTGATGGCGTACCCCCTGCGTTCGAGCAGGCGGGTCAGGCGGTCGCGGATCGTGCTCATCCCGGCATGCTATCGCCCGCGGCGTACCATCCAGGGACAGGCGACCCGGCGGGCGCGGACGAGATGCGGATGCAGATGCAGATGCAAATGCGGCGAGCGGTCGCCCGTGCCTCACCCCTCGCGCAGCACCTCGAGCGGCCGAGCGGTGAACACGCGGCGGCAGGCCGCAAGCCCGGCGAGCGCGCTGATCAGCCCCATCGCCACCAGCAGTCCCGCCAGGCGCAGCCAAGGGATCGCGAGCGTCAGATCCATCACCTGCTCGACCAGGATCCAGCCGAAGGCCAGGGCCAACACCAGGCCGGCGGATGCCCCGACGAGCCCCAACGCCGCGAATTCGCTGGCGAGCGAGGCGACGAGGGTGCGGTTCCCGCCCCCCAGGACCTTCAGCAGCGCGGCGTCCAGCACGCGCTCGCGCGCGGTCGACAGCCCGATGCCGACCAGCACCACCAGGCCGGCGAGCAGGCAGAACAGGCCCATGAATTTCACCGCCACGGTGATGCGCTCGACGATGTCGCGGATCTTCACCGCGATCGACGAGATGTCCAAGAGCGTGACGTTCGGGAACGCGGCGGTGACCGCGGACTGCACCCGGGATCGGCGCGCATCCTCCATCGCAGGGACCGATGCCACCCAGGTCTGCGGCGCGTCGCGCAGTGCGTGCGGGCTGAGCAGGATGAAGAAGTTCGGTCGCAGGCCGCCCCAGCGCACGGCGCGCACGCTGGTGACCTCCGCCTGCACCGCGACCCCCTGCACGTCGAAATCGACCACGTCTCCCACGTCGACGCCCAGGCGCTGGGCGAAGCGCCGCTCGAGCGAGGCCTCCACGCGATCGGGATCATCGCTGAGCCATTGTCCGGACAGGATGCTCTCATCCGGTCCGAGCGCCTCGCGGTACGACAGGTTCTGCTCTCGGTTCCGGGCCCAGCGGCCATCCTGCTGCTCGCGTGTGAGCCCCGGCGTGGTCCCGGTCGTCCCCTCGCCGCGGGCCGCATCGCCGCGCCCGCGGTAGCGGCCCTTCACGATCGGACTGAGCGCAACCTCCCCAGTGACGCCCTCTCGCGCCAGCAGCGCTCGGAAGTCCTCCACCTGATCGGGCTGCAGGTCGATCGCGAACAGGCTGGGCAGCCCGCCGCGCCTGCTCGGATCCAGCTCGTGCTGCAGGCTGGCCTGGTGCAGCATCATCGATCCGAACAGCAGCGCCGAGGATCCGATCGCGACCACCGCGGATGCCGGCCTGAAGCCGATGCGCGCGAGATTTCCCAGGCCGTGCTTCACGCCGAAGCCGAGACGACGCAGGGGCGAGCGCGCGATCAACGGCAACGCCAGGCGCGAGATCCCCTGCAAGGTCAGCGCACCGACCACCAGCGCGGCGATGAACAGCGGACCGACCACCAGCGAACGCGATTCGAACGCTGCCACCGCGGTGAAGCCGGCCACGCCGACGACCATGGTCGCGAATGCCGGCCAGCGTGCAGTAGGCGCGGCGGTGTCGCCGCGCATCACGGCCAGTGGCTTCAGCGCGCGCACCTCGATCAACGGCAGCGCCGAGAAGTAACCGGCGGTCACCACTCCCAGCGCCACGCCCCACGCCACTGACGTGAGATCGACACCGAAACCGATCTGGATCGGCAGCGTGCCGCGCAGGGCGAGCGCGAGGGCGTTCTCGATCAGCGTTCCCGCTAGGCCACCGATCAGGCCACCGATCAGGCCGATGCCGATCGCCTGCAGCACGAACACCCGCATCACCCGCGTCATCGAGGCGCCGAGCACGGAGATGGTCGCGACGCTGTCCAGGCGCTCGGCCACGAATCCGCGCACCATGCTCGCAACGCCAACGCCACCCAACAGCAGCGCGGTCAGCGACACCAAGCCGAGGAAATCACCCAGCCGGTCGAAAAAGCGGCTGAGCGAATCCTGGGATTGCCGCGCGGTGCGCACCACCATGCCGCTGGGGCTTTCGGCGCGCCCGCCGAAACCCGTGGGGGCATCGTTCGGCAGCTTCCAGCGCGCGCGCAGGCTCGCCACCGTCCGGTCGGCGGCGAGCGGATCGGGGCACGCGACCAGGGTCGCATGGCGCACGCGTGCCCCCGGACCCGCGAGACCGGTGGCGACCACGTGCGCGCGGCTGATGAGCACGCGCGGACCCAGGGTGAATGGATTCGCGCTGACGCCGGGCTCTTCGAGCAGCACCCCGGCGATGGTGAACGACGCGCGTCCGAGCCGCAGCTCGTCGCCGATGCGGGCCTGCAGCTGATCGAGCAGATCGCTCTGCACGAAAGCCGCGGGCGCGTCGCCGAACAATGCCGTGGAGTCGATGCCCTGTCCGGACGCTCCGGCGACGCGCAAGGTGCCGTAGAGCGGATAGCCCGGCGACACTGCGCGCAGCTCGACGGTGTGCGACAGCGAGGTGCGCGCGCACGCGGCCATGGTCACGAAC
>JACCZE010000002.1 GCA_013696105.1 Planctomycetota bacterium | reverse complement strand
GTCTACGGGATGATGATGATGCCTTCGAGCGCGCCGATCCAGGCGTGGTCGTAGGCGCTCGAAACCGCCGCGTTGTGCTCCTGGGTGTCCAGGTAGCTCAGCTCGAGGTTCACGCCCAGGTTGCTGTTGCTCAGCGGCTGCGTCAGCAGCGCCAGGGTGTACTCGTCCACGACCTGGTTCGAGGTCGAGCCCAGACCGCCGCCGCGCCAATCCTGGGAGACTTCCTGGAAGTTCGCGGTGACCGAGCACTTGTCGGTGACCTTCATGTTCGCGAGCAACGCCCAGCCGAAATCCTGGCGGTGGGAACCGGGCACGTGCCCGATGCCGGTCGCCGGGCGCGCGCTGGTGGTGTTGCGATAGATCACTTCGCCGCCGAACACCCACTTCGGGATGCTGGTGATGGTGGCGTTCAGTCCGGTCTGGAACACGTCGCCGCCGAGGCCGGCAGCCGGGCTGTTGGTGCCCGCATTCGGATCATAGGCGAACTCGAGATTGATGTTGTTCTCGTAGTCGCCCTTGGAGTTCTTGTTGAACCCCATGACCAGGTCCAGGCCAACGCCCAGGTTGTTGTTGTTGCGGGTCGCCGGACGCGAGACGCCGCTGCCATTGCCCGCGGTCAGGTTGTTGCGGAAGCTGCCATTGCGCGCGTCCGCGGGGTTGAAGTAGCCGTTGACGACGTGGAACGACCCGCTGAACGGGCTGTTCTTGTCGGCCCAGCCGATCGCGGTGCCGACGACGTCGTTGCCGTAGAACATCGACTGCACGATGCCGAAGTTGACGCGGTAGAGTCCGGTGGGCTCGACCGATTCCCAACCGAGGTGGTTGATGTACTTGCCCATCGTCCAGCTGAGGTTGCTGCCGAGGTCGTACACCAGGTACGCTTCGCGCATGTTGATGGCGCCGGGATAGGCGGGAGTGCCGGTGTTGACGTCCTGATTGCCGAACCACAGGTTGATGCGGGCCTTGGCCTTGTCGGACAGGGTCCAACCGACCTTGAGGCTGGCCATGGCGGAGAATTCGATGCCGGTGCCGCTCTCTTCCTTGGCGGTAAGGCCCGTGCCGGTCTGGCCGGGCATCTCGGCGACGGTCAACATGGTGTCGACCCAGCCGCCGATGGTCACGGCGTCTTTCGACAGGCCGGTCTCAGCAGCGAAGATAGGGGTGGCGGAAATAGCGAGGGCGCCCAGGGCGGGCACGACGTAGCGTACGATCACGCATTGCTCCTTGAATGGTTCACGGTGGTCGGAAGCGGCTATCCCCACACAGGATACCCGGCTCCATCATGTGCCGCGGCCAGGCGTGTGGCGCCCACCTACGACTACCAACCTCATGATGAAGGCGGCGACTATGGTTCGTTTGGACTAAACACAATGAACTACTGTGGCAATGGTTTGTAGTGCGAATGAACATAACCCGAGGCACGGCAGCCGCATGGCCATTGAAACCCCGATCGTGACCCCAGGATGCGACCAGGAATCTGCCGATGACCCCCGACCTCGCAGCGTGCCAGGAGCTTGTCCGGCAAGGGTATACCGCGATTCCGCTGGTTCGCCGCCTGGTCGCCGACGAGCTCACCCCGGTGGGGGTCTTGGCGCGCATCCAGGAGGAACCGTACGCCTTCCTGTTCGAGAGCGTGGTCGGCGGCGAACGCGTCGCGCGCTACAGCATGCTCGGTTTCGCCCCGCGCGAGCGTCTGGTCGGCGACCTGCGGCAGGTGGTCCTGCATCGTGCGGACGGCGGCACCACGCCGCTGGCCGGCGATCCCTACACCGCGGTGCGCGACTATCTGCGACCGCTCAAGAGTCCGCAGCTGCCCGGACTTCCGCGCTTCAGCGGCGGTCTGGTCGGCTACTTCGGCTACGATTCCGTGCGTCTGGTCGAGCCGCTGCCGGACTGTCCGCGCGATACCCTGGGCATGCCCGACGTGCACCTGATGCGCTTCGACACCGTCATGGTCTTCGATCACAGCTACAACCACCTGCTGCTGATCACCCACATCGACGCCACCCGCGGTGGCGATCTGGCGGCCGGATACGCGGCGGCGGTGCGCGAGCTCGACCAGCTGCAGCGTCGGCTCGAGCGACCGCTGTCACCGAGCCTGGTGGATGCGCATCCTGGCAACGACCTCACGTATCGGTCGCATACGTCGCAGGAACAGTTCGAGACATCGGTGCGTCGCATCCATGAATTCATCCGCGCCGGCGACGCCTTCCAGGTGGTGCTGAGCCAACGCTTGAGCGCTGCGTGCACGGTGACGCCCTTCCAGGTCTACCGCAGCCTGCGCAGCCTGAATCCGAGTCCCTACCTCTTCCTGCTGCGCCTGGGCGATGCGAGCCTGGTCGGCGCCAGTCCCGAACTGCTGGTGCGGGTCGAGGACCGGCGCGTCGCGGTGCGGCCGATCGCCGGCACCGCGCTGCGCGGCGCGACGCCGGAAGAGGACGAGCGCCTCGCGCGCGAGCTGCTCGCCGATCCGAAGGAACGCGCCGAGCACGTGATGCTCATCGATCTCGGCCGCAACGATGTCGGCCGCGTGTGCAAGCCGGGATCGGTCGAGCTCAAGGAGCGCATGATCATCGAGCGCTACAGCCACGTGCAGCACATCGTCAGCCACGTCGAAGGCGTGCTGCGCGACGACCTCGATGCGCTCGACGCGCTGCGCTGCTGTCATCCCGCAGGAACCGTGAGCGGCGCACCCAAGGTGCGCGCCATGCAGATCATCGACGAGCTCGAACCGATCAAGCGCGGCCCCTATGCCGGAGCCGTGGGCTACCTCGATTTCCGCGGCAACCTCGACACCTGCATCGCGCTGCGCACCGCGATCCTCGCCGGCGGCGAGGTCCACGTGCACGCGGGCGCCGGCATCGTCGCGGACTCAGTTCCCGCGAGCGAGTACGAAGAGACCTTGCGGAAAGCGCGCGCGACTTTGCAGGCGATCGCGCGCGCCGATCAGTTCTAGCCGATCCTCAGCGCGCTGATGCCGCCCGCGCGTGCGTGCGCGCCGGGCGTGCGACGGCACCGGTCTTCGCTGAGGCGTAGATCGCGTCCATCAGCTCGGATTGCACGATGCCGTTGGCGGGCGAGGTGTGCGCCGGCGCGCGGCCGAGGATGGCGTCGATGAAATTGTCGTCGGGGGAGACGGACGTCGCGGTCAGCTCCGGCTTTTCCTCGCCATGGGGGCCGAAGACCTTGATCCAGCCGCCGCCCCAGCCGTCGAC
>JACCZE010000443.1 GCA_013696105.1 Planctomycetota bacterium | reverse complement strand
GGGGTTTCATCAACTTCGACTTTCTGTCCAGGGGGCAAAATGCCCCCTTCAACCCCCAGCAGGCTATTTTTCAACAGCCTGCCAGAGACCGGTCCGACCGCACAACGCTCAGCAGGAGAACCTCCCTCACGCCGGCGGATCACCTTGAAGGGCGCGGATCCCGTCCCCGCCGCACCGTGCTGTTGGCGACCAGGAATCTCCACGCGCACAGCGTGGCGATCAGCGATCCGACGCCCCACACGATGGGCGCGACCAAGCCAGGACCGAGGTGGCCTCCGTGGGCCATCACCAGGGTGAGATCGCTGACCAATGCGTACGCGAAGCAGAACCCGCTGAACACCGCCCACGACGAGCTGCCGCGCATGCCTCCGAAGCACGAACGGCAGCGGCTTTCGAGCAGCGTCTCCAATTCGCGGATCGGGGTGGCGACCGGCGCGAGGTTGTGGTGGCCGCACCAGGGACAGGCGACTGCGAGGAATGCCGGGATGGGAAGTCGCAGAAGCCTCGGGAATTTCGCGGGCATGGAGGATCCAGCGGTGCGACGGACGGTGGACCATACCCGCCGGCGTTCTGATTTCACCCGCTGGTCGATGGTATGTCCGCCCTGCGAAATGCCGCTGTGGGAGTCGGGCACCCGGATTGTCGATCGCCGCTACACGCCTTTGCGGGAATAGGCCTTGTCGATCGTTCCAGCCAGATGTGGCTGCGCGTTGCGCAGATCGGCGCCGTCCCCGGTCACCACAGTGAAGAAATCCGCACCGCGATCGGTCGGCTTGATGCCGACGAGCACGAACGACATCCCGCTGAGCACGATGCCGATCGCCTTGCGCTGATCCTCATTCAGGCCATCGGTTGCGAGGGGTTCGGACGCAGCGGTCCTCGGACGACCTTTCGCGGCCGCGCCTGGCTTCTCGTCCGTGCCGGTATCGCCGACCGCGGGCTTGGCGCTGGGAAAGCGGATGATCTTGTCGTCCATGCGCGCAGCCTGGCAGGTCGGCAGGAGGGTCAAGCGCGCGGCCGTCCGACCTGCCACTGGGACGAGTTCGCGGGTCGGCTCTCCTCTCCGGGTGCGGACGGCTGCGGACGGCTGCGGACGGCTGCGGACGGCTACGCCAGCATGCCCTTGGTCGACGGCACGTCGGATCCCGTCACGCGGATCGCCTGGCGCAGGGCCCGTGCGAAGGCCTTGAAGCCGGCTTCCACGATGTGGTGGCTGTTGCGGCCGTGCAGCTGGTGCAGGTGCACGCACATGCGGGCGTTGTCGGTGAGACCGCCGAAGAATTCCTGGATCAGCTCGCTGTCCCATTCGCCGATCGCAGCGGCCTTCGGCTGCAGATCGTAGGCGAGGTACGGTCGGCCCGAGATGTCGACCGTGGCGCTGACCAGCGCCTCGTCGAGCGGACAGGCGATGTGCCCGAAGCGTTCGATGCCGATGCGTTCGCCCAGCGCTTCGCGCAGACACTGCCCCAGCACGATGCCGATGTCCTCGGAGGTGTGGTGCCCGTCGATGTGCAGGTCGCCCTTGCAGCGCACCTCGATCGCGGTCCCGCTGTGCTTGCCCAGGGCTTCGAGCATGTGATCGAAGAAGCCGATGCCCGTGGCCACCTTGGCGGGGGCTGCGACATCGAGGTTCCAGGCGGCGGTGATATCCGTCTCCTTGGTGGTACGCGTGACGGTCGCGCTGCGGACGGTGGCTTTGGCCATGCGCCGGAGCCTAGCGGCGTGCCGGAAAAGCGCACTCCGGGGATTGGGCTCGGCCCGTGCCCACGCGGGCGCCTCCCCCTGGCCTTGCTCAAAGCGCTTTTCGGAGGCACATTTAAGGAGAATGCCCCGCTCCATCCAGACCGCACCGGCGGACCTGGCCGCCCTCGTCTGCGCCTCTGCGGCCAGCGCTGCGCTCGGCCTGGTGGCGCTGCCACCGATGGTCGGGGCGGGACTGGCGGTGGCCTGGTCCGTCGCGGCCGTGCCGCGCGTGGGGCTCCCGGCACTGTGGGCGGGGCTTCCGGCCCTGGCGCTGATCCCGGGCGGCGGATGGGTCGCGCTCGCCGGCTGGACCGCCGCCGGGCTCGCGGCAGCGGTCGGATTCGCCGAGGTCGCCG
>JACCZE010000410.1 GCA_013696105.1 Planctomycetota bacterium | reverse complement strand
GCCTTGCGAAGAGCCTGCGAGACCAGGAAGACATTGAGAAATTGTTGCCCGACGAAGTGTTCGTTCAGATCAGAGTTGCGGTCGCAACTCCACGGTGACTCGCTTTCGGTTCGGTAAGACACGTGCGAAAACGTACGGGTTAGGGCCGTCAAACGTCGCGTTAGCCAACGCAGGGAGGCTTCCAGCGACCGGCTGCCAGTGTTGATGCGACGCAAACCAAACCGTTGGAGGTTCGCTTCAGCCCATCTGAATACGTCAATTCACGAATCAGCCCGGGAGGATCTCCCAGGTGTTATCGCGATAGATACATTTCCATCCTTCCGCGACAAGCGGTTCTCCACAAGCAAACCGACCGGCAAGAGCGCGCATTGGATGCTATACCGTCAAAAGCATGTCTTCGGCTGCTCGTGCTCTCTCGATTTTAACTAACTTGTTCTATAATCCGGTATTAGCGGCCCACCCGATCGGATCGGGATTCGTCACGCGAGAAACTGCGGGCGCTCCCACCGCGGGTACAATCGCGGACCTCCGGGAACCGAGGCCGAGCCGCCACTGGTGCTGTGAGCCCGTGTGTTAGCGTGGCCCGGGGATTCGCGGCATCGTCACTGGTGACACGCCGTCACCGGCGTGATCCCGTTTAGGAGAGTGCCACTCATCCGCATCCCTGTTCCCGGAGGCGTACCGCGCAGTGTAGAGGAGCCTCCCATGAAACGCCAACGCCGTCGTCACGCCCCCAAGCCCCGCGTCTCGCCGTCCGTCCTTGACCACATCACTCCGGATGCCGCGGGGATCGATTGCGGGTCGGCCGAACACTTTGTCGCCGTCCCGCCCGATCGCGATCCCACACCTATCCGATCGTTCACGACGTTTACCAGCGATCTCCAGCGCCTCGCCGACTGGCTCGCGGCCTGCCGCGTGACCAGTGTCGCGATGGAAGCCACCGGGGTGTACTGGATTCCCCTCTACGAGATCCTGGACGCGCGCGGCTTCACGGTCCTCCTCGTGAATGCCCGCCACGTGAAGAATGTCCCCGGCCGGAAGAGCGATGTGTCGGATTGCGAATGGCTCCGCGACCTGCACATCGTGGGCCTCCTGCGCGGCAGCTTCCGTCCCACCGACGGTATCGTGGCCCTCCGCGCGTACCTCCGACACCGCCAGACCCTCATCGAGACGGCGGGGTCTCATGTCCAGCGCATGCAGAAGGCGTTGGTGCAGATGAACGTCCAGTTGCCCCTCGTCGTGAGTGACATCACGGGTGTCACGGGATTGCGGATCCTCCGCGACATCGTGGCCGGCCACCGCGACCCGCAGCAGCTCGCCCAGCTCCGCGACTATCGGTGCCATGCCTCCGAGGCCGAGATCATCGCCGCGCTCACCGGGAACTACCGCGACGAACACGTCTTCGTCCTCCAACAGAATCTTGAACTCTTCGACACGTATCAGCAGCAGCTCACCGTCTGCGATGACGCCATCGAGCGGCACCTCACGCAGCTCGCGGCCGCCACGGCGCCGCCGGAGACCTCGCTCCCGCCCGCGCGCCGACGGCAGAAGCCGCGCAACAACGAACCGCGGTTCGACGTCCGGACGCCGCTGCACCAGCTCACCGGCGTCGATCTCTCCCAGCTTGACGGCATCGGCCCCTACAACGCGCTCCGGCTGCTCTCGGAAATCGGCACCGACATGACCCGTTGGCCCAGCGACAAGCACTTCACGTCGTGGCTCACCCTCGCCCCGAAGAACAAGGTCTCGGGTGGCCGCCTCTTGAGTAGTCGCACGCAGCCCTCCGCGAATCGCGCCGCCGCGATCCTCCGGCTGGCCGCCATGAATCTTGGGCGCACGCAGACCGCCCTCGGCGCGTTCTACCGCCGGCTCGCGTTCCGCGTCGGTAAGGCCAAAGCCGTCACGGCCACGGCCCGCAAACTCGCGATCCTCGTCTATCGGACCTTGAAAGAGGGTCTCGTGTACGCCGACCCGGGTGCCGACGCGTACGACGCGCACCACCGCACCCACGTGCTCCGTCGGTTGCGACAGCGCGCGGGCAACCTTGGATTCGCTCTCGTCAACGCTTCAACCGGCGAGGTCGTCGATGGGACAGTTTCTTAGGAGGCTGATTTCAACCGCGGGGTTCGCGACTGTAGCACCGCCAGGGTTTTTCTACGGCCGGTCATTTTCGACCGGCCGTTCCGTTGTACGCACACATGCAGGGACCCGCGCCTTCGGTGGGGCTCGTATTGGTCGCGGCTCGCGAACGAGAGCTGCGGCTGCCCCTTCGTTAACGACGGTCGTGGCCTACCCCCTGACGCCTCTCGGTTTCTCGGGAGAGTACCTGCTCCAGGCGTCATCCCTCGCCGGGCGAGATAGAATCCCAGTCTGGATTGGCACATGGTCCCGCGCGTTATTTGTGGGACATGCGGTGGCGGCCCACCGCCGTGACCGGCAGGAAAATCTTTGTGAGACGCGCGGAATTCAAC
>JACCZE010000400.1 GCA_013696105.1 Planctomycetota bacterium | reverse complement strand
AACGCGGCCAGCTCGCGCGGCTCTTGGATGAGCGCGGCGCGCTCGCCGCGCGCCACGGGGTGCGCGTCAGCTTCCACCACCACACCAACGTGCCCTTCGAGACCTACGCCGAGACCGCGGAGCTGCTGGCCGCAACCGATCCGCGCCACGTGCACCTGTTCTGCGACAGCGGGCACGCGACCAAGGATTTCGTCGAGTTCCCGCCCGCGCGGCGCGCGCTCGAGCTGCTGGTCCGCCATTGGGACCGCGTCGCCTACATCGAATTCAAGGACTGGTGCGCCGCCACCGAGTTCGCCACCGAGCTCGGCCGCGGGGACGCGGATCTGCGGCCGGTGGTCGATCTGATCATCGAACGCGCGTATCCGGGCTGGATCGTGCTCGAGCAGAATGCGCCCTCGGCCGGTTCGACCGCCGGCGCCAGCGCCGCGCGCAGCCTGCGCTTCGCCCGCGATCTGTTCGCATCCGCATCCGCATCCGCATCCGCATCCGCATCCGCATCCGCCTCGGCGTCTTCCGCGCCGAAACGTCCGTCCTCCGCGGCCGCCTCCCAACGCTGAACCCACAGGATCCACCATGCCCGCGACTGCTCCCGTCCGTCTGGTCATCATCGGCTGCGGCTCCATCGCCAAGGGCGGCTACCAGCCGCGCTGCCTGGCCTATCCGCACCTGATCTCGCTGCACGGCTACTTCGACCAGAACCGCGCCGCCGCCGAGGAACTGCGGCAGATCGCCGGCAGCGGCCGGGTCTACGCCTCCGTCGACGAGGTGCTCGCCGATCCCGAGGTCGAGGCGGTGCTGAACCTGACCACGCTCGGCGGCCACTATCCGGTGACCCTCGCGGCGCTGAAGGCGGGCAAGCACGCGTTCTCGGAAAAACCGATCTCGATCACCTCGGCCGAAGCCGACGAGCTGATCCGCGAGGCCGCGCAGCGGAAGCTCAAGCTCGGCTGCGCGCCGTCGTCATCGCTCGGTTACGAGCAGCAGAGCGTGTGGGTGCGCATCCGCGCCGGCGAGATCGGCACCCCGCACACGGTGCTGGGTTCGTTCGCGTGCTCGCGCCTCGAATGCTGGCACGCCAACGCCGACGTGTTCATGACCACCGGCGTGAGCGTCGCGGCGGATGCGACGCCCTACCCGCTGTGCGTGATGACCACGTACTTCGGACCGATCGCCCGGGTCTTCGGCTTCGCGCGCAACACCGTGCCCGAGCGCACGCTGCAGACCGGCCCGCGCAAGGGCACGGTGTTCAAGCCGACCATCCCCGATCACGTGCTCGGCGCGCTGGAATTCGCCAACGGCATGAAGGGCATGCTCTATGCCGGCTGGTCGGGCCAGTCCGAGTTCCCGCGCCTCGAGATCCAGGGCAGCGAGGGAGCGTTCTCGGTGCATCCGCACAATGACGGCATGGGCATCCGCCTGTTGTCGGCCAAGGACCATGAGATCCACACCGTGCCCTCGCCGGCGAAGGCCTTCCCCAAGGCCCTCGACTGGGGCAAGGGCGTCGCGGATTTCGCCGACGCCATCCGCCGCGATCGCCGCGTCCGCTGCTCGGCCGAACAGGCCCGCCACCTGGTGGAGATCGCCGAGCGCCTCAACGAATCGTCACGCACCGGCATGCCGGTCGCGGTTACCAGCCGCTTCGAAGCGATGGAGCCGATCGGCGACGTCGCGCCGTGGGAGCACAGCGGCGGCCAGGCGCAGGCGGTTGGGAGATAAGATAAGGGAAGGGATAGCGGATAGCAGGGACAACCGGAATCGGCTATCAGCTATCAGCTATCAGCTATCAGCTATCAGCTATCAGCCTCGAGCTGACAGCTGACAGCTGACAGCGGCTGTCCTCTCTGCCATCCGCCATCCGCCGAGCCGATCCGGCTCCTCCTGGCGCTCCGCCCCGAGCCGACAGACTTCGGCCGTGCGCTCGTTCCTGTCGCGTTGGCGGGCCGTCCTGGTGCGGCTGCTGCACCATGAGACGGGGCGGTGGGTGCTGCTCGCGGGCTGCGTCGGCATCATCTGCGGGATCTCGGGCTTCCTGCTGCAGACCGGGGCCGATCTCGCGTCACGACTGCTGCTCGAGCACCTGGTGGGGCTGTCGCCGCAGATCGCCTCTCCGCATCCGGGCGCTGAAGTCGACGCCGAACGTTCGCACGCCTGGGTCCTGATGCTCGCGGTGCTGATGTGCGGCGGTGCCGCCTCGGGCTGGCTGGCGACGCGCTTCTCGCTCGCCGCCAAGGGGGGCGGCACCAGCTTCGCCATCCAGGCCTTCCACCAGCACCGCGGGCGCATCTCGCTCAGCGTGCCGATCACCAAGCTCATCGCCTCGGTGGTGACGCTCGGTTCAGGCGGCAGCGCGGGACGCGAGGGACCGATCACGCTCGTCGGCGCGGGATTCGCGAGCTGGTTCGCCCAGCGCCTGCACCTGTCCGTGCGCGATCAGCGCATCCTGTTGGTGGCGGGCATCGCCGGCGGCATCGCCGCGGTGTTCCGCGCGCCATTGGCTGGCGCCCTGTTCGCCGCCGAGGTGCTCTACCGCGGCTCGGATCTCGAATCCGAGACGTTGATCCCGGCCTTCATCGCCGCGATCGTCGCCTACTGCGTCGCCGGGCAGCTGGATGGCGTGTGGTTCTCGCTCACCGGCTTCGCCGCGCCGCTGGGATCCACGCTCTTCAGTCCTCCGTCCGGGCTCGGCTTCGCGGTCGCCGACTGGTCCCAGCTCGCCGGGTATACCCTGGTGGCGTTGGGGGTGGTGGTGGTGGCACGCTGGTTCATCGAGTTCAACGCACGCATCTATCGCCGTACGGAAGCATCGGTGTGGCCGCTGTGGCTGAAATCGGGACTCGGCGCCGGCGCTGCCGGCGTGGTCGCCATCGTGTTGTACGCGGTGTGCTGGATGTCGATGCCGACACCGCTGGAAGCGGAGCTGTCGCTGAGCACGTTGGGCAGCGGCTACGGCGCCATCCATTGGGTGCTGTCCGCCGAGTGGTCGTCCTATCAGCGCTCGTCGCTGGTCGCCCTGCTGGCACTGATCGCCCTGGGCAAGGTGGTGACGACGGTGTTCACCGTCGCGAGCGGCGGATCAGGCGGCATGTTCGGTCCCAGCATCGTCATCGGCGGTTGTCTGGGCGGGGCGATCGGACTGGCGATCCAGGGGCTGCCGATCGCTCCTCCGACCTCCGCGTGCGTCCTCATCGGCATGGCCGGTCTGTTGGCCGCGACCCACCGTACACCGATCGCGGCGATGCTGATGGTCGCCGAGATCTCCGGCAGCTACCTGCTGCTGGTGCCGTCGATGTGGGTCACGGGGATCTCGTTCCTGCTGATGGGCGGTCGCTCGCTGCTCGCCGGCCAGGTCGAGCACATCCACGACAGCCCCGCGCACCGCAGCCACCTCTTCAGCGACCTGTTCGCCGACACCACCGTCGGCGATCTGATGGACGCGACCGGACCGCAGCCGTTCGTCTCGGTGGGCGTCCACGATCCGCTGCAGGTCTGCCGCACCGTGCTCGCAGAGAACCGCCAATCGATCGTCCCGGTGATCGGGCCCGAGCGACGTCTGGTGGGCATGGTGACCCAAGACGACGTGCGCGCGATGTCGATGCAGCGCGAGCTCGATCACCTGGTGCTCGCCGAGGATCTCGCCAGCGGCGCCGCCTCGGCCCTGCAGCGCGGCGACAACCTCGCCCGCGCCATGCGCCGGATGACCAGCCAGCACCTCGACGAGCTGCCGGTCGTCGATGCCCAACGCCGCCTGATCGGCGTCATCAGCCGCCGCATGCTGCTCGACCACTACCACACCGAAGTCGAGCGCATGCGCGCGGATCGTAAGGAGGAAGGGTATGACCTGGGAGAATCGTCGCGGAGGACATCGGTGAGCCTGCCGTAGGGGGGCGGGAGCCGACAGCAGCTGTTGCGGTCGGCTATCGGCTCAGCTATCAGCATCCGCGCGATCCGGATACCGCCTGGGTGATCCCCATGGACGGCGGTACGGTCTGGCCGCGCACCTCGATCGGCGGCAAGCCGGTGGTGTACCGCACCAGCGACGCGGGAGCGACGTGGACGAGACAGGATGCCGGGCTTCCGCGCGAACAGGCGTGGCTGACGGTGAAGCGCCAGGCCTTCGCTGCGGACGACGGCTCGGACATCGGGCTCTACTTCGGCACCACGTCCGGAGAGGTCTGGGCCAGCACGGACGCCGGAGCGTCATGGTCGCAGATCGCGGCGCACCTGCCGCACATCTACTCGGTGCGTACGGCGATCCTCTGATGCGGGTCAACGTGCCGTCGGCATTGCAGTCGTACACGCGTGGCGCGGCGCTGGTGCACTGCGAGGGCACGGACCTCGCGGACCTGCTCGCCGATCTCGATCGGCGCTTTCCGGAATTGCGCTTCCGCATCATCGATGAACAGGACCGCATCCGCCCGCACATCCGGCTGTTCATCGGCGAGGAATCGGCGGCAACCCTGCGCGAGTCCATCGTCGATGCCAGCGAGGTGCACATCATCTGCGCGCTCAGCGGCGGCTGACGGGCAACGGGTCGGGGCCCTGTACAGCCTTCGCTCGACTGCGATTGAGGGCGAACCTCCGTCCGTCGATCGTACCCGCGAGGAGAACACCATGTCCAGCCCTCCGAACGTGCTGTTCGTCGAAGACAATGCAGGCGACATCACGCTCCTGAAATCGGCGTTCGACCAGTGCTGGCCCGGCGTCTGCCTGCACACGGTGTCCACCGCCGACAAGGCCGCGGCGTTCATCGACGGCCAGGGGACGGTCACGCCGGACCTCAACCTCATCCTGCTCGACCTGAACCTGCCTGGCATCTCTGGCAAGACCGTGCTCGAGCGCATGGGCACCAGCCGGCGCGCGCCGGTGGTGGTGTTCAGCTCCTCGTGCCGGCAGCAGGAGATCGACGAGTGCTATCGCCTGGGCGCGAGCCTCTACGTGGTGAAGCCCAACCATTGGAACGGCTATATCGATCTCGCGGCCTCCTTCGCCAAGCTCGCGGCATTGAGCCCCTGCTGCTGAGTGGTCGGATGGGATGTGCGGTGGGGGGCTCCGTGCCGGACTCTCCGGCTGCCGTTTGCCACGGGCCATCACGAATACCCGGCGCGACCTGCGGTCGCCATTTTGTCGGATTTTCGTGATAACGACGTTCTTCACGGGGGCCTGAACAGCCCCCGGACCCCAGCAGGGTGCTTTTCCGCACCCTGCTCGTCTGCTAGCCTGGCGCTCGTGAAGGCCCAGGTCTATGAGACGTACTGGGGCGCGACCGCGCTCCTCGAGGAGATGCCCGCGGTATCGTGGGTGCACATCAACCGCGCCCACTCGCTCGGTCCGCACAGGCACTCCGGCTACGAGATCGTCTACGTGGTGCGCGGCACCATGGACAACTGGATCGGCGATCGTCGGTACCGCGTCGACGCGGGCCAGGTGTTCATCACGCCCCCCGATTCCCTGCACGGCGGCGTCGACTCGGTCCTCAACCCGAACGAGCATTGCCTGATCCATTGCCTCATCCCGCCGGAGGGGAAGGCGCTTCCCGGCCTGGACCAGGCGACCACGGATGCGCTGCGCAGCGATCTGCAGGCGATCGGAGCGACGGTCTTCCGCGGCTCGCCGCGCGTCAAGGATCTGATCGCCATCCTCATGGAGGAGCACCGCACCCCGGGCCCGTATGCGCGGGTGGTCGCGCGCTCGGCGCTGCACGAACTCCTGGCGCGGGTCGTACGCGACGCGAACGGCGATCGGCGATTGCGCGCACCCCGTCCGCTGCCCCCCAAGGTCCGCGACGCGGTCGCCTGGATCGATGCCCATCTCAGCGACGACATCTCGTTCGAGGCGCTGGCGAAGCGTTTCGGCCACAGCGCGACCCACTTCCGCCGGCTCTTCCTCAAGGAGGTCGGCCAGACCCCGAGCGATTTCCTCATGCGCAGGCGGGTCGAGCGGGCGAAGGAGCGCTTCTCGGACGCGCGCGCGACCGTCACCGCGGTCGCGCTCGAGCTGGGATTCTCATCGAGCCAGTATTTCGCCACCGTGTTCAAGAAGTACGCCGCCATGACCCCGAAGGCATATCGCCGTTCGCTAGCCAAATCCGCACGCTGATCGGCCGGATAACGGATAGCGGATAGTTCCTCACTTCTCTTCGGGCGCCGAGCGGCGGTGGCGGCATACAATCGCGAAGCGATGCCGCCACGATGTCGGAGGTCCCCGACGACATCGAGCCGCGACAAAGCCCGGGGGTAGGCCGCAGGCCGTAGGGGCGACAGCCCCTGAGCAAAAAGCCCGCGACAAAGCCCGGGGGTAGGCGCGCGTGCGCGCGCCGTAGGGGCGAGAGCCCCTGCACAAAAAGAGTGCGATCGGCGACCACCCGCCCTTCGAACGATCGGAAATCCCCGCTGCTATGATGACGCTCGCGGCACGTCAGCCGTACCAGGAGCCATCCATGACCACCGGATCCAAGCGCATCGCCTTCATCGACCACGACCTGGGGAACTTCCACGCCAAGGCCTTCCTCGCGGCGATCCACGGCCCGCTCGCGTCACGCGGATTCCGCGTCGCCGGCTGCTGGGCCCAGCGGCCGGAGAGCGGTGGATCATGGGCGGGCGCACGCGACGTGCCCTACATCGAGGATCTGCGCGAACTCGATCGGCGGAGCGACTGCTATGTCATCCTCGCGCCATCGAATCCCGAAACGCACCTGCCGCTGTGCGAGGCGATCTTGCCGTTCGGCAAGCCCACCTACGTCGACAAGACCTTCGCGCCGGATCTGGCGACCGCGAAGGCCATCTTCGCCCTGGCAGACCGGCACGGTGCGGCGGTGCAGACCTCGTCGGCGCTGCGCTACACCACCGTCCAGGCCGAGGTCGCGAAGCTGGCTCCGGGAGCCCTGCGCCATGTCGTCGCATGGGGCGGAGGAACGACGTTCGGGGAATACGCGATCCACCCCGTCGAGCTGGTGGTCAGCTGCATGGGAGCGGACGCCGTCGCGGTGATGCGCCGCGGCAGCGGAACCTACGGGCAGATCCTCATCGATTTCAGCGATGGGCGCACCGCGGTCATCAACGTCTGCACCGAAGGCCAGACCCCGTTCACCGCCGCGCTCACGACCGCCGAGGGAACCACGCACGTCACGGTCGACGACAGCCGTCTGTTCGTCGACCTGCCCGCGGCGGTCCTGGACTTCTTCGCAGCGGGCGAGGCGGCGATCGACCGCCGGGAGAGCCTGGCGATCCGCGCGATCCTGGACGCTGCGGCCGAACCGTCCGCCCGCGCCGCATTCGTGCCGCTCGCCACCAGGATGGCCGTCGCCGCCCGGTGATCGTCCATGCATCTCAGCCGAACCAGTTCCGCGAGATCCACGTCTTGCACTGGTACCAGCGGCCGTCGCGCTTCTGGAAGACCTTCAGGTAGAAGTCGCGGTCCGTGCGCTCCTGGATCGGAGGCTCCATGGTCCGGATCTGGGCCTCGTCGAGCGGCGCGTACACCGGCCGGAAGAGGAAGATCAGGACTGCCAGCGCAGCCGCCGCGATGGCGGAGGGCACACGCCAGCGGCGCAGCCGACGGACGGTCTCCCGGCGCTCCAGCTGGGCTTCCGCCTCTCGGATATCGCGCATGTTGCTGCGGCGGTCTCCCATGGCCTTACCATACCGTTCCCGATCGTTCCGCCAACAGCCCGGACGAACGCTCAGCGGGTGCCGGAAGGGCGGCCCGGACCAGCTCCTGACGGTTTGCAGAGGGGGGACGGTGTTCTGGGGTGTCCTACGGGGCCAGCCGGTCTCGGCGAGTCGACTCACGTTTCCCTTCCGACGCTGGTGGTCGAAGCCGGGGCCTGGTAGGCTGGAACTCTCCATGAGCCACATTTTCATCGCCGAAGACAACTATTCCGACGCCGTGCTCCTGCGCGAGGCGCTGCGCGAGAACGGTGTCGAAGCCGAATACGAGCTGGCGGAGGACGGGGAGAAGGCGATCCAGAAGCTGCGACGGCTGGAGAACGGCGGCCCATTGCCGGACCTGATCGTCCTGGACCTGAATCTGCCGCGCGTCCGTGGCCAGGACATCCTGCGGTTCATCCGCGCCGAGGATGGCCTGAAACACATCAACACCGTGATCGTCACCTCGTCCGGAGCGAAGCGCGATCGCGATGCGTGCACGGCAGCCGACGCCTATTTCATCAAGTGCTCGGATTGGGACGACTGCCTGAAGCTGGCGCAGCATCTGGCGGCCTTTCTGCCCGCGGAGCCATCATCGCATTGACGCGGGGTCGCAGGCGCCTCATGCGCATCCACGGAGCGCAACAACAGAGCAGCGGTGCCGCTCTGTAGAAACCCGTAGGACGGTCCTGCACCTCTCGGCCAGACACGGTATACTGGGACCTCATGAACCGCGCCGCGAGCGTCTTGATCGTCGATGATGCCCCCGCCGAAGCGATGCTGACGCGCGAGGGTTTCAAGGAGGCGGGAATCGACGCGGAGCTTCACGGTGAGACCAGCGCGCGCGAGGCGCTGGACTACCTCGCGAAGATCGCCGAGGATCCGACGCAGGTCCCCGATCTCATCCTCCTCGACATCAACCTGCCCGGACCTTCCGGCTACGACGTGCTGCGATTCGTGAAGGAGGATACCCGGCTGGCGCGCATCCCGGTGATCATGTTCAGTTCTTCCGAGTCGCGCAGCGACGTCGTCAGGGCGGAAGCCCTGAACGCCGACGGCTACATCGGAAAGCCCGCGGACTTCTCCGGCTATGTCGAAGTCGCCCGACTGCTCGAATCCTATCTACCCCATCGCTGACCAGCCGCTCATCCACGCGTGCGCGGGCGGAGCACGTCCGCCAGGGGCCTCCTCGACGCTCGCTGCGACCCGGCCAACCAGCATGCGTCATCCGAGCCTGCGATTTCCCTGGCGATCAGGCCCTGCGCGCATACGTACTGTCTTCTCCTCATGAGCGACCCCGCCAAACCCGATCGTCCGTGGCAGCTCGACCCTGCGATGCGCATGCCATTCGATGTGCAGGTGCTGTCGTCCGCGCAGCTGCGCGTGACTGTACGTCCCGAGGCGCTGGCCGACTCGGCCCTCATCGGGAAAGAGAGCTATGAGTGGGCGGCGGGCTATCCAGGCGAGGTGCTGCTCGACCTGTCCCAGCTCAAAGTCATGAATTCCCCGACCTGCTCCTGGATCATGAACCTCGCCCGGACGTTGCCTGCGATGCGGGTCACCGTGGTCGGCGCAAACCAGCGCGTGCGTGGGATCCTGGAGACCCTGCGGCTCGATGCCTTGGTGAACATCGCCCAGACCTAGGGTATGACGGCGGATGGCATTTGGGCGGATGGCGGATGGCGAATGGCGACTGGCGAATGGCGGTTGCCGCGACGATCCGCATTCGGCGGAGATCCGCACGATCCACCATGTGCCAGCAACCATCCGCCGCTGACAGCTGACAGCTGACAGCTGATAGCGATAGCTGATACCTCTCCCTGCTCTCAACTCTTACCGCGGGTCGCGGTTCGATATGCCTTCGGCGACGAACCCACCACCGCCTTGAAGCGTTTCGAGAAATGGTAGATGTCCGGATATCCGACGTCCTCGCCGATGCGCGCGATCGGAAGCTGGGTCGAACGCAGCAGGCGTTTGGCGACCTGCATGCGCTCCTCGGTCAGGACCGCGATGGGTGAGCGGCCGATCTGCCGCGAGAATTTCTGGCAGAGGTAGCGGGGATTGAGGCCGGCCACCCGTCCGAGGTCGGCCAGCGTCAGCGGCAGGTGATAGCAGGCACGGATATACCCCCGGATCGCATCGATGGCGCGGCCACCGCCATCGCTCACCGCATCGCGTCGATGATCCTGGAAGGCGCGCACCATCAGCAGCAGGAACGCCCCGAGCAGCGCGCCGGCGATTTCGCGATGTCCGTAGCGAGAGGAATTGTCCTCGGCGCACGCGCGGCGGAGCAGGTCCTCGAGGTCCCGTTTTGAATCCTTCGGCAGCACGGCGAGGTTGCCGATATAATTCGAGAAGCGCGGCAGCGGCTTCGCGCCGTGCAGGCAGAACTTGAAGGACAGGCCCTGCAACGGAAGCGCAGCCGCGGCCCTGAATTCATGGATGTCAGCGGGATTGGCGATGAAGACATCCCCGGGGGTCACGGAATAGCGCGTCTTCGCCGCTGACACGGTCCCGTAGCCGCCATAGAAGTAGTCGAGCTGATAGAAGTCGTGCGTGTGCGGCTCGATGGTCCGGGAAGGACCCCACGAGAGGTCCTCGCACGAGACGATCCCGGGACTGCGGAATGTCGCCAGCAGCCGCGATGAAGAGCGATCCGCCGGCATCAGGCCTGAATAATAGACAAATCCCCGAGGCTCGGCAATGCATTCGGGACATTGGCGGGAGGCACCCCGGCAGGCACGATCGCCCAGGCAGGAGGCGGCATGGATCCAGCACCGGTTCAACAGTCACCGTCCGTGGCTGCCCGCCTCGAAATGCGGGCCGGCCGTTGGACCGGACCAACGCAATTCCGCGTGCCCGGCTTCGTCCAGTGCAACCTGGTGGTGCTGCCGCGGGCAGAGGCCTACGACTTCCTGGTCTATTGTCAGCGCAATCCCAAGCCCTGCCCGGTGATCGACATCACCGACGCCGGCGACCCCGAGCCGCGCGCGTCCGCCCCCGGAGCGGATCTGCGCACCGATCTGCCGCGGTATGCGATCTACCGCAAGGGGGTCCGCGAGGCCGACGTCACCGACATCCGCGAGCACTGGCGCAGCGACAGCGTCGCCTTCCTCATCGGCTCGAGCCTGTCCTTCGATGATGCGCTCGAACGGGCGGGCGTCCCGAAGTCGACCGAGGTGTGGGTGCTGAACACCACCATCCCCACGCATCCGTCGGGGAAATACTGCGGCGGCATGGTCGTGACCATGCGCTGGATGACGCCGGCGCAGGCGGTGATCGCCTGCCAGCTCACGGGACGCTTCCCCTACAACCACGGCGCACCGGTGCACATGGGCGACCCCGCGGCGATCGGCGCCGATCTTGTCCACCCGATCGTCGGCCCACCGGTGTCGCGGATTCCCGAGGGAGTGATGCCGGTGTTCTGGGCCTGTGGCGTCACCCCGCAGGCGGCGGCGCTGTCGGCGAAACCCGAGTTGATGATCACGCACGCACCCGCGCACGCCTTCGTCACCGACCTGCGCGCGGATCAGATCTGTACGCCGTGATCCCTGCCAAAATCCACGATCCTGGAAAGGACCTACGATGAAGATCTTGAAGTTCGGCTGCATCGGCTGCGGCGGCATGGGCGCACTGCATGTGCTGAATGCCAGACACGTCCCGGGATTGGAAGTCATCGCCTACGCCGACGCGGATCCGCAGCGCGCCCAGGAGTTCCTGAAGTTGTACGGAGGTTCGTACGCGACCGGCTCTGCCCAGCGTCTGTTCGACGATCCCGAGCTCGACGGCGTGCTGATCCAGACCGGCGAGCGTCACCATCCCGCGCTCGGCATTGCGGCCGCGCGCGCGGGCAAGCACATCTTCATGGAGAAGCCGATCGCCGTCACCATCGAGGAAGCGCTCGAGCTGGAACGCGCGGTCCGGGCCGCAGGCGTGACCTACCTGATCGGGCTCTGCAATCGTCTGGCGCCGATGGTCAGGAAGGCGACGGAACTCCTGCCCAAGCCGTGGATGACCTTCGGCCAGTGCACTGACACGGTCTCCGGCCAGGCCTGCCACAACCTCGATCTCATCGTCCACTGCTTCCACCAAGCGCCGATCGCCACCATCTACGCGACCGGCGGCGCGTATTACGGTCTCGACCAGCATCTGCCGGCCGACAGCTTCATCGCCAACCTGAAATTCGCCGATGGCTCGCAGGCGTGCTACATGCAGCACGGCACCGCCTACAACGCGCTCATGGGCAAATACTCCTTCCAGCTCTTCGGCAAGGACCGCTCGGTGTTCCTCGCCAAGCGATTCAAGGAATGCCACCTGTCGACCAGCCTCGCCGCGCCGGATTTCTCGACGGTCTTCTCTGGTCCCGATTTCAGTCCGACCCGCCCCGAAGCGCACTTCAAGGACGTGCGGGGACCGCACGGGTACATGGGCCACTACGATGAACTCGTCGCACTGTGCGACTCGATCCGTTCCGGTGCCGAGCCGCCGATGACGGTCGAGCACGCCCGCCACATCCTGCAGGTCGAGAAGGCGATCTTCGCATCGGTCACCAGCGGCCAGGTGATCGACTATCCGGCATTCCTCGCGCGCTGGGGGACGGTCCAGCCGTGCGAGCGCGAGGGGGCGCTGGTCGCGCGCTGAGGGGCCGGGGATATCGTCATGCTGCCGGCTGCGGACGAGGTGGCCCGGGAGGTGCGCGCTCCGCCATCCAGGCAAACGGTGCTTAGCTGTTTATCCTTGTATATCAGGCGCTTACGTGGCCACAGCTGGTCATGTCCCCACGCCGCCGGCCTTGCGCGCACCACAGCGCCTCTATAGAGGCGTGCCATGACCGCACCCTCGATCGGCAAGCGCATCGGATTCGTGGACAAGGAGTTGGGGAACTTCCATTCGAACGTGTTCGCCAAGCTGTTCGCGGGCGAGCTCAGGGA
>JACCZE010000385.1 GCA_013696105.1 Planctomycetota bacterium | reverse complement strand
GCGCGCTGCGCGCGCGCGCGCTGGACCCTGCCGATGTGCACAAACGCTCGCTCGCCCTTACCGAATGGATGCCGCGGGGATCCTGCGGCATTCCCCGATCCCAACCTCTGTCGACCCGAGACCCCTCCAAGGAAACCTCATGACCACCACCAAGATCCTGGCGTGCGCATCCGGCGCGCTGCTGAGCCTGATGCTCTCGTCCGCCGCATCGGCGGCCGAAAACGAGGCGCTGCTCTTCGATTTCGAGAGTCCGAAGCAGGCCTTCGAGAACGCCGACAAGATGCTGTATGTGCCCGAGCACGCGACCCAGGGCGCGCATGCCGGCAAGGTCACGCTCGACAAGCCATTCGACATGAACATCGGGTTCTGGGCCGGCTCCAACCAGGTCGGCAAGTGGGACCAGTACGACCAGCTGGTGATGGACGTCTTCGTCGACGGCGGACCGGCGGCCGCGGTCGGGTGGGTGAAGGACAAGGACGGCGGCGACTGGTGGAAACGCTTCAATTTCGAATACAAGCTCGCGCCCGGCAAACGCCGGCTCACCTTCTCGCTCGGCGCGTTCACCCGCCAAAACGGCCAGGGGAATCTCGATCTCAAGACCATCGATTTCTTCGCGCTGCAATTCAAGAGCGAGGATGCGGCCAAGCCCGCGACCGTGTACCTGGACAACGCGAAGCTGATCAAGGGCGCCGGCAGCTTCGAGTCGAAGATCCTGTATTCCTTCGAGGGCCAGGACCCGGGCTCGATCGTGCTCGAGGATTATCCCTCCGACACAAAGGAGAAATCACAGATGACGCCGGCCGCGGAGCACCCGTCGCATGGCGCGAAGGCCCTGAAGCTGGAAAGCCACAGCGATGCCGGCAACGTCCAGTTCACCGGCTTCGATGGCGATTGGAGCCGGTATGACAGCCTGCACATCGACATCTTCAATCCCGGACAGAAACCGGTGAAGGTGGGAGGCTGGATCCGGGCAGGCGATCCGAAGGCGGATTACTGGAATCGCCACAACTGGGACCGCATCCTCAAGCCCGGCTTCAACTCGCTGCGCATCTCCACCGGGGCGATGTCCCTACCTGATGGCCGCGGCGGGAACATCGATGCCGCCAAGGTCGTCTCGTTCAACTGCTCGGTCGACCACCAGACGATCCTGATCGACAACATCCGCCTGGTGAAGGGCGTCGAGGAGGTCGCGGTCGAGGGACTCAAGCGCTTCGACTTCGGTCCGGTCAATTCGGCGGTGATGCCCGGATTCACCAAAGCCACCTCGAAAAACGCGTACGACACGTCCACTGGCTTCGGCTGGCTCACAGGAGCGCAGTTCGGCCGCGACTTCGACATGAACGAGATGCTCGGCCGGCACCGTCCGCCGGATGATCTCTGCCGCGACTTCGTCATGCCGACCAAGGGCACCTTCGCGATCGATCTTCCCAACGGCACCTATGGGATCTGGCTGATGATGGGACCTCCGGGCAATGGCTGGGGCCGCACGTTCAAGCACCGCACCGTCACCGCCAATGGCAAGCAGGTGGTCGACGAGTCCTTCGACCTCGAGAGCTTCAAGAAGCACGAATTCATGTTCCAGGACAGCGAGGACCTGCCCGGAGACGATCTGTGGACCAAGTACATCGACGTGCTGTTCAAGCCGGCGCTGTTCGACGCCGAGGTGACGGATGGCCAGCTCAAGCTGGCATTCGACGGGCATGAGGCGACGTGGTCGGCGATGGTCAATGGCCTGGCCGTGTGGCCGAAGAGCCAGCAGAGCGAGGCTGAACGTTGGCTGGCGAACCTCTCCGAGGCGCGCAAGGAGCAGTACCAGGCCATGCACGTGGAGAAGCTGCCGGAACCGGACAACACGGATGCGGCGAAGCCCTCGGCAGAGGACCAGGCGCGCGGCTACCTCGCTTTCGCGCATTACCCGGAGCGCCGGATCGACGTCAATTCCCAACCGACCAGCGCAGAAGCAGCGACGCGGAAGCTCGATATCGCCGCCACGCCGGGTGAATACGAGAACGTCTGCCTGGGCCTCTATCCGCTCGCGGATTGCGGTACGCTGAAGCTGACGATGAGCGATCTCACGGGCCCGGGTGGCTCGGTCATTCCCGCATCGGCGGTGTCGGTCGAGGTCGCTCGCTACAAGGCCCTCAACTATACCGCGGTCTACATTCCGCAGCCGAAGTACCTCGACAAAGTGCCTGCGACCGGCATCGCCATCAAGCCGGGCGTCACGCGGTCATTCTGGCTCATCCTCCAGGTCCCTGCCGCCGCAGCGGCGGGCTCGTACGCGGGCGCCCTGCAGCTGGCGTGGTCCAATGGCAAGACGGACTCGATCCCGGTCGCGCTCACGGTCTATCCGATCGCCTTGGCCGAGGCCGATTTCCCCATGGGCATGTTCATGGTGGGCCCGTCGCAGGATTACCTCGGGTACGATAGCACCGGTGAAGCCTACTGGGCAGCGTGGAAGGAGATCCTCATCGATGCCAGGGCGCATGGTCAGACCAGCCTCGATCCGCTCATCAACGTACCCATGCAGCGCCTCGTCGACGGCAAGGCCGAGATCGACTTCAAAGCCATGGACCGTTTCATGAAGCTCGCTCGCGAGGCCGGCTTTACCCAGGAGATCGTCGCGTACGGAGTGAGCACCGGCATGCAGATCCGCATCAACCAACTGGACATTGATGCCGAAGCCAAACGCTTCGGAGCGACGAGCTATGCCCAGGTCGCGAAGGCGTACTTCGATGCGGTACGCGAACACTCCAAGCAGAACAACTGGCTACCGATCACCTTCTGCACCGATGACGAATACATCGTCCATCCCAACAGCGATCCGGCCAAGCTGGCTGAGCTGCACAAGATCCTCCAGGATGCCGCCCCCGACTTCCATTTCGTGGCTTTCGACAGCGCCTTCTACCAGAAGTTGACTCCGGAGGAGGATGCCAAGCAGGTGAAGATGCTCGAGGCGATCGACACCTGGGGCGCCGGCATCCATAGCACACGCGAAGCAGAGATCACCGCGAAGAACAGGCGCCGTCTGTGGCTGTACAACACCGGCATGAACCGCTTCACCTTCGGAACCTACATGCAGTTCGCCCGCCAGAAGCACGGGGTGAGCGGATTCTTCCAGTGGATCTATCCCACCGGCGGCACCTACGGCACGTACTACCTGGCGTCGCACAACGAGGCGAACTACGGCGTGGTCTATCCCTCGACCCACGGCCTGCGCACTACCCCGGTGTGGGAGCAGGTCCGCTCCGGATGCGACGACCACCGCTATCTGCAGACGGCCTTTCAGCTGATCAAGCGCGCCAAGGCGGCAGGCAAGGGCGCCAACGAGGCGAAGGAGCTCGATGCCACCATCGAGAAGACCTTCAAGCTGCTGACCTTCGGCAATCGCATGACCGACGCCCGATCGGGCGAAGGCAAGGCCGACAATCCGATACGGCCGGAGGCGATGGAGGCGTTCCGCCGCTCCGTCGCGGTGGGGATCGTCAAACTGCAGACCGCGCTGGGCGGAAAGTAACCGAACGACGGCGACCGCGGTCCTGCAAGGACCGCGGTCGCGTGCGTCGCCGGAGGGAACGACGTTGCCTCCGCTGCTCGGTGTGGATGCTTTGCCGCGCATGGGCAGATGGCAGATCTTACTGGTGGCATTGGCTCCCGCGGCGGTGATCGCCACGCTGTTCATCGCCTTGATGAGCTGGCGCGAGCATGCCGCTCTCGAGGCCGCACGCTCGGATCTGCAGGTCGCTCAGCAGCAGCGCGACGAGATGCAGCGCCTGGGCGCCACGCTGTCGGAAGCGCGCAAGAGCACCAAGCAGTGGCAGGAGCGTTGGAAGCAGGACACCGATCGACTGATGAAGGATCTGGAGCAGACCGCCGAGGACCTGAAAGCCGCGCGTGCCGAGATCGCGCAAGCGATCACGAACCTGGCCGATCGCGAACTCCAGATCAAAGCGCTCGAAGCCAAAGCGGTCGAAGCCAAGGCGCGAGAAACCTCAGAGAACCAGCCGAAAAAATAGGGATCAGCTCACGACCCGGTCATGGATCGACACCAGGCGATCCCGCGTCGGAATCTGGGTGATTCCATGGATGATCACCAGCAGCGTGGGCGCGAGAGTGATCAGCAGCACCCGACCATCGCGCGAGAACACATCCAGACCGAGCATCGTCCCGAACACCAGCACGCCATGTCCGGTGGCTGCGAGGAACAGCAGCAGGTTTCCCCACCGGTGCACGAAATCGACGACGCGCAGTACCTGCTCGCGCATGGTTTCGGCATGCCCTCGCAGCTGGGCGCGCAGGCGCCAGCCATAGACCAGGATCACCAGCAGGCAGAGGATGAGGTGGACGAGGATCGTCCACTCGATGGCGTTCGTCCGCTCGTTCAGCCCCTGGTCGGCGTGGCGATGGAATGCGTTGTACGCGACCACCGCCAGCGAGGCGGTGAGGCCGACCGCGAGGCGCATGAAATGTCGCTTCTGAAGGGCGAGATCGATGTGGTAGCGTTCCAGGAAGGCCGCGAATTCGTCGTGGCTGGCCGGGCGCTCGGTGGTCGGATGGGCCCCTTCCATGCGACCATGATGAGCCGGGCCGCCGAGACAGGCAAGGCAGGCCTGGAACACCCGGTGGCGCGGGAGTCACGCAGGAGGGCCCCGTCCCCGCGGGCGCCCTGGCGTGCGCGATCGCAAAAGCACACTCCTGCCATGCTTCCCCTGGGATACAGTTCGAACCTGCATGCCGCCGAAACCGTCGCGGAGATCATCGAACGGGTCGTCCCATTCGCCTCCGCCGTCCGCGAGCGCCTGGGCTGGTCGCGCATGGGAGTGGATCTGAGACTCGGCATGGCTGCGCTGGACGGTACCGGGCTGACCGATCTCCGCCGCGCGCTGGACCGCGGGGGCCTGAGCGCGCACACGCTCAACGGATTCCCGCTGCGGCCTTTCCAACAGCCGCGGGTGAAGGAGCAGGCCTATCTGCCTGACTGGACCGATCCCGAGCGCGAGACCGCCACGATGGCCTTGCTCGACGCGGCCTTGGCATTGAGCGACGAGCCCGAGGTCACGATCAGTACTGTCCCCGGCAGCTACCGACCGTTCGGAGCGGCGCGCAACGACGCGCGCGCCATCGCCGCGGCGCTCGGTCGCTGGGCGGCGGCCGCCGCCACGGTCCACCGTGATCGCGGCCGTACCGCGATCCTGTGCCTCGAACCCGAACCCTGGTGCCTGCTCGAAACCAGCTGGGATGTGGCGGCATTCTGGACCGGCCCCCTCGCCGAGCACGGCGTGGCGGCCGCGACGGCCGCGCTGGGCTCCGAGCGCGATGGTCGTGCTGCGATCGCCCGCCATCTCGGCGTCTGCTTCGACACCTGCCACATCAGCCTGGCTTTCGAAGACCAACGCGCCGCCGCGGATCGGATGGCGGCGTCCGGGGCGCGCATCGCGAAATGCCAACTGTCGGCAGCTCCTGAAGTCCGCTTGCCGCACCGCGATGCCCAGGGCCTATCGCAGCTG
>JACCZE010000374.1 GCA_013696105.1 Planctomycetota bacterium | reverse complement strand
CGGTAACGCTTGAAGGCCTTCTTCATGTCCTCGGACAGCTTGGCGTAGCGGCGGACGAAGCGTGGATGGAACTGGGTGTTCATGCCGAGCATGTCCGGCGTCACCAGGATCTGGCCGTCGCAGTGCTGTCCGGCGCCGATGCCGATGGTCGGGATCTTCAGCGCGGATGAAATGCGCTTGGCGAGCGCCGCGGGCACCTTCTCGACGATCACCGCGAAGGCGCCGGCCTTCTCGAGCGCGAGCGCCGCTTCGATGATGACCTTGGCCTCGGGCTCCTCGGTGCCGCGCGTCTTGTAGGTGCCGTAGGTGTGGATCGATTGCGGCTGAAGGCCGACGTGTCCCATCACCGGGATGCCCGCTTCGACCAGGCGTTCGACGATGTGGCAGATGCTCTTGCCGCCTTCGAGCTTTACCGCTTCGGCCATGCCATCCTGCAGCAGGCGGCCGGCGTTGCCGAGCGCCTCGTCCTCGCCCTTGTGGTAGGACATGAAGGGCATGTCCGCGACTACGAGCGCACGCTTCACCGCCTTGGTGACCACGCGCACGTGGTAGAGCATCTCGTCCATCTTCATCGGCAGCGTCGTGTCGTTTCCGGCGAAGACCATGCTCGCCGAATCACCGACCAGGATCATGTCGACCCCGGCCTGATCGAGCAGCCGCGCGGTGAGGAAGTCGTAGGCGGTGAGCGCCGAGATGCGCTCGCCGGCCGCTTTCATCTCCTGCAGGCGCAGCGTCGTGACCTTGCGCGTCTCGGCGCCGATCGATGACTGGACGCCGGAATCGCGGTTGTCATCGGAGACCGACATGGGGGACCTCGTCGGGATGCTAGCCCCGCGCCTCGCCCAGGCGAGCGCCACCCGGTACCGACGCTCAGGGCGTCGGCGACGGGTCCTCGCTCGACGGATCAGCTGCGGGGCCCAGCGGCGTCGCAGCCGGCGCGGTCGGGTCGCTGCGGATGTCGATGCGGATGGAGATGTCCACCTCGCCGTCAGGGTACGTGCGTTTGAAGGCTTCGGCGGCAGCGGGAAGGCCGTCCTCGACCCGCCGGAGCCGCTTCAACAGCGCATCGAGCACCTCGGGGTCGCTGCGATCGGCGGCCGCGCGCACCGCGTCGACCTGGGCACGCAACTCGACCCGCCGCCGCGCGAGTTCGCTCGGCTGGGGCATCAGGCTGGCGGTGCCGTCGAGCACCAGCAGCTCATCGCCGCGGCGCACCGACAGGCGCAGAGCGGCGCCGGCAGGGATCGCTTCCAGCGCTGTGCCCAGATCAGCGGGCGCAGCGAGTGGCGTTCCGTTGGCCTGGCACAGGTGGTCTCCGACTTTCACTCCCATCAGTGCAGCCGTGCTGCCGGGGATCACGCTCGCGACCGGCAATCCGGCGGCGGGATCGAACGACGCCCCCTCGGCATCGAGGGTCACCCCCAGGAACGGACGCGTGATCGCGGGAACGGCAGGGACCCCTGGGGTGGCTGGCGCGGGCGTCGGTGCCGGATCGGTTGCGTTCTGCGCGACGAGCGCTGCGGCGAACAGCATCAGCAGCGATGCACGCAGCATCACGGTGCGGCCGGCACCGTGATCGTCAGGCGCCACGCGGGTGCCGCTGCGGATTCGGAAGTCGGTGCGTCCACGGATCCGGATGCCGACGGTGGACCGTCGCTGATGACGGAAGCCATCTCGTCAGCGGCCGTGTATTCCCAGCGGTGGGCGACGGTCCAGGGACCGGTCAGAGTGCGCGCCGCCTCGGCTGACGCGGCATCCAGAGCCGCGCGCGCAGCCACGGCGAGGTCGTCCACACCCGCAGCGCCATCGCCCATGCGTCGGACGGTTTCCGCATCGCCGATGCCCAGCTCCTCGCGTAGCTCGGCGAGCTGAGCGGCGAGCGCCTGCTGCCGTGCAGCCTCGTCGATCAGGCGTTGGATCTGCTCGTCCTTCACCCGCTGTTCCCAGGCATCGGTGAGCGGACGCAGCGGTCGCTTGGTCACGCGCGTGCCGAACTCGCCGGTGAGGGTGTCCGTCCCCCCGCCCGGACGCGCGAGCGTCACGATCGCGGGATCCCCGGGATGGTGCGAGAGGACCTCGGTGCGCAGATCGAGCCGACTGGCGATCGGCGTGCCGTTGAGCTGCACGAGGACGTCACCGGGCTTGAGTCCCATGTCCGCGGCCGGGCTGCCCGGGCGCACGTGGCCGATCAGCAGGCCCTGACCCGGAACGAGTCCGACCTGGGCTTGGACCTCGAGGGGAACGGGGCGGCCCCAGGCACCCAGGCGTGAGAGCGAGTGCTCGTAGCCCTCGCCATCGCCATCGGCAACCGCGACCGCGAAGGACGCCGCGGGAGTGCAGACGATCGCGGCGAGGATCGCGGCGAGTCGGCTCGGCGGAGCAAGGCGTCTGGTAGGCATGGCGCCATCCTGCCGCCCACCGGCCGGGTTGCAGCCGTGGTTTTTCCCGACACGGGTCCGCTGTGTCTCCGTAACGTTCGGCGCGGATCCTCGCGCGTCCCGATGGGCTTGCCGCCCCGCGACCCCTCCTACACTGGCCCGGAACCCCCGGGGAGTCCTCATGACCGCCGCCGCCACCGCCCGCATCGCCTTCGCCGACGGCACCGTGCTGCGCGGTCGTTCGGTCGGCGCCGTGGGCACCGTCGGCGGCGAGGCGGTGTTCAACACCGGCATGACCGGCTACCAGGAAGTGCTCACCGATCCCAGCTACCGTGGCCAGATCGTGACCATGACCTATCCCGAGATCGGGAACTACGGGATCAATCCCGAGGACATGGAGAGCGATCGCGCGCAGGTCGCCGGGTTCGTCATGCGTCAGTGCTGCGACGCGCCCTCGAACTTCCGATCGCGCGAGTCGCTCGCGGATTTCCTGCGCCGCTCGCAGGTCATCGCCATCGACGACGTCGATACCCGGGCCATCACGCGCAAGCTGCGGGTGTCCGGAGCGATGAACGCGGTGATCTCGAGCGAGGACCGCAGCGACGCCGAACTGGTCGAGCAGGCGTGCACGCTGCCCTCGATGGCGGGCCTCGATCTCGCGAGCGGCGTGGGCACCACCAAGCCCTACGAGTGGACCGAAGCCTCGACCAGGGCCTCGTTCGGATCCGAGGTCCCGCTCATCGCCTTCAAGCGTCAGCCGCACATCGTGGCCATCGATTTCGGCATCAAGCGCAACATCCTGCGCCTGCTCTCGGCTTCGGGCTTCCGCGTCACCGTGGTGCCCGCGACGCACCCCGCCGAGGCGATCGCCAAGCTCGCCCCCGACGGCATCTTCCTCTCCAATGGTCCGGGCGACCCGGCGGCCGTCACCGCCGGGATCGCGACGGTGAAGACGCTGATCGCCGGCGACGTGCCGCTGTTCGGCATCTGCCTGGGCCACCAGATCCTGTCCTTGGCCTACGGCGCGCGCACCTACAAGCTGAAGTTCGGCCACCGCGGCGCGAACCATCCGATCAAGCGTCTGAAGGACGGCGCGGTCGAGATCGCCTCGCACAACCACGGCTTCGCCGTCGATCCCAAGAGCCTGCCCGCGGGCGTGCGCGTCAGCCACGTCAATCTCAACGACCAGACCTGCGCCGGCATCGAGCACGAATCGAAGAAGCAGTTCAGCGTGCAGTACCACCCGGAAGCCGGCCCCGGCCCCGCGGATCCGCTGTACCTGTTCCAGCAGTTCGCCGAGCACGTCAAAGCGCGGGTGGGATGACAACGTGCTCCGTGCTCCGTCCTCGGTCCTCTGTCTTCACGGAGGACGTTGTCAGTGGAGACGGAGGACTTAGGACCGAGCACGTAGGACGCCTGTCTCAGGAGCCATCATGACCAAGCCCGATTCTGCCAGTCTGCCCGCGACCCTCTATGGCGTGCGCTGGGAAGGCGGTCTGGACGACGGGCACCTGGTGCTGCTCGACCAGACCCGTCTGCCCAAGGACGTGGTCTACCTGCAGGTCCGCGACATCGAGGTGTTGCGCACGGCGATCTGCGACCTGGCGGTGCGGGGAGCGCCGGCGATCGGCATCGCGGGCGCGTTCGGCATCGTTCTCCACCTCGTGCCGTTGGCGAAGGCGGCCAAGGCGACGACCGCGTCAGCGCTCGATACGGCCTACGCGCACGCGCATGAACGACTGGTGTCGAGCCGGCCGACGGCGGTGAACCTGCGCTGGGCGCTCGAGCGCATGCGCGATTGCTTCGATCGCCATTCCAGCCATCTCACCCCGCTCGAGATGTGCGCGCGCCTGCTGATGGAAGCCAAGCGGATCCACCGCGAGGACCTGGAGCTGTGCCGGCGCATCGCCGAGAACGGCGCACCGCTGATGCCTCAGGGCGGCGGCGTGTACACCCACTGCAATACCGGCGCGCTCGCCACCGGTGGCGTCGGAACCGCGCTGGGGTGCCTGGTCGAGGCGCACAATCGCGGCAGGAAGATCCAGGTGTTCTCGGGCGAGACGCGACCGCTGCTGCAGGGTGCGCGCCTGACCGCGCTCGAACTGCAGCACGCCAAGGTCCCGGTGACGCTCTGCTGCGACAGCGCCGCCGCCAGCCTGATGGCGCGCGGTAAGATCCAGGCGGTGATCGTCGGCGCCGATCGCATCTGCGCCAACGGCGACACCGCCAACAAGATCGGCACGTACTCGCTCGCCGTGCTCGCCAAGCACCACGGCATCCCGTTCTACGTGGCCGCGCCGTACAGCACCTTCGACCTGTCCCTCGCCGACGGTTCGCTCATCCACATCGAGGAGCGCCACGCTGACGAGGTGCGCCGGCCGCACGGGGTGCAGATGTCGCCGATCGACGTGCCGGTGTCCAATCCCGCATTCGATGTGACCCCGGCAGCATTGATCACCGCGATCGTCACCGAGCGCGGCGTGATCGACCATCCCACGCGCGAGCGGGTGGCTGCGCTGATGCGCGACCAGGCCTCCGAACCTGCGGTTTGAAATTGAGGAGCCGCCAAGGCGCCAAGGACGACCTGGTGCAGTTGGGCAGGCAGTTCCCTTGGCGCCTGTGGGTCTTGGCGGTTTCTTCGCTGCTGGCGTGTTCCAGAGAGTCGGCATCGTAGGGGCATGGATGCGCCGCCGGGGATGACGAGGTTGGCGCCGGGCGTGCTGGTGCCGAACGAACGGTTGGAGTTCAGCCAGTCGCGCGCGGGCGGGCCGGGCGGGCAGAACGTCAACAACACCTCGTCGAAGGCCGAACTGCGCGTCGCCGAAGCCGACATCACCGGGCTGTCGTGGGCGGCGCGTCAGCGTCTGCGTGATCTCGCCGGATCGCGGTTGACCACCGACGGCGTCATCGTCTTGTCGTGCGACGAGACGCGCAGCGCGCGCACCAACCGAGAGCTGGTGTTCGAGCGGCTGTGCGAACTGGCGCGCGAGGCGCAGGCGGTGCCGAAAGCGCGCAAGCGGTCGCGGCCGACGCGTGGCTCGATCCAGCGCCGGCTCGACGAGAAATCGCACCGTTCAGATCGAAAACGCGAACGCAGGGATCCCCCGCCGAAGGACTGAGACCGGGCTGGCGAAGCCAGAGCTGGTGAGCGCGATTCAGCGGAGGTTGCCAGCCCGCCGATCAGGTCCCCGCAGGTTCGTCGCCGAGCGCTGTGGGCGCTGTGGAAGGGGGGCGGTACCCTGCGAACGATCCCGTGGCGATGCGCGCCTGCGACAGCACCATCGCCGCGGCGTTGGCGAGATTGAAGGCGCGGATGGGGCCCAGGATCGGGATGTGGACGGTGCGCTTGGACCAGCGGTCGTGCCAGGCGGACGGCAGCCCGCGCACTTCGTTGCCGAGGATGATCACGTCCTCCTCGCGGTACTCGGGTTGATCGAAGCAGGTCAGTCCGTGCTTGGTGATCAGCCACGGCTGGCGATTGCCCAGCCAGGCGAGGAAGTCCTCGGGGGTGGGATGCAGGGCCCAATCCAGGTTCGGCCAGTAGTCCAGCCCCGCGCGCTTGAGCGACTTCTCGCTGAAGTCGAACGCGCACGGCCCGATGATCTGGAGCGACGCGCGCATGCCCACGCACAGGCGACCGATGTTACCGGTGTTGCCGGGAATCTGCGGCTGATAGAGCGCGAGGTGCATCAGGAAATGTGCTCCGTCCTGGGTCCTACGTGCTCTGTCGACAGCAGAGACAGCAGACAATGATGTTCCGGATGACGGAGGACGGAGGACTCAGGACGGAGCACGTTTCCTACACCTTCCTCAAATCGGCGTGGATCTCGAACGGCAGGTTCGCGGGCAGCGGCGCGTTGCCGGGCCGCATGAGGATGATCACCGGCATGCCGGCGCCGCGTGCAGCTTCGGCTTCGCCGGGCTGGTCGGTGCAGAAGACGATCTCGTCCACGCGCTTCTTCCACGCGTCGGCGATGGTCCGATAGCTGGAGGCTTCGCGTTTGGGACCCGACGTGGTGTCGTAGTAGCCAGCGAGCAAGGGCGTCAGGTCGCCGCCCTCGCTGTGACGGAACAGCAACTCCTGCGCGAGCCGGCTGCCCGAGCTGTAGATCGCCGCCTCGCGGCCTGCGGCCTTCCAGGCGCGCAGCATCTCGGGCACGTCCGCATAGACCTGACCTCGGATCGCTCCGCTCTCGTAGCCGTGCTTCCACACCAGCCCTTGCAGCTGCTTCAATCCGCCGGCCTTGACGTCTCCAGCCATCTGCCGGCGCACCACCGCGACCACCGCGTCGCGGCCGCCGAGGATGCGTTCCTCTGGGGTCGCATCGGCGAGCACCACCACGCACGCCGCTTCGGTCTCGGCATCCGTGTGCGTCGCCAGGTAGCGCGGGATGTTGGCTGCCGCATACGGGAACAGCACGTTGAAGACGAAGCTGATGGAGGTGGTCGTCCCTTCGATGTCGAGCAGCACCGCGCGCGTCATGGAGCATCCCCAGGCCGGGATGATCGCGCCCCGCTTCGCCGCGCCAGCGCCGTCGCACCCCCGCTGCCGGCCGCGCAGCGGCCCCTCATCCCCGTCTCCCAGGGGGCAGCGCCGGAGGCGCGATGTCGGGGGCGCCGCCTGCTGCGGCTCCCCCGACCGACAGCCGCCACCGCAGGATCAGGATCTCGCCGGGTCCGTAGTCGAGATGGAAGCCATCGCCTTCCGGCGTCATCGGCAGGGTGCGCACCACGGTCCCTCTCGCATCGACCGTCACGGCGATCCCCACCCGACCGCCCTGGCCGGGTGGTGGCAAAAACAGCGCGCGACCCCGCGCCAGCGCCTGCTCGCTCAGCAGCAGCTCGCCATCCCAGTCGCGCGGCTTCTGCGCCCACAGCGGCACCAGGCTGCGCAGGTTCGCGAAGCGGAAAGCGCTGGCGGACGTGGGCGCGGACCCGAGCGTCTGCCCGGTGCGCACGCGGTGCGGCGACTCGAGCGACTGCGCCAACAGCGAGAGCGGGAGAGTTCGCGGCGATCGGTGCTTCGCCGCGAGCGCATAGGACAGCTGTCGTCGCGCGAGCACGGTGATGAGTCCATCATCGACGCGCGCGGTGAATGGCGTTGCCCCCACGATCGCGAGTCCGCGCGCGTCGTCGTCTCCCAGCGCCAGCCAGCGCAGACCGCGCAAGGATTCTCCTCGTGCAGCTGGCGCGATGCGCAGCTCATCGGCGACCATGAGCGTGTTCGCGCGGTGCTCGGTGGCATGGCCGATCTCGAGCCGGCCCTCGCCGTCGTATGCGACCTCGACGCGCAGGCAGTCGTCGTGCTCGTGCAGCACATAGTCGATGTTCATCCGGCCGCCTGCAGTCATCGCCGCGGTGCGCACCCGGGCGCGCACCGGTCCGCTCTCGAGGACGCGCACCTCCCATGGTCCGGCCACCGCGACGCCGTCGACGCTCGCGCGTACCGCGGGAGCGGCGAGATCGGCGAACAGTCCATCCCAGCACAGGCGGCTCACGCGTCCATCCGCGTCGAGCTCGGCGCGCACGCGACCGTTGTCGATGACGCTGGGGCCGACGTCCCAGTGCGCACCGGCCGCGGGCTCATCGCTCGCGGTCAGGCCGCACCCCGCGAGCGCACCCAATTCGAGGCCGACCAGGCGCTCGGTGGATCCGCCGAGCGCCTGCAGGGGATGGCGCCGACCGTAGGCATCGATGACCGATCGCGCTTGGGGGGCCTCGAGAGCGATGGTCGCGAGGGCGCGCCGGGGAAATGGAAACGGGTTCCAGATCCACGGCCCTGCCGGCGACGGAACCGGGTCACGGTGAGTCGGCGAGGACTCGTGGACAGCGCGGAGGATCTCCCAGGCATCTGTGACGCGGTCGGCCGGTTCCGGCTCGGCGACCACATCGCTCGGCGGTGCCGACGCGAAGGCGCCACGATGGTGGACCGGCGCGCGCGCATCGGCCGACGGATTGAGGCGGACGCAGGCAGAGGCGGCGCCCGACCAGGTGCACGCGGGCAGGCCGGGGGAGGCGAGGTTCTCGATTCCGCCGAGCGCGAGCAGGTCGGGGAGGACGGAATTGCCTGCCGGCATGCAGCGCAGGCGAGCGCTGGCGGTGCGAGGCAGCGCGCCCATCCAACGCACGAGCGTGGTGAGCGGCGGTAGTGTGCCATCGGCGCGCATGGGCATGAGCTCTGCAGCCATGTTGCAACGGTGACAGCCTTTAGACGGTATTCCATCGCGTCTTCGCGATCCGGGACGAGGATAGCCGATGCAGGCCTGGCTTGACTTCGGGGCTCGAAAACGGATCACTGAGCAATGCGCGACGCCTTGTGCTTTTTCGGTCAGATGGCCGCCAAGTGGCGGGAGACCGGAGCCATCGCACCGAGCGGCCCGCACCTCGCCAAGATCATGGCCCGCACCGTCGGCCCACTGGCTCCCAATGACGTGGTCGTGGAACTCGGTCCCGGCACCGGAGCCTTCACCAAGGCCCTGGTCAAGCACTTCCCCAACAACCGCGTCATCGCCATCGAGTTCAATCCCGTGTTCGTGCGCAACCTGCGAGCCGCGGTGCCGAAAGCGACCATCATCGAAGGCTGCGCCTCGAAGATGCCGCAGTACATGGACGAGCTCGGCATCGAGCGCGAGAACGTCGGCGCGGTGGTCAGCGGCCTGCCCCTCCTGATGATGCCCAAGGATCTGTGCCGCGACGTCTTCGACGCCATCGCCCAGACCCTGGTCGCCGGCAAGCCGTACGTGCAGTTCACCTATTCCGAGCGCGCCTGGCGCCGCTTCGAGCCGCCGGGCTTCCGTCCCAGCCCCTCGCGCAAGGTCTGGCTGAACTTCCCGCCCGCGGTGGTGCTGCCGTTCACGCGCGCGAGCTGAGCGGATCGAGCCAGGCTCGGCTCGCCGGGCCGCTCCCGATGCGTCTCCTGAACCTCATCCTGTGCCTGTTGCTGTGGCCGTGGGTCGGATGCGGCCCTGCGCCGCGCACCATCGATCCCGAACTCGGATCCAGCCATCCGCTCTACGATCAGCTGGTGCAGAAGACCGTGATCATCACCAGCAAGAACGTCGCGTCGGTGCGGCTCACCGCCGGCGGCGGCACCGAGTTCACCGTCGATGAACACGCGACGTCGCGCGCGATCACCGCCGGTCGCGGCTGCCTGGTGTCGACTGGCGGCCTGGTGCTGACGGCAGCGCACAACCTCGTCGATCTCCCGCGTTTCAAGCTTTTCGTCTTCACCGACGGGGCATTCCAGGAATGCCGCGGGACGACGCTGTCAGTGGGCGACCCGGACGAAGCGGACACCGACGTCGCCCTCATCCGCGTCGAGGGCGTGCGCGATCACGCCTGTTTCGTCGTCGACCGCGGCGCGGCGATCGGGGCGAAGGTGCTCAAGTACGGCTTCGGCTTCGCATCGGGGTCCATCGTCGATCGACAGAGCACGGCCACCGCCGATGTCATCTCGTGCCGCATCGCTGCCGAGCAGGGCGAGTCCGGCGGTCCGGTGGTGGACTATCAGGGGCGCTTGCTGGGGATTTCGAGCCGCATCACCGGATTTCACGGGCACCTCGAGATCGTCCTGCCCAAGCAGCTGCCAAACGATTGAGCGTTAGCAGGCTGTTGAAAAACTGCCTGCTGGGGGTTGAAGGGGGCATTTTGCCCCCTAGACAAAAAGTCGAAGTTGAAGAAACCCCGGCAAAATAGCGACCTCGGGTCGCGCCGGGGTTTCTTCAACGCTAACAGGCTGTTGTTTTTCAACAGCCTGTTAGGCGCCGAGGAGGCGCTGCCAGGTCGCTTCGAGCCGATCGCCGCGCGTCGACCACGCGCGGTCGGCCGCCGCGATGCGCTCGCCCAGCTGGACCAATCCGAGATTCCCGGTCGAGCCGAGGTGCGTGCGGCTGCGCACCACGCGGTCGTGGTCCGGAGCCTGAAGCTGCGACAGATCGTTGCCGACCTGCCGGTACGCGTCGCGGAAGGCCATGCCCTGTTCGCGCACCAGGCGATAGGCCTCGTCGGTGGCGTAGATGTCGGGCGTCAATGCTGCGAGGATGCGCTCGCGCACGGGCTGCAGCGTCGGTGCCGCTGCGGCGACCACCGCCAAGGATTGCCGGGCCAGGCGCAGCCCGTCGATGCACAGCGCCTTGGTGTCCTGCAGATCGCGCGAATAGCCCGACGGCAGGCCGATGGTGGTGGCGGCCAGGGCCGTGCGCAGGCCGAGGAAACGCGAGGCGCGGCCGCGCAGCAGCTCGAAGAGGTCGAGGTTCTTCTTCTGCGGCATGATGCTCGACCCGGTGGTGAAGCCGGCGCCGATGGTGAAGAAACCGCACTCGGAGGTGGTGAACAGCACCATGTCCGCGGCGAAGCGGCTGAGATCCCCGACCAGCGCGCCGGCGGCGTCCAGGCACGCCGACTCGACCTTGCCGCGGCTGTTGGCGTCGGCCATGGCGATGCCGCCGGGTTCGGCGAATCCGAGCAGGTCCGCGGTCATCGCGCGGTCGAGCGGCAGCCCGACGCCGTAACTCGCGCCCGAGCCGAGGGGATTGCAGTCGGCGAGGCGATGGACCGCCTCGACCAGCACGAGGTCGTCGACCAGCGCCTGGGCGTGGGCGCCGAAGAACTGGCCGAGGCTCGACGGCATCGCGCGCTGCAGGTGGGTGTATCCCGGGAAGGGATGGAATTCGTGGGTTCTCGCCCGCTCGACCAGCGCGCTCGCGGCGGTGCACGCGTCGCGGGCCAGCTGGCAGAGGGCGTGCTTCTGCCACAGGCGGATGGCGGTCAGGACCTGATCGTTGCGGCTGCGTCCGGTGTGCAGGCGGCGTGCCGGTTCACCGATGCGCTCGGTCAGCAGCGCCTCGACCTTGCTGTGCACGTCCTCGTCGGCGGTTTCGACGGTCCATTGTCCGGCGAGGAACTCCGTGTGCAGCGCGCGTAGGCCGCTCTCGAGCGCGGCGGCGTCTGCCGCGGTGAGCAGGCCGACGGAGGCGAGCATGCGCGCGTGCGCGAGCGAACCCAGGATATCGTACGGCGCCAGCACGCGATCGTAGAGCGCGTCGTCGCCGACGGTGAACTCGTGGACCAGCCGGTTGGTCTCGTCGCCGCCCTTGCTCCAGATGGCCATGTCCGCTCCGCTGTTCCTGCCGCAGCGCGACAGGGGCTACCCGTCGGGGAGCCGCGCGTATCCTGCCGAGCATGGCGCGGGTGGGAATCCTTCTCTCGGGTGCCGGCACGACGTACGCGAACCTCGTGCGGGCGATCAGCGATGGCGCACTCGATGCCGAGATCGCCGTGGTCGTCGCGTCGCGCCCAGGCGTCGGTGGACTGGGCCTGGCCGCGGAGTTCGGCCATCCAGCGGTTGTTGCGCACAGCCCGGACGATGTGACGGCCGCCCTGCGGGCGCACCGCGCCGAGTGGGTCGCCATGTGCGGGTGGTTGCGCCACTGGGATCCGCCGGGCGAATTCGCGGGTCGCACGGTGAATGTCCATCCCAGCCTGTTGCCCGCTTTCGGTGGCAAGGGCATGTACGGCACCAAGGTCCACGAAGCGGTGATCGCCGCCAGCGCTCCGATCAGCGGCTGCACCGTGCACCTCGTGACGTCGGATTACGACGGCGGACCGATCCTGGCGCAACGCGCCGTGGCGGTGGAGCCGGGCGACGATGCCGCCCGGCTTCAAGGGCGCGTGCAGGCCTGCGAGCGCGACCTGTATCCGCGCGTGCTGGCGGCACTATGCGCCGGGAAGCTGCGGGAACGCGGCACGGCGCGGTGGTTGGCTGGCTGGGCCGACGCGCGCTAGTCGTTTGACCGATCGTTGCGGACGACCCCCGGTCGCAGGCTGGGCGCGATGTGCATGCCAACGATCCCCGCATCCGAGCAGCGTTCGCCCCAGTCCTCCTTGTGCCCCGCCGATGCGGTCGGATGGTGTCGACCCATGTCAGACCTGACCCTCGATCCGAGCGCGCTCGAAGCCTATCTGCCGCACCGCGGTGCGAATCTGCTCGCTGATTCCGTCACCATGAGCGCGGACCGCAAGTCCGCGGTGTCGCGCACGCGTGTCGGTACCGCCGACCCGCGCGGTCGGGGGATCTTCGCCCGCCGCGATGGCGCCGGACGCTCGTGCTGGTCAGAGCCTTTCCTCGCCGAGCTGATGGCGCTCACCGGCGTGCCCCTGCTGCACGAGGAGCTGTCCCAGGCGGGACAGGTCGCGGTCTTCAGCATGATCAGCAAGATCAGCTACGCCTTCCTGCCCGGACTCGACGACGAGGTCGTCGGCCACGCGACCATCGTCCGGCAGCGCAGCGGGTTCTCGCAGTACGCCACGCGCGCCGAGTGCGGCGGCCGCACGATCCTCGAAGCCGAGGTGATGTCCGGCGCCGCCACCTTCGCCGACATCATGTCCGCCCCGGTGCGTCCTCTGTCGTCGGACTCCGGTACCCCGGTCGATGCCGGGCTCTTCGCCTGGAAGGATCGCTCGGTGCGCTTCGTCGACCGCATCGTGTCCCAGGACGCCGCGGCCGGTCGGGTGGTGTGCTCCTACACCTACCCCGCGGACCATCCCTTCGTCCCCGGACACTTCCCAGGTGCACCGCTGATGATGGGCGTCACGCAATGGAGCGCCGCGGCCGACGCCGCATGGGTCGCGCGTCGCCAGTTCGGGATCGCCGGACCGGTGGTGGCCCAGTGCAAGATCACCCGGGAAGGGGGCGCCGAGATCCTCGATGTCCGGGATCTGGTGCTCACCCTCGACGGCGACACGCCCTTCATCTCCCAGACCAAGCGTCTCGCTTTCCGCGAACCGGTGCGGCCCGGCGACGGCATCCTCATCGAGGCCAGCGTCCGTCCCTTCGTGGGGTGAGCCTCCTGGCTGGCGGTCGCCCAGGCGCGAGGTCGCTGGAAACGGGTCAGCACCCCTGACCTGCGTCCGTAGCGCGGCGGGACTGGCCAGATCACCGGGCCTACCTAGGCTCGGGGGCGATGCAGACCCCGGCGGGCGAAGAGAACGACGAAGCGCTGGTGGCCCGCTGCCAGGTCGGCGACTTCTCGGCCTTCGAGATCCTCTACCAGCGCTATCAGCGGCCGATCCTGGCCTACATCTATCAGATTACGCGCAACTACGACGAATCCGCGTGCATCGCCCAGGATGTCTTCATGCGCGTGTTCGAGCACGTCGATCGCTTCGACACCCAGCGCCGGTTCACCACCTGGTTCTATACCATCGCGCGCAATGCCGCGATCGACTACCTGCAGTCGCGCAACCGCAAGGTCATGGTCGCCTTCACCGACCTCGATCGCGACGACGAGAACGATTCCGTGGCCACCAGCCGGGGCGCACCCGGCGTGTCGATCGAGACCGCCTTGGCGCAGGGAGAGTCCAATCGCCATCTGGCATCGGCCCTGGCGGAGCTGCCGCAGATCTATCGCGAGATCATCGAGCTGATCATCTTCCAGGAGAAGGATTACGAGGAGGCCTCGATCATCCTTGGCGGGGTCAGCCTGGGCACGCTGCGCAGCCGCATGTTCCACGCGCTGCGGCGCCTGCGCACCTCGTTGGAAGGGGTGGGCGGCAAGCAGGGGGAGAATCTCCTCTGAGACGTCCGGGGTCCGACGTCCGACGTCCGACGTCCGACGTCCGACGTCCGACGTCCGACGTCCGACGTCCGACGTCACCTATAAAAAGGACAGCGCTTTTCCGCGTTGGCCCGCGCGCATAGTCGTGGATCCCATGTCCACCATCGACGATCTCGCCAAGCACCTCGCGACCTCCAACCCGGTGGAGATCATCGGCAGCGCGCTCGCGCAGTTCGGCCCCGATTGCGCCATCAGCTTCAGCGGCGCAGAAGATGTGGTGCTGCTCGAGTACGCGCGGCAGACCGGCAAGCCGTTCCGGGTCTTCAGCCTCGACACCGGCAGGTTGCACCCGGAGACGTACCGCTTCTTCGCCAAGGTGGAGGAATTCTTCAAGCTGAAGATCGAGTACTGCTTCCCCGACGCGCAGGAAGTCCAGCGCATGGTGCGGGCCAAGGGCATGTTCAGCTTCTACCAGGACGGCCACCACGAGTGCTGCGGCATCCGCAAGGTCGAGCCGCTACGCCGGCAATTGGCGGGGCTGCGTGCATGGATCACCGGTCAGCGCCGGGATCAGAGCCCGATCCGGGCCTCGGTCCCGGTGGTGCAGCTCGACGGCTCCTTCGTCGGCAAGGACGCCGGTCCGTTGGCGAAGTTCAATCCGCTGGCGAACATCCCGGGTGAGGAGGTATGGCTGGCGATCCGCGGGCTCGGCCTGCCGTACAACGAGCTGCACGATCGCGGATTCGTCTCGATCGGCTGCGAGCCGTGCACGCGCGCGGTGCTGCCCAGCCAGCACGAGCGCGAAGGCCGCTGGTGGTGGGAGGACGCGACCAAGAAGGAGTGCGGCCTGCACCAGGCGAACATCGCCAAGGACGCCTCGGCCTGAATCGGCACGGGAGCTGACGACGCTGCTGTACGCGTGCCTGCGGTCAGGCGGAGCGCGATCGTCCGTCGGACCCTGCGTCCGTCCGCCACGCATCCAGCATCCAGGCGATGGCGTCGGGCATCAGCGCGATCGGCGCTTCGTGATCTCCGCCGGCGATCTCCCGGTACGATACCGCGCGGCCTGCGAACTGAGCCATCAATGCTCGCGACTGCTCGACTGGGATGATCGCGTCGGCGTCCCCGTGCGCGATCCACAGGGGCATGGTCAGACGTGCGCTGTTCATCAGCGCGGAGTGACGAGCGAACACCTGTGGGTCGCTTTCCGCGGTCTCACCGTAGGCGCTGGCGATGGCCGCTGCGATGTCTCCGAGAACCGCTAGCGCAGTCGCGCGGTCGCTCGCCCAGCGATGATAGTTCGCCAGATCCGTCGCCGGACACAGCGCGACGACCCCGTCGACATCCTGCGGCCGCAGCGTGGCGTAGATGAGGTTGCTGGTGCCGCCCATGGATCCGCTGGCGAAGAGGATGCGTCGGGCGCCGCAGCGCTGACGCAGGTGTGCGACCAACGCGGCGCAATCCGCCACCGCGGCGGGCGACATCCACGCATTGCCGCGCAGATCCGGAGTCAGGATGTTGAAGCGATGGTTGCGCAGGCAGGGCAGCCACAGATCGCGGATGTCCGGCCGCGTGAACAGCTGGGCGCCGCGCGACCCGTGGCCGTGGATGACCACGACCCAGC
>JACCZE010000373.1 GCA_013696105.1 Planctomycetota bacterium | reverse complement strand
CCACACCACCTTCCGCCAACGCAGCGCGCAGCAGCCGTCGCGACGACCCCACGTCCACGACGTCTACCACCTGGTGCTGGTGACGAGCGGGACCGGAACCTTCGTCATCGGCGACGAGACGGTGGCGATCTCCACCGGAGACCTGTTCCTGACCTCGCCTGGAGAGCGCCACAGTTTCGCCAACGCCGCCGGCGAACAGACCGAATACTGCGAGGTGACGTTGGAATTCATCGGCAGCGATGGCCGCGTGCTGACGCGTCCCTTCCACGAGGTGCTCGCCGCGTGGTCGGGGATGCCCTGCGCGCCGATCGCGCGGCTGCGTGCGAACGCCGAGCTCCACCTGGCGATCATGGGCGGCATCGAAGCCATGGCGCGCGCCGGATTCTCGCAGCGGCCCGACTACCCGCTCGCGCTCGCGCACGGAGCCGCGCAGCTGTTCATGCAGCTGCACACCCATGCGCTGCGTGCGGAAGCGCCGGCCTCCGTGGATCGCCTGGTGGCGGTGCAGCTGCACATCCAGCAGCACTACCGCGAGCTGCTGTCGCTCGATCAGCTGTCGGAGCTGTGCGGATTCACGCCGAACTACCTATCACGCCGGTTCAAGGCGCGCTTCGGCGCCACGCCGATCGTCTACCAGCATCGCCTGCGCATCCAGGCCGCCGCCAACCTGCTGCGCACCACCGACCACCCGATCCGCGAGATCGCGGTTCTCGTGGGGTACCACGATGTCCATGTCTTCACCCGCAGCTTCCGCAGCCACGAAGGGGTACCGCCCGGCCGCTACCGGAAAGATCGCTGGGATCGCCCGCGCGACGCCTGACCAGACCACCTCCAGCGGTCGCCCGCTGCCTGGTCGGACGGTGTCCTGCTTCCCGGTGCTGCTCATCGGCAGGTGTCTACGGCGGGTCGCAGGTGAACTCGGCGAGGACCGGATCGTTTTCCGACAGATCGGTGTCGATCATCCACGCGCGCAGCGTGCGCAGCGAGGTGTCGGCGCGTGAGCGCATCACCCAGTCGGCGCGCCAGATCCCGTCCATGGCGGTGCGCGGGCCGGGGGCATCCCCATTGGCTTCGCGCCAGGTATCGACGAAGCGGGATTCCAGGCGCGTGATCCAAGGCGAGCCGGATTCGCAGTTGAGGTCGGCGGCGAGCACCAGCGGATCCGGCAGCTCCTGCATCCAGGCCATCAACAAATCGACGTTCTCGGTGCGGAATCCCGGACCCGTTTCAGGGGGTTTGCTGATATCCAGATGGGTGTTGAAGACGTTCACCGCGACGCCCCCGATCATGATCTTCATGCGCGTTGCGCCGCGCCCTGCCGTTCCCCACGAGTTGCGACCAATCCAGCGGCACTCGCTGTCGATCGGCGGGATGCGGCTGTAGATCGGCGGCGCGGCTGGACCGGGATCGCTCACATACCAGGTGTGACCAGTCACCCGCTCGAGTTCGGCGTCATAGGCATCCCGGTCGCGGTCGAGCACCTGCTGCAGCGAGACCACATCGGCCCCGGAATCCGCCATCACCCGCACCTGCTTCTCGATGCTGCCGCGCTCGGCGTACTTCACGTTCCAGGTCATGACGATCATGCGCGTCGGCGCAGGACCCGCTGGCGCTGGCACATCGGTGGACGCCTCGGATCCGGCGTGCACCAGCGTATCGCTGCGGCGCGCGCGATCGTGGAACGAGACGGTGCCCTCGGCGACCGACAGCCGGGTGCGACCATCGACGACGGCGATGGTGAAGCGCGTGCCGATCACGGTCGCGCGCGCATCGCGCGTCTCCACCGACAACACGGCTCCGGCAGGTTGCCGAGCGACCTCGGCATCGAGTCGGCCACGCTCGAGGGTGATGCGCTTGGCACCGGAAGCGTCCTCGCAGATCGCCTCGGTCGCTGCGGCGAGGATCATCCGCGTGCCGTCGCCGAAGACGATGGTCGCGGGTCCGATGACCGCATCTCCCGGGTGGAGCACGTCGCCGACGGAGGCGGCCGCGGGATGTCCCGCGCGGATCATCTGAGCCGACTCGCTCGCGGCGATGCGTGCCCAGGCGCCGGGGGCGGAATGCGACCACACCGCCCCGCCGATCAGAGCGCAAAGGCATGCCGCAGCGGCGAGCCAGGTGCGCGGAGTCCACAGGCCGCGCCGCGGGCGCTGCCGCTCGAGGCGCCTGGTGTCGGCCCCGATTTCCGGCGCACGGGCATTCGCGGAATCCAACGCGAGCGCCTCGCGCAGGGCGCCATCGAAACGCAGGGCATCCACCGCTTCGGAACGAACAGCTTCCTGACGCAGCAGCTCGAGCAGGCGGTCGCGTTCATCCGGTTGGAGCACGTCGTCGCGCCAGCGCTGCAAGAGGCCGTCGATATCGCTCACGTTGCTTCCCCGGCCAGACGCTTCTCGACGCAGTGCCGCAAGGCCTGCCGCGCACGCGACAACCGCATCATCACCGCTTCGTAGGTCGAGCCTTCGGCCGCGGCGATGTCCTCCGCGCGCTGCCCGTCGAGGTACCGCGATTCGACCAGCCGGCGCACGGCCGACTGCATGGTCGAGACGCAGGTGCGCAGCGCTTCGATGTGCGCGGTCCACGAGCCGTCGTCGGGCGCACGTTCGCGGAATCCCTGCTCGAGCAGGTCCATCACCTCCGCATCGGCGGCGCGTTCGCGCCCGGCGCGCTTCCAGTGCCGCAGGATCGCGTGCTTGGCCACCGTCCGGCACCAGCCGGGGACGTTGTCGATGATGGTCCCATCGGCGATGGCCTGCGCGAGCTGCACCCACGCGTCCTGGAGGATGTCCTCGGCGAGCGCGTGGTCACGGGTCATACCCAGGACGAAAGCCTGCAGGTCGTGGCGATGCGCCAGGAACTCGGCCGACGCCGTGCGGAAATGATCGCTGGGGCTCACGCTGGTATGAGACTCTGGAAGCAGGGTCCTAACCAGGGACAGGGAGGCGCGCCTCTAGCGTGTGTGATGCGCGAACAGAGCCAGGTGCTCCGTCCTGGGTCCTCCGTCCTCCGTCAACATCATCAATACCAAAGCGTTAGATCACGTCGACAAGAGACGGAGGACAGAGAACAAGGGGCAATCCTCAGATCTTTTCCGGCCGATACCCCCCACGCGAGCGGTCGTACAGCCAGATCGCGCCGAAGACCACGAGCAGGATCGCCGGCAGGATCGCGACCGCGCGGAATGAGGTCTGCGAGGCGATGGTCAGGACCTCATTGAGGCGGTCGCCGGTCATGGCCTTGAACTGCTCCTCGCCGCCAGCGGCGGCGATCTTGGCGCGATCGAAGATCTTGCCCATCTGCGGCAGCACGAACCAGATCGACAGCGTGCCCGCGGTTCCCATCAGGCCCATCAGCAGCGCGCCGCCGCGTGGGAAGCGCTCGGAGGCGGCGGCGAGCATGGTCGGCCACAGGTAGCAGACGCCGATGCCCCAGACCGTGGCGGCGAGCAGACCGGTGATCGGCGAGTTGGCGACGCTCAAGGCCACAAGCCCAACCGACGCGAGCAGACAAGAGACCCACAGCAGTCCGACCGGCGACAGCCTGTGCGCCATCGTCCCCGCGAAGTGGCGCATCACGAACATGATGCCGGAGATGTACACCAGCAGCCAGATGCCCTTCATGCCGATGGTGCGGGTCAGGGCCATGTCCACCCATTGTCCCGGAGCGAGCTCCGCCGCCGCGGTCAGGAACATCGCCGCGAACCACACCAGGAACATCGGGCGGCCGAGCTCCTTGAACATGTCGCCGGTCGATACGCCGTGCGCGACGCGCTCGGTGGCCGGGAAGCGCGTGCCGAGGATCATCGCGCCAAAGACCAGAGCCGGTATCACCACCACCGCGATCTTGATCCGCCAGTCGAAACCGGCCTCGCCGATCGCCAGGCCGATGAGGCCACCGAGGATCAATCCGCCCGGCCACCACGCGTGCAGCACGTTGAGTTTGTGGGTCTTGTCCTGGGGATAGAGCGTCGCGGTCAGCGGATTGATCACCGTCTCGACCAGACCCCATGCGATGCCGGTGGCGAGGCTGCCGCACCACAGCACCGAATCCACGCGCATCGCACCCTGCAGGTCGCTGGCGAAGACGATGGTCGCGGTGCCGCCGATGAAGCACAGGCTCGAGAGCGCGAGCAGCCGGCCCATGCCCAGGAAATCCAGCAGCGGGCTGCCGATGGCGATGGTGAACGCGAACCCGAGGAACGCGACGCTGAGGATGCCGCCGAGCATTTCCGCGGAGCGGAGCTTATCGATCGGATCGAGGAACGTGGTCTGCAGATCCCCGGCGATCGACGCGCGCAGCACGAAGCTCATGCCCGCGGTCACCAGGGCGATGATGCTGATGATGAAGAGCTTCCGGCGATCGAAGCCCGCGTGCGGGTCGATGCTCGGTTGCGCGGAGGCTGGCGGGACGGCGTCGCTCATGTCGGCTCCCTTCGGGAAGCGCACGGTCATACGACGTCGTCCTGAAAGGAAAGCCGATCCGGCGCGCGTTTTGGCGAAAACTGCGCTGGATTGCGTTTTCGTGCCATGGTCGGCGTACGCCGATAGTTCTCCGTTCTCCGTTCTCCGTTCTCCGTTCTCCGTTCTCCGTTCTCCGTTCTCCGTTCTCCGTTCTCCGTTCTCCGTTCTCCGTTCTCCGTCGACGGCCAATGGCGCGGGACCGATGGCATGGATCCCATTAAGC
>JACCZE010000365.1 GCA_013696105.1 Planctomycetota bacterium | reverse complement strand
GAGATCGTGATCGACGGCCGCTACGACATGCGCACGAGCGGCCTGCGCGGCGCGCGCGTGTTCCTCGACGTGGTGGTCAACCACACGGGCTGGGGCTCGCGCCTGCAGAATGCCCGGCCGGAATGGTTCAAGCGCAAGGCCGACGGGGCGTTCCACAGCCCCGGGGCCTGGGGCACCACCTGGGAGGACCTCGTCGAGCTCGACAACCGCTTCCCCGCGCTGTGGGAGGAATTCGCGGAATCGTTCCTCACCTGGTGCCGACGCGGCGTGGACGGATTCCGCTGCGATGCCGGGTACATGGTGCCGAAGGAGGCATGGCAATACATCACCGCGCGCGTGCGCCAGGAATTCCCCGACACGGTCTTCCTGCTCGAGGGCCTCGGAGGCGCATGGGACGCGACGGCCGGATTGCTGTGCGAAGGCGGCATGCAGTGGGCGTACTCGGAGCTCTTCCAGAACCACAGCGGCGAACAGGTCGCGACCTACCTCGACCACTGCATCAGCCAGGGCCGGCGGCTGGGCGTGCTCATCCATTACAGCGAGACCCACGACAACGATCGCCTGGCCAAGCAGGGCAAGGCCTGGTCGCTGTTCCGCAACCGCCTGTCCGCGCTCACCTGCCAGAGCGGTGCCTTCGGCTTCACCTGCGGCGTCGAATGGCTCGCCAGCGAGAAGCTCGAGGTCCATCAGGCCCGCGGCCTGAACTGGGGCGCCAGCGACAATCTCGTCGACGAGCTCGCGCAGGCCACCCGGCTGGTGTCCGATCATCCCTGCTTCCTCGACGGCGCAGCGCTCGAACGCCTGAGCCCGCCCGATGCGCCGGTGTACGCGCTCGCGCGCACCTCGGCCGAGGGCCTCGATCGTGTCCTCGTCCTCGCCAACACCGACCAGCAGAAGCCGCGATCGCTCGCGATACCTGAGGACGCCTACCGCCGCCTGGGAGAGCCCGTGCTCGATCTCCTCGGTCAGCCGCTGCCGAAGATGGCGCGGCCCGGCGATGGCACCGTGGTCTTCACCGTCCCCGCATTGAGCGCGTATTGCCTGGCCGCGAGCGCGGAGCCCGTGGGCCTGTCCGCCGAAGCCTACCGCTGGACGCGCGCGCAGGCGGCGTGGGCGTACGCGTGCTTGCGCGAGACCGTGGCGATCGAAGCGCTCGGTCCCTGCGATTGGCGCGCGCTCGCCGCGTGGGTGAAAGCCGATCCCGTGCGCTTCCTGTCGGCGATCAACCGCCTCGATCACGACGACGCGCGCATGGGACTGCTCGAAGCTCTGCAGCGCGCATGCGAAGTGCAGGACCTGCCCATGGTCGTGCGTTGGGGCCTGTCCGACCTCGGACGCGTGCTGCCCGTTCCCCCGGGGCATTGGCTGCTGGTGCGCGACAAGGTGCCGTTCAGCGCTTCGCTGGTGCAGGGTCCGGTGCAGCGCCACGCCCGCTCGCTCCTGGTCGACGAGGGCCATGTCGCCTGCTTCCCCCCCGCTGACAGCACGGGCGACGCCACCCTTGTGCTCGAGCGCTTCACCGAAGAAGGAAGACAGGCCATCGGCACGCTCCGCTTCCTCACCGAGCGTCCGGATCCCACGCCTGCGCGGCCGCAGGACGGCATGGTGCTGCTGACCAACGGCATCGGCGGCATGGCGCGCTTCGCCGTCGACCTCGGCGCGATCCGATCCAAGTACGACTGCGTGCTCGGCGCCAACCTGCACCCCAGCGCCCCCTGCGATCGGCACGTGCTGGTCAAGCGCGTGCGCGCCTGGGTCAACGCCGACGGCTTCATCACGCCGCTGGACGCTGACAACCTCGCCTCGTTCGAGGACGGCCCACCGGCGTCGTGGACCTTCGTCGCCGCAGCTGGCGATGGCCAGACCGTGCAGCTGGTGCTCGAAGCCGACATGCTCGACGGCGCCAACACCACCGTGCTGCGCTTCTCGCGGCCGATGGGAGCGCCCGCCTGGGGCCAGGATCTGCCGGACCATTGCGATGTTCGCCTGGTCGTGCGCGTCGACATCGAGGATCGCAGCTTCCACGCCGAGACTCGGCGCTCGCCCGAAGCCGACGCGCACTTCCACACCCACGCCCGACCGCTCGATACTCGCCCGGGCTTCGTCTTCCAGCCGGCGCCCGATCGTGGCGTGCGCGTGTGGGCCGATCACGGCCGCTACACCCACGAAGCGGAATGGTGCGAAGGGATCGCGCATCCGATCGAGGCCAGCCGTGGCATGACGGGTTCGGGAGATGCGTACAGCCCGGGCTGGTTCGAGCTGCCGCTCAAACGCGGCGGCAGCATCAGCCTGGTGGCCACCGCCGAACGCGAAGATCCCTCGCTCGAGATCGTGCAGAATTTCAGCGCCGCCAGGACCAAGCGCAACATCACGGCGATCGAACGCGCCGGAATCCCGACCAGCGATCCGTTCGGCCTGGATCTCGCGCTCGCGGCGCAGGCCTTCCTGGTGCGACGCGATGGCGGCCGCACGGTGATCGCCGGGTATCCGTGGTTCCTGGATTGGGGCCGTGACACCTTCATCGCCGCGCGCGGCCTGATGCAGGTGGGTCTGACCGACGAGGTCGGGCGCATCCTCGTCACCTTCGGCCGCTTCGAGCATCAGGGCACCCTGCCGAACATGCTCAACGGCGACGACGCCGCCAACCGCGATACCAGCGATGCGCCACTGTGGTACGCGGTGGTGTGCGAGGAGCTGGCGACGATCCATGGCGACACGGTGTACGATGTCGCCGTCGACGCGAGCGGACGAACCATCCGCGATGTGCTGCGCTCGATCGCCATCGGCTACCTGGCTGGCACCCCGAATGGCATCCGCGTCGATCTGCCATCCGGCCTGGTGTGGAGCCCACCGCACTTCACCTGGATGGACACCAATTATCCGGCGTGCACGCCGCGCGAAGGCTACCCCATCGAGATCCAGGTGCTGTGGATCCGCCTCCTGCGCCAGCTCGAGCGCCTGCGCGTCGCCGAGTCGGACGAGCCGTGGTGGGCGATCGCCGACCGCGCGACCAATGCGCTCAACCGTTTCTGGCTGGAGGAACGCGGCTACTACGGCGACGTGCTGATCGCCGCACCCGGGGTACCCGCTGCGCGCGCGGTGCTCGACAATGCCCTGCGGTCGAACTACCTCTTCGCCGTGAGCTTGGGCGTGGTGTCGGGCGAGCGCGCCCGCCGCTGCGTGGCCGCCGCCGCACGCTTTCTGGTGGTGCCGGGCGCGCTGCGCAGCCTGGCTCCGCTGCCGGTGTCGCCGCCGCTGCCCCTCCATGGCCCCGATGGACGCCTGCTGAACAATCCGCCGGAGCCCTATTGGGGCCGCTACGAGGGCGACGAGGACACCATGCGCAAGCCGGCGTACCATAACGGCACCGCATGGACCTGGACCTTCCCGGTCTTTTGCGAAGCGCTGGCGCGCGCGTGGGACTTCTCGCCGCAGGCGGTCGCCGCGGCGCGCGCCTACCTCGGCAGCCAGGATCGCCTGCTCGCCGATGGCTGCATCGGCCAGCTGCCCGAGATCGTCGACGGCGACGCGCCCCACCGCCAGCGCGGCTGCGACGCTCAGGCCTGGGGCGTGACCGAAGCGCTGCGGGTGTGGAAGCTGCTCGGACAGCATTGAGGACCGCGTGCGTCCGTCGCCGCTCTAGCTGACCGCAGCCTCTCCGAGGTGGCGCCGCACGATTGCCTTCATCTCCGGCACCGCCTTGACCAGCACGGTGAGCGGCGTGCGCGCGACGAGGCCCGAGATGCTGACCGCGCCGATCGGCGGCGCGGTGGGCCCGAGGAACACCGGTATGGCGAGGCAGTTGACCCCGCGTTCGCCCTCCTCGCGGTCGACGGCGTAGCCGCGCTTGCGGCTGGCGTCGAGTTCGCGCGCGAGCGCAGCCGCCTCGGTGATGCTCGTCGGTGTGCGGCGCTGCAGCGGGCCATGCTCCTTGACGAAGCGCGACGCCGCCGCGGCGTCGGGAAGCGCGTGCATCAGCAGCGCCTTGCCCACTGCGGTCAGGTGCGCGGGGTTGCGGCCACCGATGGTCGAGCTCATGATGATCGCGCCGCCCGGCGCGACGATGCCGACGTAGACCACCTCGGATCCATCGAGCTTGGCGAAGTGCGCGGTCTCGCCGAAGCGCGCGCTCAGTTCGCGCAGCAGTGGATCGATCAGGGCGCGTTCATCCATGCCCTGGTAATGGTCGAAGGCGAGGCGCATGAACTCGAGACCCAGACGATAGTCGCCGCGCTCGTCGTGGGTCACGAACCCGGAGCGGCGCAGGGCGCCCAACGCCCGGTGGACGCTCGACTTCGGCGAAGACAGCGATCGCGCGAGCTCGTCCAGGCGCACCCCGCGGGGGTGACGGGCGACCTCGGTCAGGGTCGCCAGCACGCGGTCGATGCCATTCAGGCGCGGTTTCGCCGGCGCTTGACCGCGAGCCCGGGGCTTTAGATTGGATTCAGCAGAGTGAAACATAGTTCCATATAATGGAACTGATTCCAGAGCGCGCAAGTCCCGACCCGCCTGCTCCTCCACCTAGGACCACCGATGAACGCAGCCTCGACCGCGCCGACCCAGACCAACGCCACGTCGCTCGCTTGGGGGCGCCGCGCCGCGGCCTCGATCGCCGGCGGCGTCGTCTCGCTCAACCGCAAGGTCGAGCCGGCGATCGCGTTCGTGCGCGCGCGGGGCAGCCGATTGACCGATGCGGATGGCCGCGAGTACATCGACTACCACGGCGCCTTCGCGCCCCACCTCCTCGGCCACAACGATCCAGGGATCAACGCCGCCGTGGCCGAGGCCATGTCCCAGGAGTGGTCGCTGATGGGCAGCGGCACCACCCCGTGGGAAGTCGAACTGGCGGAAGCGCTGCGCGCCGCGGTGCCGTCGATGGAACTGGTGCAGATCACCAACACCGGCAGCGAGGCCACCGCGCATGCCATCCGTCTCGCGCGCGCGTGGACAGGTCGCGAAGACATCATCGTCACCCTCGGCGGATACAATGGCGCACACAACGACGTCGCGCGTACGGTATCGCCGGCGCTCTGCGACATCGGACCACGCGTCTCTCCCGGCACCTATCCGTTCTTGCCCCTCTCCGCCGGCATCCCGAAATCGGTCAGGGACCGCGTGCACGTGGTGAACTTCAACGACCTGCCATCCGTGGAACGCCTGCTCGCGACCGGAAACATCGCCTGCGTCCTGACCGAGCCGGTCCTGCAGAACATCGGGGTGGTGCCCCCGCTGCCCGGATACCTGCAGGGGCTGCGCACCATGTGCGACCGTCATGGCACGATCCTGGCGTTCGACGAGGTGAAGACGGGATTCCGCTCCGCGCTCGGAGGCTACCAGTCGATCGCGGGCGTGCGCCCCGACCTCTCGACCTTCGGCAAGGCCGTCGCCAACGGCTATCCCCTGGGGGTGATCGGCGGGCGCGCGGACATCATGGGCCTGTTCGACGCCGCCGATCCCGCGCGCCGCGTGCTGGTGTCGGGCACCTACAATGCGCATCCCCTGCCCACTGCGGCGGCGATCGCCACGCTCGCGCGACTGCGCCGCGGCGATGGCGAGGTCTACCGCCATCTGGACATGCTGGGATCGGCCCTCGAGCAGGGCCTGTCGCGCATCTTCGCCGAGTCCGGCATCACCGCCGCGATCAGCCGCATCGGCTCGGCCTTCTGCGTCTACTTCTGCGACCACGTCCCGGTCGACTACCACGACCTCGCCACGCACCATGACCACGAGCGCGATCGCCGCTTCCGGCGCGGCCTCATCGAGCGCGGCATCTACGTCTTCCCGCTTCCGTGCAAACAGGGGTCGATCAGCTATGCGCATTCCGCCGAGGACATCGACCGCACGCTCGATGCCGCACGCGCGGTCGCCAAGTCGCTGTAAGCGTCGCTTCAGGGAGACGACATGAAGATCACCGCCATCGAGACCCACGTCTGCAATGCGCGCATGCGCAACTGGATCTTCGTGAAGGTCGTGACCGATCAGCCGGGACTGCACGGCTGGGGCGAGGCGACGCTGGAATGGCACACGCGTTCGGTGGTCGGCGCCATCGAGGACATCTCGCAGCTGGTCGTTGGCGAGGATCCGCGGCGCATCGAGCACCTGTGGCAGATGATGTACCGCCAGCACTTCTGGCACGGCAACGGCATCGTGCGCGGCACCGCGATCAGCGGCATCGACATCGCGCTGTGGGACATCCTCGGCAAGATCCATGGCGTCCCCTGCCACCACCTGTGGGGAGGGCCGGTGCGCGATCACGTGCGCACCTACTGCCACCTCGGCGGCGGTCGCATGGAGGATTTCTACGACACCGACCCCGCGGATGCGAAACGCTTCGGTGACCTCGCTGCGAAGGCCGTGGCCGATGGCTTCACCGCCTTCAAGTCGATGGCGGTGCCCGAGACCATGCCGCTCGAAGGCCTGCGCCCGATCACATACGCCGAGGCCTGCGTGAAAGCGATGCGCGACGCCGTGGGCGACGACATCGACATCATGGTCGACTGCCATGCGCGTCCCACACCGCGCATGGGCATGCGCTTCGCCAAGGCCCTGGAACCGTACGGCCTGTACTTCTTCGAAGAGCCGTGCTGGCCCGAGACCATGGAGGACATCGCCGCCATCCAGCGCGCGGTGTCCACGCCCATCGCCACCGGCGAGCGCTTGGTCGGCCTGCATGCGTTCCGCGACTGTGTCGAGAAGCGCGCCTGCAGCGTGCTGCAACCCGACATCACCCACTGCGGAGGCCTCACCGAGGCGCGGCGCATCGCGGCCCTGGCGGACGCATGGAAACTGTCGCTCGCGCCGCACAATCCCCAAGGACCGGTGAGCACCGCGGCCTCGCTCGAGTTCGGCTTCGCGACGCCCGCGTACATCATCTGCGAAGCGGTGCACCTGGACGTGCCGTGGCGCCAGGACGTGGTCAACGAGGGATTCACGGTCGAACCCAAGGGCCGCATCGTGCGACCGAACGCGAAGCCCGGCCTGGGCATCGAGATCGACGAGGCGGAGGTGCGCAAACACCCCTTCCAACAGGAGGTGCTGCAACGGTCGTTCTATCGTGACGGCGCCGTGGGAGACTGGTGATGGCCACGTCGGCAGGGATGCTGGATGGGCGGGTGGCGATCATCTCGGGTGGGCTCGGCGACATCGGCCGAGCCATCGCGCGCGCGCTGGCGCAAGCCGGGGCCCGCGTCGCGCTGGGCGATGTGCGGCCATCGGCGGATGCCTCCGACCTTTTGGCAGAGCTGCGAACTCTCGGCCGGGGCACGCGCTACGACCGCGTCGATGTCGCTGACGCGGACGCGGTCGAAGCCTGGATCGGCGCGGTGGCTGGCGACCTCGGCGTTCCCGACCTCATCATCCCCAACGCCGCCATCGTCGCCCTCGCCGACGCGCGCACGATCACCGCCGCCTCGTGGAGCGAGCAGCTGCGCATCGATCTGGACGGCTGCTTCCACCTCGCGCAGGGCTGCGCCAAGCGGCTCCTGGCCGCAAAAACGTCCGGACGCATCGTCTTCATCGGCAGCTGGGCCGCCGATCGCCCGCATCGGCACATCCCCGCCTACTGCGTGGCCAAGGCCGGCGTGCGCATGCTGATGAAGTGCCTGGCGCTTGAGCTGGCGGATGCGGACATACTGGTCAACGAGGTCGCTCCCGGCTACGTCGATGCCGGCCTCAGCGGCCGCATCTTCGCCGCCGAGCCGGCGAAGCGCGCCGTCGCCGAGGCCGTCGTGCCCGTGCGCCGGCTGATCACAGCAGACGAGGTCGCGCACCATGTGCTCGCGCTGTGCGATCCGTGCGACCGGCACCGCACCGGCACCGTCACGTTGGTCGATGGGGGCCTCTCGCTCCTCACTCCAGGGAACTGACCATGACCACGACTACCTCGTCCACCCACGGTCATCCCTCCTTCCAGGGACTGATCGGCGCGGCGCAGCGCGACATCACGCCGCCCGCCGGTATCTATGCCCGCTCCTGGGGCGCGGCGAAGCACGATGTGCACGACGGCGTGCACCGTCCGCTCACCTGCACCGCGGTGGTGCTGCGCGCGGGTGAGAACGACCTGCCGCTGGCGCTGATCGCGCTCGACCTCGGCTGGTGGAAGCGCGCCGAGGACGAATGGCTGGTGCGCGGCGCGGTCATCGCGGCGCTCGGGGTGGATGACGCGCGGGTGATCGTGACCATGGCGCACACCCACGCCGGCCCGTCGATCGACCGCAGCGACCACGACCGGCCGGGCGGGCATCTGGTCGCCGCGTATCTCGAACAGGTGCGCGACGCGGCGGTGGCGGCAGCGACCGAGGCATTGCGCACCGCTTGCCCGGCCGAGCTGGCGTGGGAGTACGGACATTGTGCGCTGGCGCGCAACCGCGACCTGCCCGATCCGCTGAAGCCGCGCACCCTCTGCGGCTTCAATCCCGATCTGCCCGCGGACGATACCCTGCTGGTCGGCCGCGCGACCCGCACGGACGGCACCATCGTCGCCACGATCGTGAATTACGCCTGCCACCCCACCACGCTGGCGTGGGAGAACCATCTCATCTCACCGGACTACGTCGGCGCGATGCGCGCCACGGTGCAGGCGGGCACGGGTGGCGCGCCATGCGCGTTCCTCCTGGGCGCATGCGGCGATCTCGGGCCACGCGAACAATACACCGGCGACACGTCGGTGGCCGACCGCAATGGCGCCTACCTGGGCGCGTGCGCGCTCGCGACCCTGGTCGGCATGCTGCCCCCGCGCACGCGCCTGGCGTTCTCAGGCGCGATCGAATCGGGAGCGCCGCTCGCGGCGTGGCGCAGCGAGCCGACCCAGCCTGCGCGCACGATCGGCGCCAGCACCTTCGCCATCGAGCACCCGCTGAAGCCGCTGCCGAGCGTTGCCGAGATCACCGACGAGCTCGCTCGATGCACCGACCCGGTCCTGATCGAGCGCTTGCGCCGCAAGCTGGGCGTGCGCCGGGCCGTGGGAGACGGTTCCACCGCGCCCATCCGCGGCTGGGTCTGGCGCCTGGGCGATGCGGTCCTGCTCGCGCATCCGCACGAGGCCTACTCTCTGCTCCAGACCGAGCTGCGCGCACGCACGCCGTCGCGCGCGATCGCGGTGATGAACCTGTCCAACGGCACCTCGGTGGGATACCTGCCTCCGGCCGCGCTCTACGATCGCGATCTCTACCAGGTCTGGCAGACGCCCTACGCGCGCGAGGTGCTCGAGCGCTTCACCGACGCATGCGCATCCGCGATCGATCGCACATTCTCCACCAGCACTGCCATGAACGGGAGCAATGCATGAAGTCCCAGGCGAAGCCCCTCAACATCGGCATCGTCGGTGCGGCCGGCCGCGGCGCGAGCTTCCTCTCCGCCTGCCGGGCGATCGGCTCGGTGGAGATCCACGCCGTCTGCGACCTGAACGAGCAGGCGCTCGGGCCGGCGCGCGAGCGTCTCGGCGCGCGCGAGGGCTACGTGGACTATCAGGAGATGCTGACGCGTTCGGACCTGCAGGCGGTGATCATCGGGACGCCGATGCCGCTGCACGTGCCGCAGGCGATCGCAGCGCTCGAGCGTGGCATCCATGTGCTCAGCGAAGTTCCGGCCGGCATCTCGATCGAGGAATGCCGCGCCCTGGTCAGCGCGTCCAAGCGCTCGAAGGCCGTGTACATGATGGCCGAGAACTACACGTACATCCGCTCGAACGCCATCGTGCGCGAACTGGTGCACAAGGGCCTCTTCGGCGAGACCTATTATGCCGAAGGCGAGTACCTGCACGAGCTCAAGCAGCTCAACGAGATCACCACCTGGCGTCGTCGCTGGCAGACCGGCATCAACGGCATCACCTACGGCACGCACAGCCTGGGGCCGATCCTGCAATGGATGCCGGGCGATCGCGTGGTCTCGGTATCGTGCGTGGGCAGCGGCCGCCGGTACACCGATCCGCGTGGCGAGGCCTACGAGAACGAAGCCAGCTGCGTGATGATGTGCAAGATGGCCAAGGGCGGGCTGGTGAAGATCCGCGTCGACATGCTCTCGGATCGGCCGCATGCGATGGCGAATTACACCCTGCAAGGAACCGACGGCGCCTACGAGTCCGGGCGCGCTCCGGGCGAGTCCAGCCGCATCTGGCTGCGCTCGCTCGATCCGTCCGCGCAGGCGTGGCGGAGCATCGACGACCTCGCAGCCGAGCACATGCCCGCCTACTGGCGCACCGGATCCGAAGCGGCGCTGAAAGCGGGACATGGCGGGGGCGACTACTTCGAGGTCCTGGATTTCGTCGATGCCATCTCTGGCCGCCGTCCGTGCCCGATCGGCATCCACGAGGCCATGGACATGACCGTTCCGGGGCTCGTCAGCCAGCAATCGATCAGTCAGGGCGGAGCCTGGATTCCGGTGCCGGATTCGCGAGCCTGGTGACATGCCCTTCGAAGCCGACCTGGTCCTCGATGCCCATGCTACCCTCGGCGAAGGCCCGCTGTGGAGCGAACGCGAGCGGGTCCTGTACTGGGTCGACATCCTCGCCCATCGCGTGCACCGCTACGACCCGGCGACGGCCGAGAACCGCACGTGCCAGCTCGACGCGCCTCCCGGCGTGGTGGTGGAGCGTACGCGCGGCGGCCTGGCGATGGGATGGAAGCGCGGATTCGCTGGACTCGATTTCGCGAGCGGCGCGGTCGACACGTGGTGCCACCCGGAAGCCGACCGTCCGCAGAACCGCCTGAACGACGGCAAGTGCGACCCGGCAGGCCGCTTCTGGTCCGGAAGCGAGAGTCCGGACAAGAGCGGCGGATTCCATCGCCTGGATGCCGATCATCGTGCGACCACCATGCTCACCGGTATCGGCTGCTCGAATGGCCTCGCGTGGACCGCCGACGGTCTGACCATGTATTACATAGACACCGTCACCGCCGAGATCGCCGCGTTCCCATTCGATCCCGAACGCGGCACTCTGGGGGAACGGCGCGTGACGATCGCGGTCGACACCAAGGAGCACGGCTGGCCCGACGGTATGTGCATCGACGCCGAAGGCACGCTGTGGTGCGGCCACTGGGGTGGCTGGCGCATCAACCGCTGGGATCCGCGCACCGGAAAGCTGCTGACCACGGTGAAGCTGCCGGTCAGCCAGGTGACCTCGTGCGCGTTCTCGGGCCCGAAACTCGATCACCTGCTGATCACCACTGCCGCAGCGGGACTCAGCGACGAGGCCAAGAAGCGCCAACCGCACGCCGGAGGGCTGTTCCGCATCGCTACCGGCGCCATCGGCCTTCCGTCGGTCGCGTTCGCGGGATAGGATGTCCGACGGCGGCCCTGTCCCAGGCGGCCCCGGTGGCCCCCACCGCGCTCCCGCGGATTCCTGCAACCTTTGCTCGCCCGGCGGGTCCATCCAGGCATGCGCCCGTCCCCACCCAGCTCTTCCCACCCACCTCCCTGATGACCGCCACCGCCGCCACCGATGACGACCTGCTGGTCTCGTACGCGCGCTCGGGAGACCGGGCGGCGCTCGATGCGCTGCTGCAGCGCCACCTGGACCTGGCCTATCGCGTGGCGAAGCGCATCACCGGGAACGGCGCCGACGCCGAAGACGCGGTGCAGTCGGCCTTCATGCGCGTACTCGCGGATGCCCAGCAATTCCGCGGCGAATCGAGCGCGAAGAGCTGGCTGCTCGCGGTGGTGGTGCACGCCGCGATCAAGCACACGCGCGGCGAGCGCCGCCGCCGTCGCCACGAACGTACTGCAGCTGTACCGGTGCCGGCGGGATCCGCCGACGATGGCATGGCGGATGCGGTACGCGCCGCGATCGAGGAGTTGCCCGATCACGAACGTCTGCCGGTGGTTCTGCGCTACGTCGAGGACCTGCCCTTCAAGCAGGTCGCCGAGACGCTGAGCATTCCCGAAGGCACCGCCAAGGCGCAGGTCCACCGCGGGCTCGAGCGCATGCGAGGACACCTCGGCCGGCTCGGCTACACCGTCGGCGCCAGCGGCGTCGCATCCTGCATCCCGATCGGAACGCTCGAGACCGCGCCGTCGTCGCTCGCGGTCAGCATCGGCGCCCTGGCGGCGACCGGGCCTGCGACGCCCGCTGCCGTGGGCGCCGCCGCTGGATCATGGATCACGACCCTCGCCATGGCGGCGGCGCTGGCGGTGGCGCTCACCACGGCCGTCCTCGTGTATCGCTGGTCGCATGTGCGCATCGCTCCTGGCGAGGACATCCAGGCGACCATCGAGTGCCACGCGGCGGGAACGACGTTCATCCTCGCAGCGGGGGTCCACCGCCTGCAGAGCGTTCGCCCCCGTGATGGCGATCGCTTCGTCGGCGAAGGCGCCGCAGCGACGCGCCTGAGCGGTGCGCGCATCCTCAGCGGATTCAGCCGCGAGGGTGACCGCTGGTCCATCGCTGGTCAGGCCCAGCGCGGCCAGGTGCACGGCTCCGGCGATCGCGACCACCCCGGCGCGCCGTATCCCGAAGACCTGTTCATCGACGACCGTCTGCTCGAGCACGTGCGTAGCCTCGATCTGGTCGCGGCTGGGACCTGGTTCTTCGACTACGACGCGCAGCGCATCTGGATCGGCGAGGATCCACAGGGCAAGCGCATCGAAACCAGCATCGCCGCGTCCGCGTTCAGTGGACCGGCGCGCGACGTCGTACTCCGCGATCTCACCGTCGAGCGCTACGCCGCGCCGGCTCAGACTGGAGCGATCGGCGGAGTCGACCCCGGTCCGGGATGGACGGTCTCGGGCTGCGCGATCCACGCCAACCACGGCGCGGGCATCCGCGTCTCGGCAGCCTGGCGGGTGGAACGCTGCCAGGTGGACGACAACGGTCAGCTGGGCATCGGCGGCAACGGTGACGGTATCGCTCTGATCGGCAACGACATCGAGCGCAACAACGTCGCGCGCTTCGATCCCGGCTGGGAAGCGGGCGGCATCAAGCTCTCGCGCTGCCGTCGCGCGCTGGTGCAGGGCAACCGCCTCGCCGACAACCTCGGCATCGCCGTGCTCATCGACGGCGACAGCGACGACGCCCGCTGCGAGGCCAACGTGATCGCCGACAACGCCCGCGACGGCATCGTCATCGCGTCAAGCGCGCGCGCGAACGTGAGCGGAAACCGTCTCTCCCGCAACGGGCGGACCTTCGACGGTTGGCTCTGGGGTTCGCAGATCCTCATCCGCAACAGCCGCGACTGCACGGTGTCGGACAACACCGTGGTCATCGCCGCCGACCACGGCAGCGGCATCGGCCTCATGCAGCAGGCGAGCGAGGACGCCGGCAGGACCTACCCCACCTCTGGCAACCGCGTCAGCGCCAACGACATCACCTGGCTCGGCAGCCCGGCGGGGATCGGCGGAGGCGTGGCCGACTACCGGCTCGACGCGTTCCTGGCGGGCGGCAACCGCTTCGACGGCAACCACTACCACCTGGCAAAACCCGCCGGAACCGCCTGGGAATGGGGCGCACGCCTCGGCTGGGACGCCTTCCGCGCTGCAGGTCATGAGGCGACTGGCACTTCGGATGAGGTGATCGCGGGTCACACGCCCGCCTCACCGCCCTGAACCGACGGCAACCGCGACCGCGGACGCGGGCCCTTCCTTGCGAGCGACCGGAACTCCGGCGCCTAACGCCTAAGGAGCCCGCCATGGCCATCATACCGCGACTCATCGCCCTCAGCCTGCTCATCGCCCCGCTGGCGGCCGTCGAGGTCGTCCTGCAGCCGGGTGCCGACATCCAGGCCGCAGTCGACGCCAACCCCACCGGCACCGTCTTCCGGCTCCAGGCTGGCACCTACCGTCACCAGTCGATCGTCCCCAAGTCGGGCGACGTCTTCATCGGCGACGCCGGGGCCGTGCTCTCCGGCGCGCGCGTGCTGACCGCCTTCACCCGCTCGGGCGGCCTGTGGTCGATCGGCGGCCAGACCCAGCAGGGCCAGATCCACGGCGAGCCGCAGCCTGGATTCGATGGCGCGAAGTATCCCGAGGACCTATTCGTCGACGATCGCCACCTGCGTCACGTGCGCAGCTTGGCGGCGGTGGTGCCCGGCACCTGGCATTTCGACTACGACACCGACACCATCTGGATCGCCGACGATCCGACCGGTCGACGGGTCGAAACCAGCGTGACGCGGCTGGCGTTCTGGGGTACGGCGTCCGACGTCGCCATCCGCAACCTGCGCATCGAGAAATACGCCAACCAGCCGCAGGTGGGAGCCATCGGCGGACAGTTCAAGGGCGCCGGCTGGATCATCGCCGACTGCGACGTGCGGCTGAACCATGGGCTGGGCATCGGCATGGGCGAACGCCATCAGGCCCTGCGCAACCACGTGCATCACAACGGACAGATGGGCATCGGCGGCAACGGCGCGGACCTTGTCGTCGACGGCAACGAGATCGACCACAACAACGTGGTGCGCATCAATCCCGGCTGGGAAGCCGGCGGCACCAAGTGGGCGCTGACCCAGCGGCTGATCGTGCGCAACAACTTCTCGCACCACAATGGCGGCCCCGGCCTGTGGACCGACATCGACAACATCGACACGCTGTACGAGAACAACCGCTCCGAGGACAACGAGAACGAAGGCATCGTCCACGAGATCAGCTACCGCGCGGTGATCCGCGGCAATCTCGTCCAGCGCAATGGCTGGAACGACTGGGCCGGGCGCGGCTGGCTGTGGAACGCGGGGATCGGCGTCCACGCCTCGTCCGATGTCGAGGTCACGGGCAACACCCTGCGCGGAAACTTCAATGGCATCGTCGGCATCCAGCAGAACCGCGGCGTGGGCGCGTACGGGCCATACCTGCTCGCGAACATGAACGTGCACGACAACCTGGTGGTGCAGGACACGGTTCCGGCGCCGTCGTACCTGAGCGCTTCGGGAATCGTGCAGGACATCGGCGACACCACGGTGTTCACCGGGCGAAACAATCTCTGGTCACGCAACACCTATTACCTCGGACAGAATTCGCACCCGTTCACCTGGATGAACGACTGGCGTACCGAGAGCCAGTGGCAGGCGTACGGCCAGGACGTCGGCAGCGTCTTCAACCGCACGCCGGAACCGACGCCCACCCCGACCCCGACGCCCACGCCCACGCCCCAGCCGGATCAGGCGGTGTGGCTGAGCGACCTGGCGTGGACCTCGGCCACCAGCGGGTGGGGACCGGTGGAGCGCGACCGTTCCAACGGCGAGGATGCGGGTGGAGACGGACGCGCGCTCACCCTCGAGGGCGTCGCCTCGGCGAAAGGGTTGGGCATGCACGCGGCCGCCGATGTGCGCTTCGCGCTCGACGGCCGGTACACGCGGTTCCTCTGTGACATCGGTGTCGACGACGAGGTCGGCGCGAACGGCTCGGTCGCCTTCCAGGTCTGGGTCGATGGGGTGAAACGTTTCGGCAGCAAGGTGATGCGGGGAACCACCGCGACCAAAGCGATCTCGCTCGACGTCAGCGGCGCACGCGACCTGCGGCTGATCGTCACCGACGGCCGCGACGGCGCGGCCTCCGATCACGCCGACTGGGCGAAGGCGCGTCTCTTCCCCGCGGGCTACACGCTCGCGACGGCGGCGGAGCTGGCGGATACGCCCAGCGAGGACGAGGTCATCGTCCCGGGCGTCACGGACGGGGCCGAGACGGGATCGTCCTCGCGCGGATGCGGGCTCGGGGGCGGCATGGCGAGCCTGATGCTGCTGATGCTGGCGACGCTACGCGCACGTGATCGTGCGCGCGGGTGATGGGCCGTCGCACTCGGCTCTGGTGTCAGCCGTCGAGGCTGCGGCCGGAGCACTGATGGCCCAAGCCAGAGCCCGTCACCGGGAAGAGATGGCGTTCACCGGCCGGCGACGTCGAGCATGCCGGCGGCGCTGGCCACCGTCAGCTTGACCTCGACCTTGCGGCTACCGTCAGAACGGGCCTGGTCGAGGTAGCTGACGATCGAGTTCTCGCCCTCGTAGATCGAGAGCGTTCCGGGCACCTGATCTCCCAGCGCGAGTGCCGTCGGCAGCGCGCCTTCGAAAATGCCGGATGCGGCCGCGGTTTCTTCCAGCACGGCGCTCTCGCTGTCGCCGCTCTGGGTGCGCACGGTGACCGAGACCTTGTCGCGCTTGTCGTTCGCCAGGTTCATGTCGGGATCGGTGACCCGCATCTTCAGCGCTTCGCCGATCACCACGCCGCGCGCGGCCTTCGAGACCTCGCCGGCAGGGAGTTCGCTCGCGAGCTTCGCCGGGCTCTCGACCTTGCTGTCGGATCCGGCGAGCAGGACGTCGCCCCAGGTGTCCGGCCGTTCGCTGGTGCGCACCTCGTACGTGCCGCCCCAGTAATAGATGACCTTCGTCCCGGTCGTGATCGAGAGGTTGAAGCCGACGATGCGACCGGGCTGCTGCTCGAGCTGCTGCAGGCGCTGGCTGGGGAGGTGGACCTCCATGCTGTAGCCGGTGGCGGTGGGCTTCGCCGCGCGCTGGATCTCGGCCACGGTGAAGGGCTTGCAGGCGCGAGGCTTGCCGTCTTCGTTGACCGCTTCGCCGCCGACCAGGGCGTCGTTGCCGTCCGAGCCGAACGGCCACATCCAGAACTGCTGGATCCACGCCGCGCCGCGGCGCTTGTCCTTCGAATTCAGGGCGTCGAACCACACCTCGACGCCATCGCCTTCCCAGAAATTGTCGGGGTGCGCCTTGGTCAGCTTGCCGTCGACGTCCGTCACGTCGTAGGACAGGTAGAATCCGGTGTTGTCCCACGCGATCTTCGCGGTCTGCGTATCCGGTGCGGTCACGCCCTCGATCACGCCGCAGCGCTTGAGCTGCAGCGCCGGAACGTTCTTCCAGTCGCCCAGGTCACCGTCGAGCACGATCGCATCGCGCACAAAAGGAATGGCCGCGAAGTTGATGGTCTTGAACTGCGGCGTGAACGGCAGGGTCTTGGCGACGTCGCCGGTGGCGGCCGCCTTCGGCTCGGGCGGGATGATCATCGATGCGGGGCGCACCACGTCCTTCGAGGTCTCCGCCACCGACACCGCGCCCTCGGCGCCGGTACGCGTCCAGGCCTGGCCCTTCGCCGCTTCCTGATCGCGCTCGCGGATGCCCGCGGTGAGCTGCTCGTGCTGCTCTTTGTCGAAATATCCGCGTGTCTTCAGCAGTTTGTGCAGCTGCACGCCGCGCTCGAGGGCGGCTTGGCGCAGGCGCTTCACCCCGCCGCCCGACCCGCTACCGCTGTCATCGAGCATGCCCATGCGCCCGTCATTGGCGTTGGCGGCGATGGTCGAGACGCGCTCGAGCAGCGACGCGGATCTGCCGCCGTCGCCGGCTCCCGCAGCCTTCGCCATGTCGACGAACATGCCGTCGCCCTGATCGTTCTTGGCGAGCGCGGACATCTCCTGCTTCGCCTGGTCGCCCAGCGCCGAGAGCTTGTCGGTGACGGCTTTCTCGCGCCCCGCGTCGGTCTTCGCTTCCGCCTTCGCATCGCCGATCTTCTCGGCGTTGTTCAATGCGGCCGTGCTGGCGTCGCCCGCCTTGACCTTGCCCGGAACCGTGGTGCCGAGCAGCTCGGAGACCTTGGCTCCGACGGCGGCGACGGTGGCATCGTCCTTGATCCCGGCGGTGTCGAGTTCGGCCTTGAAGGTTTCGGTCAGCTTCTGGCTCAAGCGCGGCAGGGCCTCCTTGCTGAAGCCTTCCTTGAAGGATTCCTCCATCGCGCCCTTGAGCTGCTTGTCCTCGACGTCCTTGATGACTGCGCGCGCGAGCGCGGCGCCGTCATACGGTGCCGCGGCGGCGGCGGCCTTGGCCTTCGTGGCCGAGGCTTCGAGCTTCTTCGCCGCCGCTGCCGCTTCGTCGGCCTGGGTGGCGGTCTCGACGGCCTTGCCAGCCTTCGCTGCATCCGTGACCTGCGCGGTCTCGGCGGTGGCGCTCTTGGCGAGGACCCCAGCGGTGCTCGCGACCTGGGCCTTCACGGTGGCACCGAAGGCGTCGGACTTCTGGGTGGCGGTGGCGAGGTGCTTCTCTGCGCTGGCGAGCGATGCGCTCGCGCGTTCCGCGGCCGCCTGCTCGTTGCGCGCGGCCTGGTCGGCTTCGCTGCGCGCCGCGGTGCTCGCGGCGGCGGCTCCTGCGGCCGCCTGATCCATGCGCGTCTTGACCCCGTCGAGGGCGCTCGCCGCGGCGGCGACCTTCTGACCGGCGAGATCGAGATCGGCTTTCGCCTTGGCCTTCGCGGCATCGTCCGCCGGCGATGCGTCGACCCGCGTC
>JACCZE010000041.1 GCA_013696105.1 Planctomycetota bacterium | reverse complement strand
GGTACCAGGTCGCACCGCTGAGGCGTTCGAGTTCGGCCTTGAAGATCGTGCGATGCGGCGCGCGCACCTCCTGCAGGCCGATGACGTCGGCGCCAGACTCGAACATCTTCTGCGCTTCGGCCGTGGGCCCGGTGACCTGGTCGGCACCGTTCCAGGCGGTGCCGCCCTTGTGGCAGTTCCAGCTCATGACCCGCAGGGTCACCTCCGAGGCTGCGGCGGAAGCCGAGATGGAGAAGGTGAGGATGACCCCTGCGATCGAGGCGCAGAAGATGGCGGTGAGGATGGACAGGATACGACGCATGGGGAATTTCCTTGTGGCAGGATGGCTTCTTAGCGCAGTCGGGACTCCTTGATTCTCACCCGCTACCATACAGCGTGGACGCCGACCACCATGCACCGGACGCCGACCAACCTGGACTATCCGACGATTCCAGCCGCGCGTCGTCCGCTCCCCAGAATCGGGAAGACACGCAGGAAAACCGTCCTCGCGCTGCGCACCGGGCATTACACCGAAGTGGCGCCCTACCGCGAGCTGCGGCCTCAGGGGACCGCGGACTGGTATCTCTCCTGCACGCTGCGCGGCAGCGGCGTGTACCGCCAACCCGACGTCGAGTTCGCGACGCGGCCTGGCGATCTCGTGGTGCTTGAACCGGGGGCCTACCACGATCACGGTTGCGACGAGCGGACCGAGTGGGAATTCATCTGGGTGCGCGTCGCCGCCCGTGCCCAGTGGGTCGAACAACTCCAGTCGCTGCCGCTGGTCGGGAAGAAGCTCCGCCGCCTGAGCATCCCCGATGGCGATGCAGCGCTGCGCCAGCGCATGCGCGATGCGCTCCTGCGCTGCCACAAGGAATCCTGCATCGGCATGGATCGCCTGAGCGGCGAGTTCGCCCTGCACGCGCTGCACGAGGTGATCCTGCTCGCCGCGCGCGCCTCACCAAACGCTGGCCATCGGCCGCAGGCGAGCCCGGCCATCCGCAGCATCATCGAGCGTCTGGTCGAGCACCTGGATCAGCGCCATACCCTGGCGTCGCTGGCGCGGACCGCGCGGATGTCGCCGTCGCACCTGTCCTATCGGTTCAAGCGCGAGACCGGATCGTCGGTCATCGCCTACCTGCTGAACATGCGCGTGCGGCAGGCGGCTCAGCTGCTGGAGCATCCGGAGCGCCGCATCCAGGACGTCGCGGCAGCGGTCGGACTCCACGACCCCTTCTATTTCTCGCGTCAGTTCCGTCGTTTCTACGCCATGAGTCCGCGCCAGTACCAGGCCAAGGCCAATGCGCGCAACCGCTGACGTCGTCAGGGCTCGATGGCGATACCGTCGAGCGCGGCCTGCACGACATTTCCCGACGCCGCATTCTCTTGCGACAGGACCATTCCGATCAGCGCGTCAGCAGGCAGCTTCAGGGTGATCGCTCCGGTCGAGAACGGGGTGAACTCGATTCCGTCCGCAGAATGCGACGCAGCGAAGGAATCGGCGGATCGCTCCAGCCGGATCCAGCGCGGGAGCACGATCCCGGAGATGGCTTGCAGATTGACGTTGTCGCCTCCGGTGCGCGAACGGATGCGGAAGCGCAGTTTCGGGCTGGATCCTTTGATCACCACCAGGCACGCGACGTGCGCGGCGTCCTCCGCCAGGCTTTCTCGGATCATGATCCCGGCGAGAGCGGTCACCGGCGCCGCGTTCACGATGCCGGGGACCCGCAGCTGGATGCGGCAATCGCCGGCGCACGGCCGGTGCACGAAGCTCAGCGCATCGCGATCTCCGAGCAGATCGCCCGGACTGCCTGCCGACAGGTAGCAGACGCCCTGCGCGAACGACGAGCGTCCGGTGGTGGGGCCGATGTCGGAATGGGTCCAGCCGGAACGGTCCGTCATCGCCACCGAGTCTGCATCGCGGGTCCGCCGCACCACCGCGGAACGGTCAGGACTCTCCGACGTCCCTTTGAACGTCCCGACGTCCGCGGTCCGACATCGACAGCGTGAAAGATCCTCGGATCACATCCCGGTGTCCGATGTCCGCATCGTCGGGCGTGGGAGGAGCCCGCGCTCACCGGTTCGTGAGGCCGTAGGCCAGCATCTTCAGGCGGAGAGCGGTGGCAGCGACGCGATCGCCGACCGATCCCGGTGTGTCCCACGTTCCGTCGGTCGCCGGATCGCCGAGCAGGCAGGCGTCGGTGACCTGCTCGTACTGCGGCTTCCAGCGATTCCGGCGGGTGACGTCGCTGCAGACGATGGCGAAGGTACCGAGATCCGCGATCAACGGAGACAGGGCCAGCGCCTGCGGCTGCAGCTCGTCGATGCGTGCAAAGATGCGTTCGATGCGCGGATCGGCAGCGGGTGTCGGGGTCGTGCGAGACCAGATGATGGCTGCCGATGCCGCGCATAGTGCCGCTGTGGCATCACCTGCTTCCTCCCCGGAGGACCATGGTGGGTCCATCGTCGGATCTGGCCATGCGCTCAACCAAGCCGATGCGACTGCATCGACGGTCAGGTTCGCCGCATGTGCGGAATGCAGCGCCTGTGCGCACAGGGCGACACGCATCAATCCATCGACATTGGCGATCTGCGTGGGATCCGCTGCCGCGATCCGCGCGACGGCCCGGCGAGCTGGCTCGAGCAGGGCAGGATCCCCAGTCATCGAGAGAGCCTCGCATAGGGTGGACGTCGCCACTGCGTGGTCGCGTGGATCGTCGGCAAAGGATCCGTCCGGCCGCTGGTCGTCGATCAGACGCGCGAGGCCCTTCGCGACGATCTCACGGTATTTGTTCGGCGTCCGGTGATCGTATCCGGAAGCGAAGAATACCGTCACGGCCATCGCCGAAACCGCCGCCCGCCCGGGAACATATCCTGGCGCCAGCGGCAACGTTGCCGCTGGCCATCCGCCCGAAGGCTGCTGCCGGAGTCTGAGCCCCCGCAGACCCGCTAAATACGGATGCCCATGCGCGTAGATCGTACGGACGATCCGCCGCACGCGTGGATCGGCATCGTGCATGCGTGCTCGTAGCGCGCCCCGCACCGTGGTCAGATCCGGCCAGTCTCCCTGGCGCAGCGACAGCGTCGACACGGCTTGGAGCGTCGGGATCCCGCCCGAGGCGATCGCACGCGCGAAGCCGGCCTCCACGACGTCGATCGGCCAGACGGCGATGCGCGCGACCGCGCGCTCGCTGGTCTCAGGAGCATTCAGGCCGGGGTGCGCCGGCGCCACCCGCACGATCATCAGCACGGTCGACAGCGAAGGCGCGACCGCGATCAGCCAATGGGGTCGCCAGCGCAGCGTCCCCGCGATCGCCGTCGCAGAGACGGTGAGCAGGAGGGTCGCCCAGATGATGAGCCAGCGCCAACGAGACATGGCGGATGGTCATCCTCCCGATCGGGAGTGCCATGGGCGATGCTCGTGCGAGGAGCGGGACCTTTCCTCGTGGAGATGGGCTGGGCTCTGATGTGACTGTGGCTCTGGCGGTGGCCGTCTGCAGTGGCGATTGGCTTGGTGGTCGAGTCCGTCGAGTCCGGCGCGCGGTCCCGCGATCAGACGCCTCCCACGTTTTATTCAATTGCCATGGCCATGGCCAAGGCCATCAGCCAAAGCCAAGGCCAAACTCTCAGCCAAACCCAAACCCCGTCCTCCCTCTCAGTCTCGCGCCCACGCCCGCAGGCGGGCTCACTCCGCGCGCGTCGCCGACGGCGGCATCGCCGGTGTCGTGCTCTCGTGCGCTGGTCCGATGGCGCGCGCGAAAGCGGCGCGGACGCGCTCCGCCTCGGGCCCGGTCTGCCGCAGGATCACGGCGCGGGAGCGGTCGGGATCGATGCGGACCATCGTCGCGCAGACCTGATCGAGGTGCGCCTCGTCGGTGACGCCCATCGCGTACAGGCCCAGGCCGTCGATCACCGCGGGATCCCGCGACGACACGATCTCGGCGATGATGGCATCGCGCTGGCCGATGGTGAGGTCGGCGCTCTGCAGCGCGGTGAATCGCTGCGCCAGCACCGATGTGCCGGGACCACCCGATGCCGATCCGACGGCAGCGGCGGTCGCGCTCGGCGTGGCGCTCGGTGCGTTGGTGTAAGCCGCCGTTGCGGCGGCGGCCTGCGCGGCGCGCTGCTTTTGCTTCCGCTGCTGCGTGTTGAAGACGACGACCGCAGCGATGATGACGAACACCGCGATGGTGGCCGGGAGGGTGATCTTTTCCATGG
>JACCZE010000329.1 GCA_013696105.1 Planctomycetota bacterium | reverse complement strand
CAAGGCCGGCGTCGACGCGGTCAAGGTCGGCATCGGCCCGGGTTCGATCTGCACCACGCGCATCGTCGCTGGAGTCGGCGTCCCGCAGCTGTCGGCGATCATGGCCGCGGCATCGGTCGCGGCCAAGGCGCACACGCCGATCATCGCCGATGGCGGCATCAAGTACTCGGGCGACATCGCCAAGGCCCTCGCGGTGGGCGCCAACTGCGTGATGCTGGGTTCGATGCTCGCCGGCTGCGACGAGAGCCCGGGCGAGCAGATCATCTATCAAGGTCGGCAGTTCAAGGCCTACCGCGGCATGGGCTCGATCGGCGCGATGGTGCAGCGCCACGGCTCCGCCGACCGCTATTTTCAAGAGAAGGGCTCCACCGCCGACAAGCTGGTCGCCGAGGGCATCGAAGGCATGGTCCCCTCCAAGGGCCCGCTCGCGGTGGTCGTCTACCAGATGGTCGGCGGCCTCAAGGCGGCGCTCGGCTACTGCGGAGCCCAGGACATCCCGACCCTGCAGAAGACCGCCGTGCTCTGCCGTATGACCGCCGCCGGTCTGCGCGAGAGCCACCCGCACGACGTCACCATCACCAAGGAAGCGCCGAACTACCGGCCCGAATGACTTTTGGTTGGGGGGCTCCGGCCCCCCAACATCGCGCTCCGCGCTGCCCCCTGGAAAACAGCGGACAGGTTGACGACAAGACAGAAAACTCCAGCATATGCACGACAAGATCATCATCCTTGATTTCGGTTCGCAGGTCACGCAGCTGATCGCCAGGCGCGTGCGCGAGGCGAACGTCTACTGCGAGATCCTGCCGTGCTCGGTGCCGCTGGCGACGCTCGTCGATCCCAACATCAAGGGCATCATCCTCTCCGGTGGACCCGCCTCGGTGTACGCCCCCGGCGCGCCGACCATCGATCCGCGGGTGTACGCCGGCGGGGTGCCGGTGCTCGGCATCTGCTACGGCATGCAGATCACCGCGCATGTCGGCGGCGGAAAGGTCGCCCCCGCCGACCACCGTGAATTCGGCCGCACCGAGATCACCGTCGACACCGCGAATCCGCTGTTCAAAGGTCTCGCCGCCAAGCAGACGGTGTGGATGTCCCACGGCGACCGCATCGAATCCATCCCCGGCTCGACCGTCATCGCGAACTCCTCCAATTGTCCGCTCGCGGCGGTCACGGTGCCCAAGCTCGCGTTCTGGGGCGTGCAGTTCCATCCCGAGGTCGCGCACACCGCCAATGGCGTGACCATGATCCGCAACTTCCTGCGCGAGATCTGCGGCTGCACCGGCGACTGGCGCATGGGCTCGTTCATCGATGAGGAGATCGCGCGCATCCGCACCCAGGTCGGCGACCAGCGCGTCATCCTCGGCTTGTCGGGCGGCGTCGACTCCAGCGTCGCGGCGGTGCTCCTGCACAAGGCGATCGGCCCCAACCTCACCTGCATCTTCGTGAACAACGGCGTGCTGCGTAAAGACGAGGCCGCCGGGGTGCGCAAGTTGTTCGCCGATTCGATCGGCATCAATCTCGACTACGTCGACGCTACCGACCGCTTCCTCGCCAAGCTCGCCGGGCTCACCGATCCCGAGAAGAAGCGCAAGGCCATCGGTTACGAATTCATCGCCGTATTCAAGGAAGAAGCCGAGCGCCTGAAAAAGAACGGCGGCGGTCACGTGAAGTTCCTCGCTCAGGGCACCCTCTATCCCGACGTGATCGAATCGACGTCTGTCCACGGCGGACCGACGAGCGTGATCAAGAGCCACCACAACGTCGGCGGCCTGCCCGCGGACCTCGGCCTCGGCCTGGTCGAGCCGTTCCGCTTCCTGTTCAAGGACGAGGTGCGCGCGATCGGCAAGGAGCTCGGCCTGCCCGACAGCGTAGTCTGGCGCCAGCCCTTCCCCGGTCCCGGACTCGCCGTGCGCATCATCGGCGAAGTCACGCGCGAACGCGTGCGCGTGCTGCAGGACGCCGACGCCATCGTGCGCGCCGAAATCGCGACCGCCGGTTTGGAACGTGAGATCTGGCAGGCCTTCGCCGTGCTGCTGCCGGTGAAATCCGTCGGCGTCATGGGCGACGAGCGCACCTACGAGGACACCTGCGCGCTGCGCGCAGTGACCTCATCCGACGGCATGACCGCCGACTGGGCGAAGTTGCCGTACGAGCTGCTGGGCACGATCTCGAACCGGATCATCAACGAGGTGCGGGGCATCAACCGCGTGGTGTACGACATCACCTCGAAGCCGCCGGGCACGATCGAGTGGGAATGATGCGCAACCGGTCGCGCTCCGCGACCGGTTAGGACGCCACAGGCGTGGCGTCCGGCGCATCATTCCGGAAGCGATGGGCAGGGCCCCATCGCTTCCGCTGGTACCGTCAGGCCGGCGCACGCCGCCGGCCGGTGATCAACGCGCTGCAGCCCAGCGCCACACGACGGATCGGCGGGCAGGGCCCCGCCGAGACGGCGTCTTCCGGCTGTCCGCTGTCCAACGATCAAACAACAGACATGCGCACGTTCGCGCGTCCCGCCGGACCACGCGCCCGGCTCTGATCAGGCACATGCGAAGTCATGGACGCGTCATGCCTTCACAGTCAGAGGTCGACTGGATGCTGTGCCCGCCATGGTCTTGACGGGCGGCCACATCGACTTCCCTCCCGCCGCACGTGCGCTTCCGACAACTTGAAATGATGACTGGTCCAGTCCCGATCGCGAGGGGTAGGTCGGGGACATGACGTGTCCATGTTTCACGCGTCATGTCTTCACAGTCATCCGATGACGAGAGGTTGGATGCCAATCGAGCTTGATCGTGAGGTTCCCCATTGCTGGCGGATGAACGGCACATCCTCGTGTAGGTGAGGGCGGCCCAACGTCGCTGGGGCGAATCCACCTCCGCCGAGGATTTGATCCACAAGTGTTCTTCGAGTGTGCGGAATTTTTCTTCAAGGAGGGTGGACTCCATCGCGGATTTCTCCCCACCACCCTGCAATGCAAGCCTGAGATGAAGCCCTTGCTCGCTGAGGAGCTTACAACCGGCAATGAAGTCTGGGCCTTTTCCGAATACCAAGTCAGTAGCCTTGTCGAGAAGCTCCGTGTCACCGATGACCGTGTCCTCTGAACATGGAGCAGCAGAAACCAGCAAGAGGAGGAACAGCGATCGGGCAGCCATACTCGATGATAGAACTGGACGGTGATGACCAATAGCCTCTTCGAATGCTCATTCCGGCGGGTCGCGGTACACTTGTGACAACTCTTTGGTCGTCTTGCTAACTGGAAACTTTACCGTGACTCCGCTGAGCCCGACGGGACGACGGCGGACCTGCCGGTTGCTGGACCAGTGATCGTCACCGCGTTGAAGCTCAGCGAAGTGCTTTGATCGATTCCAGCTCAATGACTTCCTCTCCTCGACTGTGGCATCTTCTGTGGCACCACATGGTCGCACGCTATCTTTGAAACGTTCACAATGACGCCACGGCTTAGAGATTAGGGGCTGTCGGCAAGAAAAAGGACAGGTCATAAATGTAACCGCCATCCGTGTTTACCGGCAGGAGAATGGCGGGGGAAGCGCCGACGTCATCGGGGTTTCACCGCCTTCTTACCGAGAGACCGCGCAGCGTGGGCAGCCGCGCCAGCCAGCACAAATCCGACTGCATTCCCCAGCACCATCGGCCCGGGCGGAATTCACCCCGGAATCAGGTGCTGTCGTCGTGGATCGAGCGTGGTGCGCAGCGCGCTGAGATAAGGACGGCGCGCGGCGATGTCGAAGCCGGGGTCGATGCCGGCGGGGACGAAGCCGAGGTGCAGTGAGCGCCGATCGCGCGATCCGGTCGCTATCGAGCCGCCATGGATACCGGCGGTGACGCATAGCGTGACCTGGCCAGCGCGGGCGTGGACTGGGATGGGCTCGGCATACGCCAGCTTCGGCAGCTCGGCGAAGGGTGCCCCGGGTAGGCATGGGCAGGGATGTTCATCCCAGTACCGCGCCAATGTGCGGTGGCTGCCTGGCCGGACCATCATCGGCGCGCTGGCCGCGTCGACGTCGGTCAGCCAGACGATCACGGCGAAGCCGATGCGTCGCGGCGTCGCGTCGAGGGCGCTCATCTGGAAGCGCGCGTCGATATGCTCCGAGAAGCTGAACGGCCGCCCCGGCATGGGGTGGACGCGCACGATCGCGTTCTCGGTCAGTTCGACCGCGTCGGCGCGCAGGACGGCGCGAGCCGCCTGCTCGATCCATGGCTCGCCGATCAGCGCCGCGATCGCCGGGTGGTGGAAGTCGTTGGTGCGCACGCGACGGGCCTCGCCATCGAGGCGCGGCAGCAGCTGCGCCACCGCCTCGGCGGCGGCGGCGACTGTCCCGGGGGCGAAGGACGCGTCGAGGTGGACCAGGCCGTCTTGGTCGAAGGCGGCGAGCTGGCCTTGGTCGAGCATGGCGAATCTCCGATGGGTGTTCGAGAGATTTTACCGAGAGGAATCGAAATAGCATGGCGATGCGTGCTCGCTGCATGTACATTCGTGCATGCCCGAGCGCGGCCCTTCCGCCCTCCTGGTCGCCGACCTGGTGCCGGCTCCCGGCCTCTCGCCCCTGGTCCTGGCTATGGTCCGTCACGTCGTGGTGCCACGCCGCGACGCGCGAGCGCAGCGCCGCGAACTGCCGCATTGGGCCATCGACTGCGGCGAGGGCGCCGGCTGGGCGGTGCGCGTGGGCGCCGCGGATGGCCCGTTCATCGCTCGTCAGAAGGGCATCGTGCACGTCTACGCACCCGGCACGCCGGTGTGGGAGGACGGCTCGCGCGTCGTCGAGCCCACGGCGGGAACGTATGTCATCTTCGACGATCCGCAGGATCGCCTCGCCGCGTTGACCGCGTCCGGCGATGGCTTCGCCCGCGTGCGCGATCTCGGTGGCCACCTGTCGGCGGCCCTGCGTGAACCCTTCGCCGGCGGCGCGACGCCCGATCGCTGGCGGTGCCAGGCCGCGCTGATGCGTCTGTTCGGGCTGCTGCTGACGGCGCGCCGCGATGCAGGCCACGATTGGACCGCGGGCGCAGCGACGCCGCGCGCCGCCCTGGCGCCGCGGGTCGACGACTACCTGCGTGAGCGGCTCGCCGGTCGCGTCAGCGTCGCCGGCCTCGCCCGCCATCTCGGCATCTCGCTCTCGTCGCTCGCGCACCGCTACCGCGCCGAGACCGGAGGCACGGTCAAGGCCCGCCTGACGCGGCTGCGCCTCGCCCGCGCGCAGGCGTTGATCGCCCAGGGGCAGCGGCTCGAAGTCGTGGCGCTCGCCTGCGGCTTCGGCGACGCATTCCATCTGTCGAAGGCCTTCCGTCGTGTCATCGGCGTGCCGCCATCGCGGTGGCGCTCGGCGCGGTGATGGGCGCTTACGCAGCCTGCGGTCGCGCGATGTGCGCCTGGATCGATGCCTAGGACTCGGCTCCTTCGTCGCGAAGCCAAGAATCCAGATCGGACGACATTTGGTGCTAGACGGTGGATGGACCTCGATTGCAAGAATCCATGCCTGGTATGATGAGGTCATGGACCAACGACCATCCCTTTCGATCTTCATCGCGCTCATCGCGCTCGTCGCGCTCCCATTCTCACAGATGCAGGCCGCCGAGAGTCGAACTCCATTCCCGATCCTGGCCTGGTGGAGCATTCCGCCCGACCAGGCTACGCCCGAGCGTTATCGCGAACTCTCGGAGGCTGGATTCACGGTCAGCCTCACCAGGTCTCCGAATCTCGCCGGCGTGCAGAAGGCGCTGGATGCCGCGCGTGGAACCCACGTCACCATCTTCGCCTGGTGTCCTGAACTCGACTTCGACAGCGGTGGAGATCCCGCACAAGCCGTCGCAGCCCTCAAGGGGCATCCTGCTCTAGCCGGGTACCATGTCCGAGACGAGCCGGATGCAGGAATGTTTCCGCGTATCGCCGAATGGATGAAACGGCTGAAAAGCCTGGATCCGGATCACGAGGCGTACGTGAATCTGTTTCCGATATACGCCTCGCCGCAGCAATTGGGCAGCGCGAACTACCGCGATTACGTCTCCGGTTTCCTGCGCGCTGTGCCGGTCCGCTTCCTGTCCTTCGATCATTACCCGGTCGGAGCCGGGGGCAGGTTCGATCACGGTGTGTACGAGAACCTGGAGATCGCCGCCGCATCGGCACGAGAAGCGGGAATTCCGCTGTGGACATTCGCGCGTCTGACCTCGTGGGCTGATAAACCGGTTCCGACATTGGCCCACCTACGCCTGCAGGCCTACAGCGGACTGGCCTATGGAGCACAGTGCCTGCAGTACTTCACCTATTGGACCCCACCGCCGAATCCTGGCGAGGACTTCCACGACGCTCCGATCAGTTCCGATGGCAAACGCACGCAGACCTACGAAATCGTCAAATCCATGAATCGAGAACTTCAAGATCGCTGGGCTGGCTTTGCCGGATTCCGTGTCGACTGCGTGGCGCATTGCGGTCCGCACCTGCCTACGGCCGCGGTGGCATACCGCCCGATTCCACCGGTCGCAGCGATCGATGCCGGATCTTCAGACATCATCGTTTCGCACCTCTCGCGCGGGCGTGAGCACCGGTTGCTCGTCGTGAATAGGGATGTCGACAAGCCATGCACCCTGTCCGTCTCCTTCGCTGCAGGAGCCAATACCTCCGTGCTGCACGAGGACGGATCGACAACGCCAGCTTCCGCCTCCCCCACGGTCACCATCACGCCCGGAGGCGCAGCCATGTGGTCGTGGTAGGATCAGCTTTTCAAGCGACGTGGATCTGCGGTGGGAAGACCAGCCGTGCTCGTGCGCTGAACCATCTGCCCGTCATCCACGTTCGATCATGACCTCGATGACCATTCGGACCACTGCGATCGCCCTGACACTGACTGTGCTCGCCAGCGTGGTCGTGTACGCGGGCGGCTACCTGATGACCGGCACCTGCCACACGGTGGCGGGATATGCTGGGCTGGTCACCACCCACTCGTATCCGGTCTGGATCCCGTACCGAATCTGGTACCCGCTCGCCTGGCTCGAGGCGCGCATGCGCGGCAACGCGATCTGCCTGACCGATCGCTCTGATCGGCTGCCGGTCCTGGTGTCACCTCGGCGGTGAGCGGAGGTGGTGCCGGCGCAATGAAGGGGCCAGGCGATCAGCCACCACGGATCACCGACGGGATGGAGCGAGAAGGACCTGTGAGAGAAGGAGCCTGTGGCTGATGGGAGTCTGCCTAAGACCCCCAGATCCATCGAGATCCTTCCCGAGCGCCGAGATGCCGCATTTAATGCGGCGTGCCAAGCGATGTGCTGCATGAACTTACGTCCTGTATCAATTGCTCCATGGTCTGAGCGGGCGAATCGTCCCCCGCTGGCCGACTTCGGGTTATCCTCGCGGTCCCTCGGAGGATTCTGTGAGCATACTCCCGCTGCTGCGCGTCGTCGGTTCCCTCCGCCACTCCCTGCTGGGCCTGGCGGTGGCGGCGATGGCGATGCTGTCGCCGTCCGCCTGGGGCGACCAGTACGTGATCGCCAAGGACGACGCGGTGCTGGTGACCGCGACGGTGTCGACCTCGCCGTTGCAGATCCAGCTGTCGTGGCCGGGCGAGTGGCGCCACACCGAGTTTCCGCCGACCTACACCGTGCAGCGCAAGTCGCGGACCGCGACCTCGTGGAGCTCGCCGGTCGCCGCTGGGTTCACCGGATACACCGACACCAATGTCGTCGCGGGCCAGGCCTACGAGTACCGCGTCACCGCCAACAATCCCAGCAACACGCCAGCATATACCGGATACGGCTACATCTATGTCGGCATCGACTTTCCCATGGTCGACCAGCGCGGCACCGTGGTCCTGATCGTGGAGAGCGGCATCGGCGCTGCGCTGGTGAGCGAGCTGACCCTCCTGAAGCAGGACCTGATCGGCGACGGCTGGTCGGTGATCCGCCACGATGTGAACGCGAGCGACAGCGTGACCAGCGTGAAGGCCCTCATCAAAGCAGATTACCAGGCCGCTCCCACGCAGGTGAAGTCGGTGTTC
>JACCZE010000318.1 GCA_013696105.1 Planctomycetota bacterium | reverse complement strand
GGTGCCGCGTGCACCGACGCCGCAGTTCGCGCCACCGGTGGCCAAGCCGCCCCCGGATCCGCGCGGCGCCCCTCCCATTCCGAACCAGGACCGTCGGCCCGCTGCTGCTTTGCCGCCCGTGCCGTATCCCGATCCGCGCGTCGCACCGCCAGCGGCCCCGCCCGTCGATCCGCGGCGCGCTTCGCGTCTGACGCAGCTACCACCGGCCGCGAGCATGCTGCCCCAGCTGCCCGGGGTTCCCGATCACCGGATTCCACCCACCGGAGCGCTGGAGCCGCGGCGAGCGGTCCCGTTGCCGCCACCGTCGGGCGTTCCACCGCGTGCTCGCGCCGTCGATCCGCCGCCGCCGATGCGAACGCCCCTGCCCGATAGCGGTGGAGCTGGAGCTTCTCCATTCACCCGCTCCGTCGAGGCGCGCGGGCAGCCGGAGGGCGCGCCGCAGGATCCGCTGACCCAGTCATCGCGCGTACGCCGCACCGTCGTCGGCACGGTCACGACACCACTGCCCCACGCGACACAAGGGTCGGATGGCGTGCGCATGGTGGCCTGCGCCTATTGTCGCGGGTCATTTCGCGCGGCAATCAAGCCGCAACCGTACAATCTCGTGTGCGTGCATTGCGGACAGCTGAATCGGATCGATCCGTAGGGGATGGCTGATGGTGGATGGGGTGGGGTTTGTGGACGTGTGAGCGGGATGAGCCATCCCAAAACCCAGAAGTATCGCGGTAGGTGATGGGCTTCAGATCCGGAAGTCACATGGGCGAGGTGCCGGAAGGCGGACCGAAGCAGTGACGCCCGGAGGCGGCGCCGCGCTGTCACCACCAACCACCAAACCAACCGCCATCCACCAACCACGCGGCCGCCAGCGGCGGCCGCGCTATCAGAACCGGCTCTCCGGAACGTACACGGTGTCGCCGGGATTCAGCTTGGGATCCGCTTCGCGCGAATCGCCGGTGAGGATCTTGCGCACGTCGACTTCCTGCACCTTCTGGCCGCTGCGGATGAGCTGAACGTTGCTCTGTTTGGCGAATTTGTCGAATCCGCCCGCGAGGCTCACGGCCTTGGAAACGGTCAACGGTTCCTGGCTCGGCAGATTGACGGCACCGGGCTTGGTGACCTGGCCGAGGATGAAGACGCGATCCAGGCGCGGAACGATGATGATGTCGCCCGGTTCGAGCACGATGTCCTTCACCAGATCGGAGGGCTTGTCGCCCTTGGGAACCTGCAGGGCGAGCTTCTCGTCGGTCTGCGGGTTGTCGCGGATGACCATCGCACCGATGCGGTTGGCATCATCGCTGAAGCCGCCGGCTTCTCCGATCGCCTGCATGGCCGTGGTCACGCGCAGCGGATCGAGGGACACCGGGCCGGGATGCGTGACGCTGCCCATCACCGTCGCCAGGCGCTTGCCGAAATCCTTCACGGTGATCGTCACCACCGCTTGGCGCAGGTAGCCGTCCATCAGGCGTCGAGACAGTTCGTTGGTGAAATCCTCGACGGTTCGCCCGACGAGTTCCTTGACCTGGCCGATGAGCGGGAAGGTGATGGTTCCGGTATCGGGAACTCGGATGTCGGTCTCGAGATCCGGATTGTCGAAGACCTGGATGTGCAGAAGATCGCCGGGGTAGAGCTTATAGCCGACAACCGCCGAGGCCGGCGGTACCGACGCATCGGCGGTGCGCTCGGCCGCCGATGCGGACGACAGCGCGATAGCGATGGCGAGGACGGTGATGAGCGTGCCGGATCGATAAATCATGGGGTCACCTGGTCCACGGATGATGGCGTGAGGGCACGGGAGTCCAGCCTACCCTGCGATGTTTTCGACAGTCGGTCTAACAGGCTGTTGAAAAACAACAGCCTGTTAGCGTTGAAGAAACCCCGGCGCGACCCGCGGTCGCTATTATGCCGGGGTTTCTTCAACTTCGACTTTTTGTCCAGGGGGCAAAATGCCCCCTTCAACCCCCAGCAGGCTGTTTTTCAACAGCCTGCTAACCCTGTACACGACGAACCCCGGGCTTTCGACCCGGGGTTCTCTGATGCATCAGGGCCTGTGGGTCATTGCTCGGGGCTGACGGTGACCTGGCTCGGCGAGGCGCCATCTGGGAAGTTGCCTTCCTGACTCACGGAGCCGTTCGCTCCGAAATCGCTCGGGATGCGCGCGTCCGTCGATACGATCGACACGCCATCGCCATGGCGTTGCAGCGAGCGGATCGCGATGCCATCGGTTTCGGCGATGACGACCGCGTCTTGGTCGCTGTCGGATTCGGTCTTGGTTTCGATCGCCGGGGCGAGCGTGATCGCTTCCGGGGTGGTCGAGGTCTGGGTCGGCTCGACCGGTGCGGTCAGGGTCGTGGTCTTGCCCGGCTCCTGCGCAGCGATGTCGGAGACGCTGGTGGTCGTGTTGGCGGTATACGATTTGTCGTTGTTCGAGACGGTGACCGATAGCTCGGTACCGGTGGTCGCGAACGCGACGACGTCGGAATCGTCCGCGGCCGTACCGACCAGCGACACCAGCGTCGGGCCGCTCGGGCCGTCGATGTTGGCGTCGATGTTGGCGTTCTGCATCGGCGACGAGCCCTTGGATTCGATTGTTGGCTGTGCGCTGATCGAGAATCCTTCGGCGAGCGAGGTGACCTGGACCTTCACCTCGATGGGTTTGCCGTCGACGATCACCGTGACCGTGGTCGGCGCCTGGCCGGTCTTGTCCTTGGCGGCCTTCACCGCGAGGACGATCTTCTTGGCGAACTCGACGCTGCTCTGCGCGGTCTTCGCCGGATCGGCGGCGAACGCGCCGCTGCTGACATACAGGGAGAGGGCGAGGACGAGGGCGAGAGCGCGCATGCAGAGACTCCGATCGGTCGTGTAGGGCCAGTAGACCGCACCACTGTACCGTGCAAGGGAAAAGGATCTAAATACCAGTGGAACATTAGGTTCTGAGCAATTGTCGCGAGCGTTGCTAGCGCATCGAATGGATGATTTTGATTGGTGAAATTCCGATATTCAGGGGCCACGACGGACGAAAGGATCCTTGTTCCCGGAGTATACTTGCCGATAGTCTCACGCCCTCTGCATCAGCCTCTGGTGGCACCAGCTGGTATGCGGATGCGAGCGCATGGATGCGCGGAAGGATCGACTCATGGCGAACATTCTCGGCCCCGGGGCCCAGCCGGCGCCCCAGGCTCCCGCTGCTGCGCCGCTGACCCTCGGAGATCTGCTCTCCATCATCTGGCGTCGCCGGGTGTGGGCGATTTCGGCCGCCATCGTGGTCGCCGCCGCGGTGGTCCTGGGATCCTTCCGCATGACGCCGTTGTTCGAGGCAAAGGCCAGCCTCGCGGTCGACCGCGGCCGCCAGGCAGTCGATTTCGAGCGCGATCCCGACGCCGCGCGCGTCGAATACAGCCTGCTGAATACCCAGCGCGACTTCCTGCTGTCCAACGCGGTCCTCGAGCAGGCGCTCAAGCACAGCGAGCTGCGCTCCGGGCCCGCCTATCAGGGACAGGGGGATCCGGTCATCGTCCTGCGCAAGCGGCTGAAGATCACCACCAGCCGCGACAGCTGGGTGATCGAGGCGGCGTTGCGCGACGAGGACGCCGGCCGCGCGCGCGCCGGGCTCGAAGAGGTGCTGAATTCCTTCCTGTCGAAGCAATCCGAACGCCAGACCGACCGTTCGCGCGGGGCGCTGGTCTTCCTGTCGAAGCAGGTCGCCGACGAGCGCGATCGCGTCAAGGATGCGCGCGCGCAGGCCCAGCGCTTCCGCAGCGAGCACAACGTCCTCGGCTCCGACCCTGACCACAACCAGTACTCCGACCGTCTGGCCGCGCTGAATCTGCAGCGCGTCGACCTGGACCGGCAGCTCGCGGCGAAGCGTTCGGTGATCGATCAGCTCACCGAGGCAGAGGCCATGCAGGAACCGGCGAAGCGACTGCAGGCCCTGCTGCGCGTCCAGGCCATCAGCAGCCATCCGGTGGTCGTCGAACAGCAGAAGCAGCTCTTCGATCTGCTCGACCGCCAGATCACGCTCGGCCAGAAATACGGAGAGCGCCACCCGCGCATCATCGAGATCGATCAGGAGATCGCCGCCAAGCGCCAGCACCTGGGCGAATCCATGGCCATGGCCAAGGCCACCATCCAGGCCGAGTACCAGCAGCTCGAATCGCAGATGCAGGATCTTTCCACCCGGGTCGCCCAGCAGGAGATCAAGCTCAACGCCTACCGGCAGGACCTGATCAGTCTGGAAGCGCTCGAGCAGGAGACGCATTCCCGCGAGAAGCTGTTCGAACAGTTGCTGACGCGACTGGGAGAGGAGGAGGTGTCCAGCCGACTCGACACCAACCGCGTCCTGATCGTCGATCCGGCGAAGGCGACTCTGGAGCCGGTGAACATCAAGAAGACCCTGTTCGTCGCCGCCGCGGCATTCCTCGGACTCGCCGCCGGCGCGCTGACCGCGCTCTTGGTCGAGAATCTCGATCGCCGCGTCCGTGGCGCGGGCAGCGTCCAGGCCTTGACCGGACTGCCGATGATCGGGCAGATCCCGCATGTCGCGAATCTCCAACCCTTGGGCAAGCAGGGAAATCCCGAGGAGCCGCACAATCTCGCGGAAGCGTACCGGGCGATCCGCGCGGCGCTGAGATTGGCGCGTCGTCCCGGCGAGCGGACGCAGGTGCTGGCGATCACCTCGTGCAGTCCGGGCGAGGGCAAGAGCACCGTCTCCACCCGGCTGGCGATCACGCTGGCATCCACTGGGGCGAAGGTGCTGTTGATCGATGCGGACATGCGCAAACCGACCTTGCACCACCATGTCGGCGAGACCGCCGAGCGGGGCCTGAGCTTCATCCTCGCCGGCGAGACCGGGATCGAACCCGTCGCCACCGCGTTCGCGAACGTCGAATTCCTCGGGGTCGGCGTGCGGCCGCCCAATCCCGCGGAACTCTTGCACAGTCCCGCCCTCGGGACCACGATCGAGCGCGCCCGCTCGCGCTACGATTACGTGATCATCGATACGCCGCCGCTGGGACTGGTCTCTGACGCCTTCGCGGTCGCGGAACATGCGGATCGCGTGATCCTGGTGGTGCGCGACCGGTACACCTCCAAGAATCTCGTGCGCCAGGTGATGGCGCGCATGCTGCCGATCGAGAACAAGATGCTGGGGACGGTGCTCAACGGCGAACGGCGCGAGAGCGACGGCTATTACTACTACGATTACGCCTACAAGTACGGCTACGGTCGCGAGCCCGGTTCGGATCCGGTCGCAAAGCCGGCTTAGACGGCATGTCCGACGTCCGACGTCCGACGTCCGACGTCGGATACGCAAACCGCTCCGTTTCGTCTGCCTAGCTCCGGGGTCAGGCATCCTACGTCGGACGAATCTCTGACGTCGGACGTCGGACGTCGGACGTCGGACGTTCATTCATGACGTCTTTCGCATGCTGGTTGATCGGCGCCACGGCTCTGGTGGTTTTGGCGCTCAAGGGTGGCGCCGCGCCGTTCGCGCGACCGCTGTTCGAGACCGCGGTCGCGATCGCGCTGGTCGTGGCGGCGGTGGGCATGGGTAGGCGGTACCGTGTGCCATCGTTGGGGTGGGTGGCGCTCGCCTTCCTGCCGGTGGCTGTGATCGCTCTCGTACAGGTCGCCGCGCTCGGCTGGCGCCATCCTTGGGTCGCAGCCGACACGGCGGTGCTCGGAGCAGCGACCGGAGCCTGGTCGCTGGATACCGAAGCGACCTGGCGGGTGATCGCCTGGACCACGGCGCTCGCAGGACTCGGATTGATCCTGCACAGCCATTTCCGCGGCGAGCGCGCGCTCGTGCTGGCGAAGATCCTGGTGGTGAGCGCGGCCATCCATGCCGCGCTGGGGATCGTGCTGGCGCTGTGCGGGGCCGACTGGCCCTCGGTCAGGAGCGGCTTCAAGGTGCGGAGCACCTTCGTCTACTACAATCACGCGGCCGCTTTCTGGGCATGCTGCCTGCCTCTGGCGATCCTCATCGCCCGTCGCGCCACCAACGCGTCGCGCAGCTCGAACGACTCGGACTCCGGGGCACCTGCTGTGACTGGGTCGCGTCCGACCGGCTGGTGGTTCGTGGTCGGGATCATCGCGCTCTCGGTCGTGCTCAGCGCCAGCCGTGGCGGCATCCTGGTCGCCACGGCGATCAATCTGCCGCTCGCGTGGCGGGTGTTGCCCCGTCGGCGACGCGCGTGGTGGTTCACCGCGCTGTGCGCCGGCATGGCGCTGTATCTGTCGGTGATCGGGCTACGCGAGATCGGCGACAAGTTCACGGCGCTGGTCGGGCCCGACGGCGTCACCCTCAGCGGCCGCGTGACCATCTGGAAGGCCTCGCTTCCAGTCATCGCGGATGCCAGCCCGCTCGGCAGTGGAGGCAATACCGCCGAGCAGGTCTACTGGCGCACCGGCGACACCAGTTTTTCCGGGCGCACCGTCAACCATCTGCACAGCGATCCGCTGGAATGGCTGCTCGAATTCGGCTGGGTCGGCGCCGCGATCATCGGTGGGGGCCTGGTCGCATTGGTGTGGCGTCTGCGTCCGCCGCGCGGATCGCCGGCGGATCCGGTCCTCTATTGGGGAGGGGTGCTGGGCATCGCGCACCTGGGCCTGCATTGCTGCGGGGATTTCATCTGGAATCGGGAAGCCATCGCCATCGCTGCGGTGATCCTGGTGGTGATCGCGTGCGAAGGCCGCACCGACCATCAGCAGCGGCCGACAGTGCGCACCCGTTGGCTGCGCATCGCCCTGGCGGCGACGGGCATCGTGCTGGCGGTGATGTGTCCACGCTCGTGGCGCTACGACATCGAGTCCAGCCTCGCGAAGGAGGCCGGCGAGTTCATCCAGGCGCGCAAGAAGAGCGGCCTGCCCACCAATGGTGTCGTGGTCGACCGGCTGCTCGCCTGCGAGCCGATGACCGTGACCTGCGCCGTCGCGCAGGCGCGCGCCGCGCTCGACCTGCAGGAACGCTCGGCCGAACGCTCCACGCGCATCGATCAGGCGAGACAGGCGCTGGATCGCGCCGCGCGTCTCGCTCCCGCCAATGCAACCGCCTGGGTCGAACGCGTGCGCTTGGTGACCGCCGAGCTGCGGTTCGACCGCGCGCACGCGCCAGCGCACGACGAGCTGGCATCGGCGATCGATCGCATCCTGGTGTGGGCTCCGGCATGGCCGTATGCGCAGACCCAGATCCTGGATGTCATCCGCCGCGTGGGCCTGGGCACCCTGCCGCGCGCGCATCTCGAAACGCTCATTCGCCGGCTGTTGGACCTCGATCAGCGGCAGCCCGCCTGGTTCTTCACGAGTGCGCAGCAGATCATCGGACGGATCGAACTCGCGGAGCGTCTGTCGCAGCGGAGCGATGGCCAGTTGGCGCGCCCTGAACTCACCCGCTCTGGACTGTGGTGGCTCGCGCAGAAGGGCACGGCCGAGCAGTGGTGGTGGTGCTACCAGCAGACGCTGCCCAAGTGGCTGGTATTGGATCCCCCCAGGGCGGTCCTGCTGCCGGTGATCGGACCACGGGCCACGATGCGCATAGCCGTGACGGCGGACGAGGCCCGGGCGCAATCCGAACAGCTGCAGGCTGCGGGCTTGCCGGTCCCGGATGACCTGTCCACCTTCCTGCGAGCGTCGGGTTCGCCGTGGAGCGCTTGGGCCGAAGCCATCGACCTCAGCGACGCCGCCACCCGCGGTCGATTGTCACGCGAACTGTCGGCAGACCTGTACCGCGGATGGGTCCGCGCATGGTCCGATCGCATCAATGCGGCGGATCGTGCGGCCAGCGGCGACACCACCATCCTGCGTCGTGACACCGATCCGGAGCTGGTATCCGCCCTGCTGCAGCGTGGCGTGGCGCGCACCGCGGCAGAGCGCGAACGCCTGACGCACTTGCTGCAGGCGCGCGCGCGTCCCGAGTGGATCACGCTCGGATCGGGCTGCATCTGGACCTGGATCTGGGTCGAGGCCGACCGCCTCACGATATCGAGCGGCGAACGCTGGGTGGGATTGGTCCTCGATGGGACCTGGAAGGGCTGGGTCCGTGGCGACGTCATCATCGATGGCCAGCCATCGGGACTCCATCGCATCGCCATCCTGGCCCCGCCGTGATCGACCGATCGGGTCTGCGAGGGTGCGCTCATGCGACGTGCGATCTGGGGGATCTCGGGCTTCCTGCTCTTGATGGCGTTCCCGACCAACGTCAGCCATCCGGAGTGCGCGCCCCCCGCTGCTGTTTTCCCCGCGGCTGCTAGGCTCGCGCATGCTCGACTGCCACACCCATGTGCTGCCCGGGTTGGACGACGGTGCTCCCGACATCGACGCGGGCCTGGCATTGTGCCGGCGGCTGCACGAGCTCGGTGTCGACCAGGTGGTGGCCACGCCCCACTGGTGCAGCCCACGTTTCGCCGTCGAGGACGAGGGCATCGCCCGCGCGTGGTCGTCGCTCACCACCCGTGTCGCCGCCGAGGTCCCGGGCTTGCGGCTGGTGCTCGGCTCCGAGCACCATTGCTCCGGCCTGCAGGATCCCTCTGCATTCGTCGCGTCGCTGCATCCGTTCACCGGCAGCCGCTGCGTGCTGATCGAGCTGCCCGACGATCACCTGCCGGCATCGACCTGGCCCTCGCTGTTCGCCGTCTCGCGGGCCGGGTTCCGCGCGATCCTCGCCCATCCCGAACGCTGCAAGGGCTTGGCCGCGGGCAGCGACGGCCTCGCCGCATTCACCGATGCCGGCGGCCTCCTGCAGCTGACCCTCGGCCACCTGATCGGCACCCACGGTTTCGCCATGCGCTGGCGCAGCCGCCGCCTGCTCGCGCGCTATCCGCGTTCCTGCATCATCGCCAGCGACAGCCACGACCTCAACATCCGCCGCCCGCGCTGGGACCAGCTCCCCGGAAAGTGGCGCCACCTGGTGCCAGCGGATCTCGCGGCATTGGAGCGGTGGGGCGGATAGGAGTGGATGGCGGATGGTCAGTGGAAACCGCATCGGCATGGTTGGTCTTGCGCGCAGCGCCCATAGGTCCGGAACCGTCAGCCCGCGCCACGCGGGCGTGGGCGAGCGCAGCTCGCCTGGCGGTTTCGCCGCCACGGTTCAGTTTAGCAATAAGGGGGGACGAGCTGGAGCCGTTCCGGCGGAGGCGAGTGGAGCGGGGGGATCGCCAGATCCCCCTGCCTCAACGAACCGTCAGCCCGCGCCACGCGGGCGTGGGCGAGCGCAGCTGGCCTGGCGGCTATCAGCCGC
>JACCZE010000306.1 GCA_013696105.1 Planctomycetota bacterium | reverse complement strand
AGGAGGTCTGAGGTCCGAGGATCCCGACCCGATCACCGGCGAGCGCATAGGAGTTGGCGTGGCGGTCATGGTCCGGTCATGATCCTCGAACGGTCGGTGGGCACCCGATCACCGATACCTTGATGCGTCCCGCGCGTGAGGAAAGAGCGAGGTCCCCTTCCGACGCACGCGTGCACCGGACCCCGCTCACCCACCGGCAGCCAGCAGCGCTCTCAGGCGCCCAGCGAGCGCGTCCAGGAGCGCAGTGCGATCACCATAGCGGTGCACCGTCACCGCGTCGACCAGCGCCTGGAGTGAACCGCACAGACTGTTCGCGACCACCAGTTCGGCGCTCACGCGCGCGCGCAGCGATTGCGCCGACGCGACCACGGTCCCCGCGGCCTCGAACTTGAATCCGATGATCGGCCCCCGGAGTCCCCAGGCGCGCAGCTGATCGATGACCTTGGTGGCCGGTCGCAGGCGCACCACGACCTCGTCGGCACCAGACGGCAACTTCTCCGTAGGTGCGATCACGGAGGACGTTCCTGACCGTTTCGCCTCCACGCTCGCCACGTCGTAATCATTCACCGCTGCGGACATCACCACCGCACCGGTCGGATGGCTGGCGATCCATCGTCTGAGTTCCGCCTCGAGTCCCGCGCGATCGGAATACCGCTGCGCGGCGGCCTCGCGATGGGCGTCCACCCCGAGCAGCAGGTCGACTTCGGCGCTCCCTTGCAGCCGCTGCGCCAACGCGATCGCCGTATCGCCGCTCGCCGCGACGCTCACGAAGCGCACCACGTCGACCGCGACCCGCGGCGAACCGCCAACGATGAGGATGCTGGCCATGAAGGGATTCGACCGTGGCGGTGGGGATGAGCAATGGGGCGGCGGAGCGCAGTAGGATAGCCACTCACAGCGATCAGCTGTCAGCTGTCAGCTGGGGCGAATGGCGAATGGCGAATGGCGGATGGCGGATGGCGGATGGCACACGGCAGATGGCAGCCCCCACGGGCGCCGAGCTGCGGTGGCGGCATACAATCGGCGAAGCCGATGCCGCCACGATGTCGGAGGCTCCCGACGACATCGAGCTGCGACAAAGCCCGGGGGTAGGCGCCTCTCAGGCGCCGTAGGGGCGACAGCCCCTGCACAAACAGCCCCATTGCATTGCCCGCTTCGTGATCGTAAGCCTCAGCCGGGGACGGGGATGGCTGACGATCACGACGACCGCCACCACGCCATCGCGGCGCGGCTCCTGACCACGCTGGAGATGGATGGGCCAGGCGGGCTGGCGATCGCGGCGTCGAGCCTGCGGCCGGCGGATCTCGCGAGCGTGATCGAGACCCTGGAGGACGACCGCAAGCGCAGCGTGTTCGTCGCGTTGCCGGCGGACATCGCGGCGGAGGTCCTCGAGCAGCTGCGGCCGGAGCTGCGCGATCAGGTCCTGCAGGCGAGCGACGACGAACGGTTGCTGCAGATCATCCGCCATGCCGACGCCGACGACGCGATCTACTTCCTCGACCACCTCGACGATGAGCGCGCGCAGCGCCTGCTGTCGCGGCTCGACGAGCGGCTGCGGGATCAGCTGACCGAGCAGTACGAACTGCCGGACGAGAGCGCCGGGCGCATCATGTCGCGCGAGGTGGTGACGCTGCGACACTTTCTCACCGCGGCGCAGGCGATCGCCCACATCCGCGCTGCCTATGCCAAGGAGGAGACCCCGCACGGGGCCCTGTACGTCGTCGATGTCGACGGCCGTCTGGTCGGCGTGCTCGGCTTCCGGCAACTGGTGTTCGCTCCGCCCGGCGCGGTGGTGTCGGCGCTGATGGACAAGGATGTCCAGTCGGTCCCGCTCGAGATCGATCGCGAGAGCGTCGCGCGCGTGATGCAGAGATACCACCTGCCGGCGATGCCGGTGGTCGACCGCGACCACCACCTGCGCGGCATGGTCACCTGGGACGACGCGGTCGACGTGCTCGAAGCCGAGGCCGAGGAGGATCTGCTGGCGATCGCGGGAACCGCCGAGGATCCCGAGGAGAACCAGGGCCTCTTGAAGCGCTCGTCGCTGCGCATGCCGTGGCTGCTGATCACCGCGGTCGGCGGCTTCGTGAATGCCTGGGTGATCAGCACCCACACGTCGGGGGTGCTCAAGCAGGCGCTGCTGGTCGGTTTCATGCCGCTGGTGCCGGCGCTCGGCGGCAACATTGGCCTGCAGTGCTCGACGGTGACCGTGCGCGGACTCGCGACCGGGGCGATCGGCGAAGGGCGTCGCGGTCGCGCCATCGTGCGCGAAATATCCACGGGCATGTTCCTCGCGGTGGCGATGGCGGCGATCTGCGGAGCCGGTGCTGCCGTCATCGCCGTCTTGCAGAACGAGAGTCCGACGCTGGGCGTGATCATCGCCGTCGCGTTGATGCTGGCGGTGATGCTCGCCGCGTCGCTCGGCGTGGTGATTCCCCTCGCGTGCGAACGCCTGCGCATCGACCCTGCCCTCGCCGCAGGGCCCTTCATCACCATGCTCAACGACGTCACCGGCCTGCTGATCTACATGGCCACCGTCGTCGCCTTGCTGCGCTGGTTCGGGCCGGCGGTGGGCACGTCATGACGGCGATCCTCAAACGCATCTGCGTGTATTGCGGTTCCAGCATGGGTTCCCACCCGCGCTACCGCGCGGCGGCCGCGGCCCTCGGCCAGGTCCTGGCACGTCGGCGGCTCACGCTGGTCTATGGCGCGGGGAATGTCGGCACCATGGGCGTGATCGCCGACGCCGTGCTCGCCCACGGCGGAGACGTCGTCGGCGTGATACCGCAGGTGCTGGTGGACATGGAGGTCGCGCACACCGGGCTGGGCGACCTGCGCATCGTCGACACCATGCACGAGCGCAAGGCGATGATGGCGCAGTTGGCGGATGCCTTCATCGCCCTGCCGGGAGGGATGGGTACGCTCGAGGAGTTGGCAGAGATCCTCACCTGGGCCCAGCTCGACCTGCACAAGAAGCCGATCGGGCTCTTGAACGTGGCGGGTTACTTCGACCACTTGCTGCGCTTCTTCGATCAGGCGGTCGCGGATGGATTCCTGCGTGCGGCGCACCGGGACCTGGTCCTCGTCGACACCGATGCCGACCGCTTGCTGGAGCGGTTCCTGGGCATGATGGAGACCTGAGTCAGGGGAATCCGACAGTTTCACCCGCTGCAGCCGGCCCTATCCGCGTCCCATGTCATTTCCCGGGACGCCGCGTACGCTCCGCCGCCACCGGAGGCCGAACCCATGGCCACATCGCGCACGCGCAAGCCGCTCACACCGAATCGCGCCTACCACCTGCGCCTCTCACGGCGCTGCAAACAGGGCATGATCGTCGCGATCGTCCTCGCCGTGGTCCTGCTCGGCCTGTTCATCGCCGCATTCCCGCTCGCCTGGCACTTCTGGATCAAGGTCGTGCTGGTACCCGCCTTCCTGTTCGCCGTGCTCGCGGCAGTTGAGCGCCACTGGCAGCAGCAGGAGCAGCTCCACCTCGCGGATACGGTGGAGGCGGATTCTGCGGCCGAGGAAGACGAAGACGGTTGAAGGGACCACTATCGGCTATCCGGTGGATGCAGATCGCGGATGGCCGATAACAGATAGCAGATACTCCCGCATTCCTCCTCGGGCGCCGAGCGGCGCTGGCGGCATACAATCGCCGCAGGCGATGCCGCCACGATGTCGGAGG
>JACCZE010000301.1 GCA_013696105.1 Planctomycetota bacterium | reverse complement strand
CGACGACTCGCGCGATCTCGACCAGCTCACCGTGGGCGAGCGCTTGCCCAACGCCGTGCTGCGTCTGCAGGTGGCGATCGCAGATGTCGACGCGCTGGTGGTGCAGGGCTCTGCCGTAGTTTTTTTTTATGATTGGTAGACGACTTAGATCTACACCGCGGGCGGGAATTCCGGCGCGAGATCGCGCTCCCGCATCGCGCGTGCGGCTAGGGCGCGCAGATCAATCCAGTCGGGTGCGGTCATGGTCAGGTTCCTGGGCGGGAGAGGATCGCCGGTACGACCGCACGATCTCATGACTTTTACTGGATGCCAGATGCCCCGGATCAACCCGTCGGAGTCTGTTCGGTACCACCGTTCGGCATGACCTCGATCAGCCAGTCACCGTCCGCGCGTTCGCTCATGGCGATGCGCTCACCCAGGAATGCGGAGATGACCTGCGCATTGGTGGTCGCGTGCAGACTCGGCGCACCCGTCCGGAAGCGCCCGCCGCGCGCGATCGCGAGCGGCAGCAGCAGCTGGTCCGCGAGGTGTTCGCCCACCGGGACATCGGAGTCCAGGTAGCGCTGCGCCTCCTTCGCCGCCCGCAGCGCGACCTCTTCCGCAGGCACGCGCATCGCGCCGACCGCGCTGACGGTTTCGGTGATGTGCTGGTATGCCATGGTCACGGTGACGATGTTTCCCGGTCCATCGCAGGCGTGGATCTCGACCTCGTCGCATTCCCGATGCGACCACTTCAACGCGTGTTTTAGGGTCTGCGCTTCGCGGCTGGCGACGTGCGCGGGCAGATGGGCGATCGTCGCCACCGCGCGGCGCGAGGTGGGGCGTCCGCGTTCCATGAGTTCGAGCGGCCACGGCTCGACCAGCGGCTGGATCTCGGCGACCAGGCGCCCGCCGCCGGCGGGATAGAAGCCATGGCGCTCGAGGCTGACGGTGACGGTGGCGCCGATGCGCGCGAGCACTGGGCAGAAGGTGTCGCGCAGGAATTCGAAGGGCGGCGCCAGCGGATTGTGCGTGCCCCCGTCGACCACCACTCGCGAGGGCGCGCCGGCGCGCAACAGCGGCGGGATCACCGTCTGCAGCACGAGTGACGCCGAACCGGCGGAGCCGATGTCGATATGGTGCTCACCCGGGCACAGGCCATGGGGAATGAACGTGAGCTCGCGGCTGCCGAGCTCGTCGCCCGTGATCTCGGCCCCGCACACCCGCGCGGCCGCGCGCACCGACGCCAGGTGCTGACGCTGCAGCCCCGGCTTCGGCCGACCGGCGCGTATGTGCTCGAGGCGCACCGGTGTGCCGGTGATCGCCGAGAGCGCCAATGCGCTACGCAGGATCTGTCCGCCGCCTTCGCCGAGGCGGCCGTCGATGGCTAGCATGACGTCCTCCGTGCTCCGTCCTACGTGCTCAGTCTACTCGGATCACATGCTCCGCGAACAATTCCGTCACAGAGGACGGAGGACCGAGCACGGAGGACCTTTCCATCTCATCGAGCATGGCGTGCTCCGTCCTCAGTCCTACGTGCTCCGTCCACTCGGCGCACATGCTCCGAGAACGATTCCGTCCCACGGGACGGAGAACAGAGGACGTAGGACGGAGCACCTGTGTTTTCATCCCTTGACGCACACCACCTGCTTCAACGTATGCACGATCTCCACCAGGTCCGCCTGCGCGGCCATCACCGCGTCGATATCCTTGTAGGCCATCGGCGTCTCGTCGATCACGTCCTTGTCCTTGCGGCATTCCACACCCGCGGTGGCGTGCGCGTGGTCCTCGATGGTGAAGCGGCGCTTGGCCTCGCCGCGCGACATCGCGCGGCCGGCGCCGTGGCTGCAGGTCTCGAACGATTCCTTGTTGCCCTTGCCGCGGACGATGAAGCTGCGCGCGCCCATCGATCCCGGGATGATGCCGAGGTCGTCCTTGCCGGCGCGCACGGCGCCCTTGCGGGTGAGCCAGACGTCCTTGCCGTAGTGGTGCTCCTGCTGCACGTAGTTGTGATGGCAGTTCACGACTTCGACTTCGGCGGTGAACGGCGGGATGCCGGGTGCCGAGCGCACCGCGTCGACCACGCGCTCCATCATCGCCTGACGGTTGAGGCGCGCGTAGGACTGGGCCCAGCTCACCGCCTCGATGTAGTCGGTGAAGTGGCTCGTCCCTTCGGACAGATACGCGAGATCCTTGTCCGGCAGGTCGATGTGGTGCGTGCGCATATCCTGCTTGGCCAGCTCGATGAAGAACTGCCCGAAGCGGTTGCCCACGCCGCGCGACCCCGAGTGCAGCATGATCCACACGCGGCCCGCTTCATCGAGGCAGACCTCGATGAAGTGGTTCCCGGTCCCGAGGGTCCCGAGGTGGTTGAGCGCGTTGCCGCGGCCGAGCTTCGGGAACTTGGCGCCGATGCGCTCGTAGCCCGCGTCGAGGTGCTCCTTCCACAGATTTTTGATGCGCGGTGGCAGGTCGTGCCACGCGCCGCGGTCGCCGGCTCCGCCGTTGTCGGTGCGGCCGTGCGGAACCGCCCGTTCGATGGCCTCGCGCACGCCGCGCAACGACTCTCGTCCACATCACCACCGGCACGCACGTGGCGCAGATCTGCCTGTTCCTGCTCACGGAATCGCGCCACTTCCCCGCGCGACTGGTGCAGACCTCGCCTGGTCGTCCGGACGAGCGCGGTATCGATGAGGATCGCACGGTCGGTCGCGCAGCGATCATCGATCTGGATCTGTCGAAGTACGACAAGCTGGCGGCGCGCTTCGCCGAGGAGCATCGCCAAGGCGTGTCGGTGCTGACCTCCGGCATCCCCACCCGCAACACCGCCTTCACCGCGCTCATCGAGCGCATCGAACGCGTGGCCGGAGCCAGCACCGCGCCGATCCTGCTCGCGGGCCCGACCGGAGCCGGCAAGACCCGGCTGGCGCGCCGCATCTTCGAATTGAAGAAGGCGCGCAACCAGGTCGACGGACCGTTCGTCGAGGTGAACTGCGCGACCATCCGCGGCGATGGCGCGATGTCCGCGCTCTTCGGGCATCGCAGGGGCGCATTCACCGGAGCGGCAGCCGATCGTGACGGGCTGCTCAAGCGCGCTGACGGCGGTCTGCTCTTCCTCGACGAGATCGGCGAACTCGGGCTCGATGAACAGGCGATGCTCCTGCGCGCGGTCGAGGAGAAGACCTTCCTGCCGCTCGGGGCGGATGCGCCGGTGCTCTCTGATTTCCAGCTCATCGCCGGCTCCAATCGCGATCTCGGTGCGTGCGTGCGCGAGGGGCGCTTTCGCGACGACCTGCTGGCGCGCATCGACCTGTGGTCGTTCCGGCTTCCCGGCATCGCCGAGCGGCGCGAGGACATCGAGCCCAATCTCGATTACGAACTCGAGCGCTTCGCGCGCGATAAAGGTCAGCGGGTGTCCTTCAACGCCGAGGCGCGCAGCCGCTTCCTGGCGTTCGCCTCCGCGCCGCAGGCGCTGTGGAGCGGAAACTTCCGCGATCTGTCGGGAGCGGTCGAACGCCTTGCGACCTTGGCCGGAGGTGGTCGCATCACGGTGACCGACGTCGACGATGAGATCAGGCGCCTGCGCGAACGCTGGTCGGATCCGGTCGCGACAGCGGATCCGGCGGTCGCGATCCTGGGCCGAGCGGCAGCCGACGCCCTGGACCGCTTCGATCGCGTCCAACTCGCTGACGTGATCGCGGTGTGCCGCGCCTCGGCGACCCTGTCGGAAGCCGGCCGAACCCTCTTCGCCGCATCGCGCGCGCGCAAATCCTCGGGCAACGACGCCGATCGCCTGGCCAAATACCTGACCCGCTTCGGCTTGGACTGGAAACGCGTTCGAACGTGAACGCCAACCGCAGCTGCAGGGATAGGCTCGCAGGTGGCAGGTTCGGGCAACGAGCCACAACGTCTGAGCAGTTTTCACGTAAGGGCTCGGCGATACCTGCTCAGACGCGCGCACCGGATACCACCTCCAGTGCTTGCCGTCATCAGCGTGCGTCCATACCTACCGGCCCGGAGTCCCTGCCATGCGTACCCTCTTCGTGCTCGCCGTGCTGTGGTCGATGTCTATCGCACTCGTGGTCGCCGAGGATCGACTGCAGCCCGGCCAGGAGGGCCCGCTGAAGATCGCCGACTGCCCCCATCCCTGCGTGCTGCATGTGCCCAAGGATTACGTGGCCGGCACACGGTTGCCGCTCGTCCTGTTCATGCACGGGTCCGGGGGCACGCCGACGACCTACCCATTCAAGGACGCGACCGGGGGCCGCGGCTACTTCGTCGTCGGCTTGTCCTATGGCGGGCAACCGGATGGTGGAGCCGGTGGAATCCAGTCCGATCCAGCGACGGTGTCGGCGATGATCGCGTTCTTCGACCGCGTGCGCGCGACGATCGACGCGACCTATGGGATCGATCAGAAGCGCGTGTTCCTCGCGGGCCTGTCGATGGGCGGTTGGGGCGTGAACATCTATGGTTTCACCAAGGCGTCGCAGGGGCGCTACCGCGGCTACGGCATCTTTGCCGCCGGTGCGCGCACGGATGCGGATCTGACCATCGCCAAGGGCTATCCGGTGCTGGTGGTCAACGGTGCCCAGGATGCCAATCTGCCGGTGGCCAACGCGGGCATGCCCTTGTTGGAGAAGGCCGGAGCGCTCGCGAAGCAGGTGGTGCTCGACGGAGAAGGCCACGTGCCATCGCAGGCAGCGATGAATGCGCCCATCAGCGAGTGGCTCGAGAGCATCGAGAAGGCTGAAGCCCGGGGGCGCGCGCTGGCGGCAGTGCAGTGGCGCAGCGGCGAGATCGTCGGCGCTCCCACGAAAAAGGGCAATACCGATGCGGATGCCCAGGCCGCGCTCGGCGCGTATCTGCAGGGCCAGGCATTCATGACCGACGTTCCCGCCGACCAGCCAGTGTTGGTGTTCTGCCGCTCGCGGCAGGAAGCGAAGAATGGGCAGCCGAGCCCGCAGGCCAAGGACAGCGCGAGCGTCGACGAGGCGTGCTTCTCGTATCCCGGTGCCAATGGCACTCCCGCCGCCTCGCGCTATTTCGCCTGCGTGGACGTCAACGTGTCGGCGATCGATGCGAAGCAGAATCCGGTCCTCAATCAGACCACGGCGCCTCAGGTCATCCTGCTCGCTAAGGACCGGAGCGTCGCCGCCGTCCTCAAGGGCAAGGCGAAGCTGACCGACGCCGCACTGCAGGCCGAGATGATGAAGGTGCTCGACGCGGAGGCTTCGACCGTGGTCAGCGAGCGGATGGCGCAGGCGGCTCCGGTGCTCAAAGAGCTGCAGTCGTTGCAGAAGAAGCTGCGCGCGAAGAACGACGGTCTCGCCAAATTGCGCGAGATGCCGGCCAAGGATGCCGCTTCGCGCAAGGCCAAGAGCGACCGCATCGCGCAGGAGGAGTCGGCGCTCAAGGCGATGGACTCCGACTATGACGCGCTGCGCCAGCGTCTGGCGGAGTAGCGACCGACGACGTGCTCTACAGCACCATCGGTGCGCTGACCGCGGAGCGCTTGGCGACCAGCAGCGGCAGGTCGTCCCCGTAGGTCGCGCGGTGCGTCGCGTAGGCGATCTCCGGAGAGTTGTTGTTCGCCGACAGGTGCGCGAGGCAGGCCCAGCGCAGCTTGCGCCCGTGGTCCGCGATCAGGCGCGCCGATTCGTGATTCGAGATGTGACCGCCTGGGCCGGAAATGCGCCGCTTGAGGAAGACCGGATACGGCCCGTTCTCGAGCATCACGTCGTCATGGTTGCTCTCGAGGTAGACCGCATCGAGCGAAGCGACCAGCGCCTCGAGTTCAGGGAAGACGTGGCCGAAGTCGGTGAGGATGCCGACGCGATGGGCGCCTTCGTCGACCACGAACACCACGCCGTCGGCGGCATCGTGCGGCGTGCGCATGGTCTCGACCGTGACCGAGCCGAAAACCGAGGCGAAGCGCAGGACCTCGCCCGACTGGAAATGGCGGATGTGATCGCCCTCGCCCAGCGCATGTCGCGCGGCATGCCAGGTCGGCTCGGTGAGATGGACGGGTAATCCGAATTTCCGCCCCAGGATGCCGGCACTGCCGATGTGGTCGGAATGGTCGTGCGAGATGATCACCGCATCGATGCCGCGGATCTCGCTACCCTGGGCGGCCAATCGGTGCTGGGCCTGCTTGCCGCTGATGCCAGCGTCGAAGAGCAGGCGGATGCCGTTGGCCTCGACGTAGATGCAATTTCCCGCGCTGCCGGACTGCAATGGGATGACCCGCATGCGGCGGATCGTCGCAGCGGCGACGGTCGCGCAATCAGCGAGACCGCTGGAGGGAGAGCCTCAATGCGCGACCAGCTCCTCCAGGGTCACGCTGTCCAGTCGACCGTCGACCGAGGTGCCATGCAGGGTGAGTCCGAGGCGCGCGCCCTGGCGGGTGCGGCTTGCTGGCAGGTAGAAGCGATGCGAAGGGCCGCCGACCATCAGCGGCGTGAGCGTTGGTCCGAGCAGGTAGCGTCCGACGAGTTCGCCATCGACCCGGAGATGTCCGTGGCAATCGACACCTGCGACACACAGCACCGCGCCATGCGCAAGCGTCCGCGTGAGCGTGCTCTCAGCCAAGCGCTGGCAGCCGAAGGGCGCGCCCAGCCCCGCTCCGGGAATCGTGGGTCCGGCTGTTGGTGTCGGTTCGGTGCCGAAGCGCCAGGTTGGATCGATCACCTGCCCATCGAGGGTCACCTCACCGAACGCACCGCGCTGGCTGCCGAAGCGGCACGAAGGCCATCGCGTGTCGTCGAAATTCGGATGACCCCAGATCTCGACCCGCACGAGCAGGCGATGCTCGCCAGGCGCGAGCGACTGAGGCAGGATGATGGTGAGCGCGTTGCCATCGCACCGACGACTGCCCAGTGGCACGCCATCGAGCGTGATCGCCACCAGATCTCCCGCATGCGCGATCGACATCTCTGAACCACCAGTTGCGCTGAAGATCAGCTCATACCAGCCGGCGCCATGCAGAAGGCCGAGCGATTCGAGCGATCGTCCGGGACCACGCCAGGACTGGGACAGCGCGGGCACAGCCACGTCGCTGGATGTCCATGAGGCTGCGGGAATCGCTTCCGGAGCGATCGCCATCGGCGGCGCGACCAGGCCATCCCAGCCGGCAGCCTCGCGCGCGAGCGTGCGTAGGACGAGTGTGCGTTGGCCGATGAGGAGCCGCGCTTCACGGGGCTCGGGCGCGAAGGCGAGCACCAGCGTGGTGGTAGCACCCTCGGTCCACTGGCTGGTGATGCCATCGCTCGCGACGACGGAGATCCCGGCAGGAGCGCGCAGGGCGATTTCACCGGTGCTGTCAGCGATACCGGCGATGGTCAGGATGGCGCGCTCGCCGTCGACCGCGAGCGACGTGACCTCGGCCGTGCTATAGGTGATGACCGCGTCGAGCGTCGGCAGCGGCATGCCAAACAGGACCATGTGATCGTAGTGCGGTGATACCGTCAGATCGCTGTGCCGCGGCACAGTCAGCGCGCCCACGGTCACGGTGGTCGAGAGCGGGTGATCGCTATCGTTCAAGGCGAAGACGCAGGCGCTCTCGCCGCGCATCAGGCTGTAGACCCGTCCCGGCTTGACCTCGGCTTCGCGCGCACCGATCATCGCGTTCGCGCAGGTGGGTCCGCCGTCCCACGAGGTGGTCGGCTCGGCGAGCGCGAAGAATTCCTCGCAGGCCTTGATGCAACCAGCGAGGCGACGAGCGTTCGCGAACACCGCGCCGCGCCGGCCATCGAAGCCGATCATCCCTGAGAAGTCGATCGAGGTCGCCATCCACGAGAATCCGCCCCAGTTGTTCACCGATTCCCAGCGTCCGTGGTTGGATCCACCAGCGAAATTGAAGGGGCCGAGTCCCTTGAAGCCGACCGAGAGCATGCGTCGCAGCGACATCTCGTCGCGGTTCATCTCGGTGACGAACGGCGGCAGATCGGCCATTGGCGAGCCGTCGCGGAAGCGGCCGTTGCGTAGCGCATCGCGCGCGGCCGCTGCCTTGATCTCGACCAAGCCTTTGGAATAGACGTTCGGCGTCGGGATCACGTCCTCGACCAGACCGGTCGCCTGTTCGATCGAGGTGCGCGCGCCCACGCAGCCGGTCAACGGCACATCGATGCCATCAGCGCGTACCTGATCGCGCAGCGCGGCGACGTATCCGGGCACGTCGTCGACTTCCTTGGCGTAGAAATCCAACTCGTTCTCGATGCAATAGAGGATGATCGGTCCGCCGCGCGTCGCCTGCAGCGGGGTGGCGATGCGGTCGATCTCGCGCAGGTAGCGCGTGGCGAATCCGAGAAAACTCGGTTCGTTCTGGCGCAACCGCAGCCCGGGCACCAGCGACAGCCACGCCGGCAGGCCGCCGCCATCCCACTCATTGCAGATGTAGGGGCCCGGACGCAGGTAGACCCACAGGCCGAGCTGGTGGCACAGCCGCAGATAGGCGCCGAGATCGCGGTTGCCGGTCGAGAAATCGAACACGCCGTCGGATTGTTCGTGGTAGTTCCACGGCACGTAGACGTCGACGGTGTTGAATCCGCTGTCCTTGAAGGCGTGCAGGCGGGCTTCCCAGTCCTCGCGAGCAAGTCGGTAGTAGGAGACCGTCCCGATGAGCAGGATCCGCCGGCGACCCACGATGATGAAGCCGTGGCGATCGTAGGTGACTGCTTCGTGGTGGGCCGTGGTGGGCGTCATCGGGTGGCTCCACGTGGATGCTACTGCTGCCGTTGCGGCACCAAGTCGTGTACGACCTGATCAGGTTCGATCATCCGCGTGGTTAAGGTTTATATTGACCCATATCGATCATTGCGCATTATACCGCATGCACACGCCGTTTCGCATCCTGCCGCCGATCCCATCGCCGGCGAATCCCGATGGCATCAAGGGGCACGGAGCCTCGGCCAATCCGCCGAACCGTTTCGAGTCGCGCTGGAACGAACCGGATCCCGAATGGGTGCATGCCGAGGATCCTGGGCCCTGCCACTCGCTTCGTCGATGATCGCACGCAGTCGATCCTCACCCGCAACGACAGCCCCGACATCGGCTTCGACGTCAGCTTCAATGGGTGAGAAACGTGCTCCGTTCTCCGTGCTCTGTTCTCCGTTGACGGCAGATGCAACGTGAGATCGACGTGCGGATCCAGTCCCACAAGACGGAGAACGGAGCACGGAGAACGGTCCACCGCTCTCAGTGTTGCTTGCGCTGCCGTCTCCTGGCCGTCTGTCCCTGCGGTTCCGAGGTGAGCGCGTCGCCGAGCGTGGTGCGGGAGAGCTCCTTGACCTGGATCTCGTGCGCGCGCATCAGCAGCATGCGCGCGCCGCACGTGGCCTCGTCGGCGCAGTCGTCGCAGCGCACGTAGGCGGTGTGGCTCAGGCAGGGCAGGGGGGCGACCGGTCCGTCGATGGCGCGCATGACGGTGAGCAGATCGATGTCCGCGGGGTCATTCACCAGCTCGTGTCCTCCACCCTTTCCCACCTTGCTGCGGATCACCCCGCGATTGCGCAGCTGCGTGAGGATCACCTCGAGGAACTTGTGCGGGATCTGTTCGGCCTCGGCGATCACGCTCGCCTGCACCGGACCCTGTCCGCGCCGCCGGGCCAGGTGGAGCAGCGCCTTGATGGCGTATTTCGCGCGGTTGGTCAGCACGCGAGTAGCGTAGCACCGGTCGGGGCTGACGGAACGCGGAGCCGAGGAGCTGGCCTTCCACGGGGGAGCGCAGGCGCCGAAGAATGGTTGTGTGTCTTAACTCCGATCGGTAAGGTAGGAATATGCTTGACCGCCCTGGCGTCCTCCCTACAAGTGCGCCCGACCCGCTGAGGGTCCGCGCCGGATTTAGGCCACTACTTGCCGGGGGCGCGCGATAAATTCTCGGACTAAACGTGGGCGCCACGCGTCGGCTCGTCGCCGCCGGGTGCAAGCCCTCTGGCCTATCGCAAGGAGGGGCTCCATGTCCATCGTCATCGGCATCCGCGTCAGAGCATTCCAGCGGCTGCGCTGTCCGCTCTAGCACCTCATCAGGGCCGTCGGCCCGCGGCACGCCGTCGGGCCGGGCGACTGTAGCAGGCTAGGCCGCCGGTTCTTCCAGTCTCCCACCTGTTCCCAACCATGACCGCCCGGAAGCGGTCTCTCGACCGAGATCCCTACCCATGCTCCGCCACCGTCACCGCGCTGCGTCAGCCGTCATCATCCCATGCCTGCTGGCCATGGTCCAAGCGGTATCCGCGGCGGACGGTGTAGACCCCGCCGTCGTTCCTGCGCCCGCCCCCGTGCCGGTCGATGCGATCACCGGCACCGAGGCCCGCCTCGAAGCGCTCGACCAGCGGATCCGCGAGCTCGATCACAAGCTGGAGATCGCGCAGGAGGAGGCCTCGGCGAAATCAAAGGACGCGCCGAAGATCAAGGCCGGCGCCGAGGGCTTCTCGCTGTCGTCCGCTGACGATGCCTTCTCACTGCGCATCGGCGGCTATATCCACGCCGATGGGCGCTTCTACCTGAATGACGACGACCGGCCGGGAACGGATACGTTCCTGCTGCGGCGCGTGCGCCCGATCCTCGACGGCAAGCTCGGCAAGCATGCCGCGTTCAAGATCATGACCGATTTCGGCGGCGGCGTGGCGTCGGTGCAGGACGCGTACCTCGACCTCATCCTGCGGCCCGAGGCGCAGCTGCGCGTCGGAAAGTTCAAGGTCCCCGTCAGCGTCGAGCGCCTGCAATCCGGAACGGCACTGCTGTTCATCGAGCGCGCGCTGCCGTCGAGCCTGATCCCGAATCGCGACATCGGCGCGATCGTCCATGGAGAGATCCACAAGGGTGCGGTGGCCTACGCGGCCGGCGTGGTGAACGGCGCGGTGGATGGCGGCAGCCGAGATACGGATGTGAACGACGACAAGGAGGGGGTCGCGCGCATCTGGCTGAGCCCGTTCACGTCGTCCTCCGCCGAGGCGCTCAATGGGCTGGGCGTCGGAATCGGCGGCACCTACGGTAACGACGAGGGGACTGCCGCGGCCACCAGCCTGCCGACGTACCGATCAACCGGGCAGGAGATCATCTTCCGCTATGTGCAGGGCGTGATCCCCACCAACGCGAATACCGCGCGGGCCGACGGACCGCATTATCGCATCGTTCCGCAGCTCTATTGGACCCTCGGCGCCTTCAGCGTGCTTGGCGAATACGCGATCTCGCACCAGGAGGTGGTGCTGGGCGGGGTGCGCGACGACGTCACCGTCACCGCGTGGCAGGCGGCCGGCGCCTGGGTCCTCACCGGCGAGCGCGCGAGCTTCAAGGGCGTCGTGCCGAAGCAGCCGTTGGATGTCGACAAGGGCACGTGGGGCGCGTTCGAGCTGGCTCTGCGCGTGCACGGCCTCGAAGTCGAGGACGACGTTTTCACGAACGGCTTCGCGAGCCGCGCGATTTCGGCCAGCCGCGCCATCGCCTACGGTGCCGGACTCAACTGGTACCTCACGCGCAACCTCAAATGGCAAGCCAACTACGAGGTCACCCGGTACGTCGACGGCGCCGCCGACGGCGCTGGCGTGCGCGACCGTCAGGACGAGCAGATCGCCCTGACCCGGTTCCAGGTGCAGTTCTGATTTCGCGCCCGGCCGATCACCGCATCTCCAGCCCAGAGCCATCATGAAGCGAACCATCATCGTCATCGTGCTCATCGGCTTGGCTGCCTGGGCGATCCGCGCGTGCATGCAGACCGATCGTGCTGGCGGTGTCGACCTGCTGAATGTCTCCTACGATCCCACCCGCGAATTCTATAAGGAGGTGAACCAGGCCTTCGCCCAGGAGTGGAAGCGCACCACCGGCGCTTCCATGGCGATCAGCCAGTCGCACGGCGGATCCGGCAAACAGGCGCGCGGCGTGATCGACGGACTCGAGGCCGATGTGGTCACGCTCGCCCTCGCCTATGACATCGATGCCATCGCGAAGAAGTCGCAGCAACTTCCAGAAAACTGGCAGACGCTGCTGCCCGATAACAGCGCCCCCTATACCTCGACCATCGTCTTCCTGGTGCGCAAAGGGAATCCCAAGGGTATCAGAGAGTGGCCGGACCTGATCAAATCAGGGGTCGCGGTGATTCCCGCGAACCCGAAAACCTCAGGTGGCGCACGCTGGTCCTACCTCGCCGCCTATGGCTACGCGCTGTCGACCAATGGCCAGGATCACGATCAGGCCGCCGCCTTCGTCGGCGCCCTGTACAAGAACGCGCCGGTCCTGGATTCGGGAGCGCGTGGCGCGACCACCACCTTCATCAAGCGCGGCATCGGCGACGTCCTGGTGACGTGGGAGAACGAGGCGTTCCTCGCGCTGCGCACGGCTTCGGAAATGGGTGAATTCGAACTGGTGGTGCCCACCATCAGCATCCTCGCCGAGCCGCCCGTCGCCGTGGTCGAATCCGTGGCGAAGCGCCACGGCACGCTCGCGGTGTCGCGGGCGTACCTGGAATTCCTCTACACCACGGAAGGTCAGGAGATCGCCGCGAAGCACTTCTATCGGCCGCGCAACCAGACGATCCTCGCCAGGCATTCCGCCACCTTCGTCACGTTGAAGCTGTTTACCGTCGATGAGATGTTTGGCGGTTGGAGCCAGGCCCAGTCCACGCATTTTTCCGATGGCGGCGTATTCGACCGCATCTATCGCCCGTGAGCATCCCAAGGACCCATCGTGCCGATCCTCCTGCATAAACGCAGCATTCTACCGGGTTTCGGGCTGACGCTCGGATTCACCGTGCTGTATCTGGGCCTGCTCGTGTTGCTGCCCTTGTCGGCGCTCGTGATCAAGACCCTGGACATGACCTGGGCTCAATTCTGGTCGACGGTCACCGCTCCGCAGGTCGTCGCCTCCTACAAGCTCAGCTTCGGTACCGCGCTCGCCGCGGCGGCGATCAACGTCGTGTTCGGCCTGCTGGTTGCGTGGGTCCTGGTGCGCTACCACTTCTACGGCAAGCGCTTCGTCGACGCGATGGTCGACCTGCCGTTCGCGCTGCCGACGGCGGTCGCCGGCATCGCGCTGACCTCGTTGTACGCACCGACCGGTTGGATCGGTCAGTGGCTCGAGCCGCTGGGGATCCGGGTCGTCTTCGCACCCCTGGGCATCATCGTCGCCCTGACCTTCATCAGCCTGCCCTTCGTGGTGCGGACCGTGCAACCGGTGCTCGAGGATCTCGGCAAGGAGGTCGAGGAAGCGGCGGCGAGCCTGGGCGCATCGCGCCTGCAGATTTTCACCCACATCATCCTTCCGGAACTGTGGCCGGCGATCCTCACCGGCTTCGCCCTCGCCTTCGCCCGCGCGGTGGGCGAATTCGGCTCGATCGTGTTCATCTCGGGAAACATCCCGATGAAGACCGAGATCACCCCGCTGCTGATCTTCAGCAAGCTCGAGCAATTCCGCTACGCCGAAGCGACCGCGATCGGCGTGGTCATGCTCGGCGCTTCGTTCATCCTTCTCCTGGTCATCAACTTCATGCAGCGCTGGGCCAACAAGCGCATGGCGTTCTGACATGCGCGAAACCGTCACCATCGCCAGGCCCCACGCCAAGCCGCGCGCCCTCACCGAGCCGAGGTGGGTCCGCTATACGCTCACAGCTCTCGCTTTGGGTTTCCTGGCGCTGTTCCTGCTGATCCCACTGGTAGCCGTGTTCTGGGAAGCACTTTCAAAAGGATTCGGAACCTACCTCGCCTCGTTCCACGATGTCTACGCCTGGCACGCGATCAAATTGACGCTCATCGTCGTCGCCGCATCCGTGATCTGCAACGGCGTGTTCGGCATCACCGCCGCCTGGGCCATCACCAAATTCAGCTTCCGCGGCAAGAGCCTGCTGCTGACCCTGATCGACCTGCCCTTCGCCGTATCGCCGGTGATCGCCGGCCTGATCTTCGTCCTGCTCTTCGGACTGCAGGGGGTCTTCGGCCCCTGGCTGCGCGATCACGACCTGAAGATGATCTTCGCGGTTCCGGGCATCGTGCTTGCGACGATGTTCATCACCTTTCCCTTCGTCGCACGTGAACTCATCCCGGTCATGCAATCGCAGGGCACCGAGGAGGAGGAGGCCGCGCGCGTGCTCGGCGCTGGCGGCTGGCGCATCTTCTGGCGCATCACCCTGCCGAACATCAAGTGGGGCCTGCTCTACGGCCTGATCCTGTGCAGCGCGCGCGCGATGGGCGAGTTCGGCGCCGTCTCGGTGGTGTCCGGGCACATCAGCGGCCGTACCAACACCCTGCCCCTGCACATCGAGATCCTCTACAACGAGTACCAGTTCGTCTCCGCCTTCGCGTGCGCGTCGCTCCTGACCCTGCTCGCTCTGGTCACCCTGGTGGTGAAGAGCCTAGTCGAATGGCATACGCACCGCATCGAAGCCCTGGCCGAAGCAGAGGCCTTCGAAGACCGGCCAGAAGGCGCCGACTCCCCGCATCAGCCTCTGCACCCGCATCGGGACCACCCATGAGCATCTCCATCCGCAAGGTGACCAAGCGCTACAAGCGCTTCCACGCCCTCGACGACATCTCGCTGGAGATCCCCGAGGGCCAGCTGGTCGCGCTGCTCGGACCGTCGGGCTCGGGCAAGACCACGCTCCTGCGCATCATCGCCGGTCTCGACCAGCCGGATTCCGGCTCGGTGCTGTTCCATGGCGCCGATGCCGGAAAGGCCAGCATCAGAGATCGAAAGGTCGGTTTCGTGTTCCAGCACTACGCGCTGTTTCGACACATGACCATCTTCGACAACGTCGCCTTTGGACTGGCCGTGCGCCCGCGCGAGAGCCGGCCATCGAAGGCCGACATCAATGACAAGGTCCATCGCCTGCTCGAGATGGTCCAGCTCGATTGGTGCGCCGATCGTTATCCGCATCAGCTCTCGGGAGGTCAGCGCCAACGCATCGCCTTGGCGCGCGCGCTCGCGGTCGAGCCCTCGGTGCTGCTCTTGGACGAGCCGTTCGGAGCGCTCGACGCCAAGGTGCGCGCCGAGTTGCGCCGTTGGCTTCGCCGGCTGCACGACGACACCGGCATCACCAGCGTGTTCGTCACCCACGACCAGGAGGAGGCGATGGAGGTGTCCGACCGAGTGGTGGTGATCAACAACGGCAAGGTCGAGCAGGAGGGGACCCCCGCTGATATCTACGACCATCCGGCCTCCCCGTTCGTGTTCCAGTTCATCGGCAACGTCAATCTCTTCCAAGGTCGGGTCCATCAGGGATGGGCCAACGTCGGCGGCGTGAAACTCGAGATGCCCGAGCATGGTTCGGTCGAGGATGCTCCCGCCATCGGCTACGTGCGGCCGCATGATGTGGTCGTCACCCGCCACAACGACGAGGGCTCGCTGGCCGCCACCATCCGCCATATCCACGCCATCGGACCGCTGGCGCGCGTCGAGCTGACGCCGCAGAAACAGAGCGGCGTCTTCGAGGCGCAGATGCCGTCGGAGGTGGTGAAGTCGATGCACCTCGAGGTCGGCGAGACGGTCTACGTCGCACCGCGCAAGGTGAAGGTGTTCATCGAACCGTCGCCTGGGTCGTCGCCGCCTCCCCCAGCGACCTGACCTTGACGGAGATGCTGTCAGGCTCCCTCGTCGACACGTCCAATGGACGGTCGCACGGCATGGCGTGGCGTCGCCGACATCGGCAGATGCGTCCGTGCCTACTGACGTTGAGCCGCGAGCAGGAGCGGGCTGGGGACGCGGATTGAGGCTCAGTCCCCCGGGGTCTACTATGGCATTTAGTAGCTAAGCACCTTTTATCGATGACAGCAGCCAAACACTTGCTACAAGCCCTCCTGATGTTTCAAACTAGTCAGTTCGATTGTTCCATGCCTGACAAAGGCCGAACGGGCAGTGGCGATGCCCGGCTGATGGTGCTTCCAACCGCAACCTCCTCCGTGCTGGTGGTCGACGACGATTCCGACGCCCTGGTGTTGGCCCGTGAGACGCTCGGAGCCGGAGGCATTTCTGCCGTCTCGACCTTGAGCGAGGGCAGGCTGGTCCAGGCCTTCCTCGCGACACACCCCTGCGACCTGATCCTCCTCGATCTCGCTCTCGCCGATTGCGATGGACGCCAGCTGCTGGGAGAAATCACCTCGACCCATCCCGAGCTCTCGGTGTTGGTGGTCAGCGGCACCAACGAGATCGCGACCGCCGTGTCGTGTATCCATCACGGTGCGTACGACTACCTGTTGAAGCCGTACCCGCCGCACCGATTGGTCGATGCCGTCCATCGGGCCCTCGGGACCAAGGCCAGAAAGCCCGCCTTCAAGGCGCCTCAGGGAAAGCCGTCTCCAGATCCATTCGCCGGGATCATCACCCAGGATCCGGCGATGCGTGAACTCTTCGCATACGTCAAGGCCATCTCGGTCACCGGTCAATCGGTGCTGGTCACCGGAGAAACCGGAACCGGCAAGGATCTGGTCGCCCGCGCCGTGCACAGCATCAGCGGTCGTTCGGGCGGATACGTCCCGGTCAACGTCGGTGGTTTCGACGACACCATGTTCGCGGACGCCCTCTTCGGCCACTGCCGAGGAGCATTCACAGGGGCCATCGAAGCGCGCTCCGGGCTCGTCCAGCGTGCAACCGGTGGCACCTTGTTGCTGGATGAGATAGGAGATCTGAGTCCGTCCTCGCAGGTGCAGCTGCTGCGGCTGCTGCAGGACGGCGAGTACTATCCGCTGGGATCCGATCTGCCGAAGCATTCCACCGCGCGCGTCGTGGTCGCAACCAGCCAGGATCTGCGTCAGCTCCAGGAAGCGGGCGAGTTCCGCAAGGATCTGTTCTACCGGCTCAGCGCCCACCACGTCCACATGCCGCCCCTGCGCGAGCGTATAGGCGACATTCCGCTGCTGCTCGACCATTTCCTCGCAGAAGCCGCGGCGACCATGGGCCGGCCCAAGCCCGATGTCGCCAGCGAATCGCGACGTCTGCTCGCGGCTTACGACTTCCCCGGAAACGTGCGCGAGCTGCGCTCTCTGGTGTACGACGCGTTGACCCGCACCAGCGGCCGGACCCTCGCGATCGAACCCTTCCGTCGGGCAGTGAGCGAGCGCACCGAGAGCGCGAGCGCGCCGCTGCGCTTCCCCGATCGCCTGCCGACGCTGCGGGAGGTCAAAATGCAGCTGATCGCGGAAGCGCTCAAGCGCAGTGCGGGCAATCAGGCCCAGGCCGCATCGTTCCTGGGCATCACGCGGCAAGGTCTGAACAAGCGCTTGCGCGGCAGCGATTGCTGATTTCGGTTCATTTGTGGTGTACGGGTACGAGTTGGTCCCTGTCCGTCGCTCGCCTCGTCGCCACTGAATCCGAGGCTAACCCGTAGGCATCGATTCGCTGCAGGTTTGTGCGCGAAATGTGCACATGCGCGCACGAACCCTCAACTGCGGCTTGTTCCCGCAGCAGTGGGGGGTGGGATCTGCACATGCCCACACCAACCGGCTCTCGGCCTTCCACGCCTGGTTCGACCGCTGGGCCTGCGCTCGCGATCGACGGCGGCATCAAGGCAAAATCCCAGCCCTATGGCACCGGAGAGCGCTTCGGCGCAGCAGAGGAAGCGGCGGTGCTCGCAGCGCTGCGTTCCCAGCACCTGTGGTACATCGGCGGCACCCGCGTCTTCCAGGCCGAGGACGCCATCCGCTCGCTCTTCGCGGTCGAGCATGTGGTGTGCTGCTCATCAGGCACCGCCGCCATCCATGCCGCGCTCGCCGCCTGCGGCGTGGAACCGGGAGACGAGGTGATCGTCAATCCGATCAGCGACTGGGGATCGGTGGCGGGCGTCCTCGCGCTCGGGGCGATCCCGGTGTTCTGCGATATCGAGCCCGCGACGTTCAGCCTCGACCCCGAGGCGCTGCTCCGCGCGATCACCGCAAAGACCAGGGCGATACTCGTCGTCCATCTCGGCGGCTATCCGGCCCGGATCCGCGAGATCGCGGGGATCGCGCGCGAGCGCTCGCTCAAGCTCATCGAGGATTGCGCGCAGACGCCGCTGGCCGAAGTCGATGGCACGATGATCGGGATGTTTGGCGATGCGGCTGCGTTCTCGACCAACGATTCGAAGCACATCTCCTGCGGCGAAGGAGGATTCGTCATCACCCGAGACGCCGAGACCGCGCGCCTGGTCCGCCTGTTCACCGATAAGGGATATGACCGCACCGCCAAACGCGGAACGATCGCCGTCGGCTTCCTCGCCTTCAACTACCGCATGTCCGAGCTCAGCGCGGCGGTCCTCGGCGCGCAGCTGGTGCGCCTGAGAGACATCATCGCCGCGCGTCGCCGCTACGCCGCGCGCCTGCTCGCCGGGGTTCAGGACATCCCAGGATACGCGCCGTCGATCATCGCCCCGGGTAGTGCGGGCTCGTGGTGGCACATCCTCGGTCGACTCACTGGCAAGGCTGCGAGCATCGGCCAGCAGCGCGTCGCAGCAGCGCTGGTCGCAGAGGGCATCCCCGCATACACCGGTCTTTCGCCCTCACGCGTCCTCTATGCGTCCCCGGCCCTGGTCGACCACTCGCTGTGTGCGCGGAACCGCCTCCTCCGCGCGGATTTCCTCGAGGGCTACGACTACCGTCCCGGCTTGTGCCCAGTCGCCGAATCCCTCGCCAACACCGCGCTCATCCTGCCGTGCAGCGAGTTCTTCACCGACCAAGACGCCGACGAGACCGCCGCGGGCGTGCGCAAGGTGATGAGGCACTTCGGGGAGGAGCGATGAGCATGTCCCAACGAGCGCAGATCCGCGGCGAGATCAGGAGGCGCGCGGACCATCACCTCGCCCAGGACCGCCTGCTGGTCGACTACTATCGCATCCGCCGCCGTGTGAGCTTCCCGCTGCCGGTCACACGGATGGACATGCTGCGGATGCCGATCGACATGGATATGCAGGCGGGGATGGCCTACCCATGGGCGACCTGGCTGACGTGGGACCTGGAAGAGCGCATCCATTGCCTGGGCTGGGCGGGCCATCACCTCGAGGATTCCGCGGCGCGGAGGACGGTCGCGCGCGATCTGCTCGCGCTCGCGCGCTGGCCGACGTGGCGGCAGTACGACAAGCCCGATCTCTCGCTGGGACATTGCGCCCGCACGCTCGTAACCGCCCACACGCGCTGGCCCTGGCTGGCACCGAGCGTGCGCCGCGAGATCGCGCGCGCCTTCACCCGCATGCTCGACGACAACCTGCCACTGTGCGACCGATACTTCGGCGCCTGGTCACGCAAGGAGGACATCCTCGCGCTCGCGGATCCGCGCATCGCCCTGCACAACATCCCGATCATCGGCACCGTCGGTCTCGCGCTCGCGGCGCACGCCATCTGCCATCCGGCCGCCGCACACCTCGACCGACGGCTGCACATGATCTACGGAGCGCTGCTCGACCTGCTCGAACGGGGATTTACCGAAGGCCTCGCCTATGACGGCTACATCCTCGACTTCGTGGCGATGTGGCTGGAGGAATTGCCGGAGCGTGAACGCCAACCGATCGTCGATCATCCGCGGTTTCTGCAGTTCTTCGAGGAATCCTGCCTGCTGTCCGCGCCAGGCGACGCGGTGCAGGTCGCGGAGCTCAGCGACGTCGAGCCCCTGCGCATGCCCTTCCATCTGACCGCGCACGCCAAGTGCCTGGCGCTGCGTGCGGATCCGCGTCTGCGCTGGTATCTCGACCGCTGTGATCTGCGTGCCATGCGGTGCGAGGCGTTGGCCGAGATGCTGGCAGCTCCGTCGAAGCCGATAATCCGCTCCGTTGCTGCGGGGGCGACGGATGCGCATTACGCGCTGGTCTTGCGCAGCGGCTGGGAGACCCGCGACCTCGCCGTCGCGATGTCGTGCACGACCTCGAGCATGCACCACATGCACGATGACGACGGCTCCATCGTCATCGGCACCGCGGGATCGTGGCTGATTGCCGATCCGGGCTACCAGCAGTACCTCAAGAAGAAGGAGCGAGAATTCACCATCGGTCTGGATGCCCACAACGCGCCGGTGATCAACGGCGTCGCCCAGAACGCCAAGGCCTGCACCCGCACCGCGCTCGAACGTACCGGTGGGACCTGCCGCGCCGAACTGGATCTGACCGCGTGCTATCCGGCAGACCTCGGAATGACGCGGGTCACGCGCACCGTCTGGCTGTCTGGACGCGATCTGGTCGTGGTCGCAGACCGCGTCGTCGGCGCAAACGTATCGTCAGTGCGTTACCACTGGCACGCCCACCCCGATGCCGCCTGGTGGTGGGAGGACGGCGCGGCGATGATCCGTCTGGGCGACACGGCCCTCTGGGTCCAATGTCCGGGCACCGCCGTGAGCGACGCGGACATCACGCGTCTGCCTGGCTCGCGCGGGCACCTGTCGCTCCGCGCGCAGCTTCCAGGCGCTGACGGCATCCACTGGTGGATCTTCTCCATCGGCGCGAAGCGCCTGGCGGTGGTCCGCAGCGCACGCGCGGTGCGCATCGATGGGCGTCGCTTCGAGCTCTGAGGCCGTGCCGCCTGACGACCTCGGGGATCACCCTGGGCGATTGAACACCGGCAGGCGTTTCAGGCAGGGAGCGATGATGCGCAGGGCGTTCTCGCCCAGCACCTGCTTCTTCGCTGCGACGTCCAGACGCGAAAAGACCACCCAGCCGAGCTGCTGGCGGGGATCGCGCATCGGCAGATCGCTGCCGTACACGACGCGGTCCGCGCCGATGTGCTCGACCAGGTAGTCGATGACGCCGAAGGTGACGGGCGTCAAGGTGATCTCGGCGAACACGTTGGGATGCTTTTTCATGGCTTCGATGGCCAGGTCGGCCACGTGATGGCTCTCGCCGCAATGCGCGACCACCCAGCGCACCTGCGGGTACTTGGTCGCGAGCGCATCGACCTCGACGAAATCGTCCCGCGTGCGGTGGATCAGCGCGTAGAACTTGTGTTTGGCGCCGAAGCGCCACCACACGTCGTAGGACGCGTGGTGGTAGGGGATGCCGTGCACGTGGTACGGCTTCATGCCGATGAAGCGCGTGTCGGCGTAGACCTGGGGTATCAGCTTGGCGAGTTCGGCCTGGGTGTAATGCGCGGGATCGAACGACGCCAAACCCCAGAATCCCTTGGGAACGGCTTCGAGGGTCTGTCGAACCGTCTCGTTCCCCGCGAGGGTATCCGCGCTGACCACGCCGTTCCAGCTCATGAACCCGCCGCCTCGGACGCCAAGGCGCGCGAGCAGTGCGATCACACCTTTCGGACCGCCGTGCTCGATGCGGCAGACACCACCGGCGCCGTGCATGCCCTCGTGCAGGATGTGCATGTGCATGTCGATCACTGGAACCGGCAGCGGACGACCATGGCGCGCGGCGGCCATGATCGCATCCTCGTCCTGGTTGATGCGCATGCGTGCCGGGACCTGGCCCTTGAGCAGCCGCGCGAGATTGCCGCCTGCGATCTTGCGGCGGGTGGCGATGGGCACGTCGGCGTAGTCGATATAGCAGCGGTGCGCACCCATGGACATGTGCGGCGCGTTGCTGGCGAAGACCAGCTGGTCCTCGCAACCCTGCGCCACCAGGAATTCGACCACGTAATGCCCCTGTAGCTTGTCGAAGCTCAGATGCAGGTTGCGGTATTTGGGCATCAGCGGCAGCACGAAGCGCTGCTCGGCCCAATGCGCCCCGACCACCAGCAGCGGCAACGTCGGATGAGCGACCAACAGCGCCTCGAGCTCGCGGTAATCGCGGAATTCCGAGCGCGGCAGGATGGTCAGCACGCGCTTCTTCGCCAGGTGCGATAGGAGCGGCCGGTTGTGTCCCGCGAGCAGCTCCCAGGCGTTTGCGATCGGGTGCAGGGTCACCGCGCGGACATGCGCTCGCTTCATCAGCCGTTCGAGGTCGCGTGGCTCTGGGAATTCACCGGTCGTGTGCGGGAGCACATTCCACGCGGCGAACAGGTGGTCGTGGCCGGCGATACGCTCGCTGAGTTCCAGATTCGAAAACATCGGCTCGTAGCTGACCGACGTGGTCGACGTGACCAACGCGCCCGAGATCGAGCAGTGTTCCATCTCGTCGAGCACCTCGTCGAGCTTCCAAGCGTGCGACGGATGCTTGCGTGCGCGCGGACCGATCTGCGTGAAGGCGTCAAAGTAGAGGATGTCGCTCATGTCGCTGCGTCCGTCCTGGGTGACAGTGTGGTCGCGGCGTGCGAACGGCGCAAGGAACACCCTCGGCAAAGCAGGATGGTGGATGATGGATGATGGTGGTGGGCGGTTACCATCCGCCACTCGGATCAGCACCGAAGCCTCATCGTGCCTGGCCGCTCACGGCAGGAGGTCGCTCGGGGCAGCGACGTGCACGCCGAGCCCATCCAGGCGCTGACGCGCACGCAGGCACGAGAGTTCTGTCAGGGTGCGTGCTCCGGGAGCGGGAGCGCAGCCGCCGAGCGAGCGCCACGCCGATTCGGCACTGCCGCGGTCGAGGGCGGCCCGCGGCAGCTCCAGCGCCGCCGCGCGCGCGAGTTCCGCCGTGGGATCGGCGAGCGCGATGAACTCCTCGAACGCGGAGATGCAGCCGGCGATGCGCCGCGCGTCCGCGAACACCGCGCCGCGCCTGCCGTCGAAGCCGATCATGCCCGAGAAGTCGATCGACGTCGCCATCCACGAGAATCCGCCCCAATTGTTCACCGATTCCCAGCGGCCGTGGTTGGATCCACCGGCGAAATTGAAGGGGCCGAGTCCCTTGAATCCGACCGAGAGCATGCGTTGTAGCGACAGCTCGTCGCGGTTCATCTCGGTGACGAACGGCGGCAGATCTGCCATCGGCGTGCCATCACGGAAGCGTCCACTGCGCAGCGCATCGCGCGCGGCCGCTGCCTTGATCTCGACCAAGCCGCCCGAGTAGATGTTCGGTGTCGGGATCACGTCCTCGACCAGTCCGGTCGCCTGTGCGATCGAGGTGCGCGCGCCCACGCAGCCGGTCAACGGCACATCGATGCCATCCGCGCGTACCTATGTCGCTCCGCGCAAGGTGAAGGTGTTCATCGCGCCGCCGGCGGCTGCGAATCCACCGCCACCGCCACCGGCGCCGTGACAGGCAGCGCTCGCGGACGGCCACCCCGGGACCGTCGGCAGCGCTCCGCGGTCACGGATCCTGCCCGGGAGCATCGCCGGGGCCCTGATCGACCTGGTCCCGACGCGCCCTCCGACGTCTCGTCTCATGGGGAACCCCCCCGTAAGAGCGAGGGGGGATTTCCCGGTGACAGGTGATTCCCGACCACTACATCAGGCCCCTGCGATCGATTCGGGAACAGGGAACTTGGCATGAGCTATCGACCTGAACGCAGCCGACCCGAACGCACCTCGCTCCGCGATCACCTCATCCGGTCTCCCGCCATGACCGGCTCCGTGCGCTGATCATGACCGCGGCAGCCCTGAACCCGTCCGTCCTGGTGGTCGATGACGACCCCGATGCCCTCACGCTCGCGACCGAGACGCTCAGCGCCGGCGGCATCGGGCCGGTGACGACCATGCGCGATGGACGCCTGGTCGGCCCGTATCTCGCGGACCATCGGTGCGGCCTGGTCCTGCTCGACCTCGGCATGCCCTACTGCGATGGCCGGGAACTGATCAGCGAGATCGCCTCGACCTACCCCGATGTGTCGGTGCTGGTGATCAGCGGCACCAACGAGGTCTCGACCGCGGTGTCCTGCATCCATCGCGGGGCTTACGACTACCTGTTGAAGCCCTATCCGCCCCATCGGCTCATCGACGCGGTGCGTCGCGCCCGGGGATCGAAACTGGTCGCCGAATCCATCACGACCGCTCAGGTCGCGGCCATCGGGTCCCCCTTCGCCGAGATCATCACCCAGCATCCGGCGATGCGCGAGATCTTCGCCTACGTGCAGGCGATCGCGACCACCGGCCAGCCGGTGCTGATCACCGGCGAGACCGGCACGGGCAAGGATCTCATCGCACGGGCGGTGCACCGCATCAGCGCCTGTTCGGGCGAGTACGTCGCCGTGAATGTCGGTGGCCTCGATGACGCGATGTTCGCCGATTCGCTCTTCGGCCATCGCAAGGGCGCCTTCGCCGGGGCCACGGATTCGCGGCCGGGACTGGTCCTACGCGCTTCCAGCGGCACCCTGTTCCTGGACGAGATCGTGGACCTCAGTCTGATCTCGCAGGTCAAGCTGCTCCGCCTGCTGCAGGACGGCGAGTACTATCCGTTGGGGTCCGACCTGCCCAAGCATGCGAGCGCGCGGATCGTGGTCGCCACCAGTCAGGACCTGCGCCAGCAACAGGAAGCCGGGCGATTCCGCAAGGATCTCTTCTACCGCCTCAATGCCCACCACGTCCACCTGCCGCCGCTGCGCGATCGGCCATCCGACATCCCGGTCCTGCTCGACCATTTTCTCGCCGAGGCGTCCGCGACGTTTGGACGCCCCACCCCCGAGGTCCCCGCCGAGGTGCGGCGTCTGCTGTCGGGCTATGCGTTCCCGGGCAATGTGCGCGAGCTCCGCTCCCTGGTCTACGACGCGCTGACCCGGACCACCGGTCGGACCCTGGCGATCGACCCGTTCCGCCGCGCGTTGTGCGATCCCATCAGATCCGAAGCGAGCACGGCTCTGCGTTTCCCGGATCGCCTGCCGAACCTGCGCGAGGTGCACGAGCAGCTCATCGGCGAAGCGCTCAAGCGCGCGGGCGGCAACCAGGCTCTGGCGGCATCCTTCCTGGGCATCACGCGCCAAGGCTTGAACAAGCGCCTGCGTTCTGGCGAGACCTGACCCGTACATCGCCTGACGCACGCGGTTGCGCGGTGATCCAGCGTATTTTTTCCGTATCCGGAATGCCGCATCGCCCACGCCGATGACGACCGCTCGGTCGTACTCGGCGTTCACAGCAGGTGCCGCGCCTTCACCCGCAGGTATTGATTGACCAGCGCCGGCGTGAGGCGTTCGGGATCGGTGTCGATGGCGAGCGCGCCGGCGCGGGCGAGGCGTCCGAGGACCTCGGCGCGCCAGTTGACGATGTGCGCGGCCGCCCCGGCTCGCCAGAAGGCCGCGGGATCGCGCGGCGGCTGCGCCAGGTGATCGTGCAGATCGTGGTCGCGCAGCATGACCACCAGCGGCAGATGCCGGCCCACCAGATCGGTGCAGTGGCGCTCGATGTGCTCGGCGTTGACCTCGTCCAGCACGTGGGTGAACACCGCGACCAGCGAGCGTTTGCGCTCACGCCGCCGCAGGTGTAGGAACGCGTCTTCGTGGCGGCTCTCGACCAGGCGCGGATGCAGGTCGTGCAGCGCGTGGATCAGGGTGGTCAGCTGGCGCTGCCCGCCGTGGGACGGCACATGGCGCAGGACCCCGTCGGCGTAGGCGACCAGGCCGACGCGATCGCCCTGCGAGAGGGCGATGAATGCGAGCATGAGTGCCGAATCGATGGCGTGATCGAGCAGGCTGGCCGAGGATCCGTCCGCCGAACGCGAGCGGCTGACCATCATGCGGCCCGCATCGATCATCAGCATCAGGCCCTGGCTCTGGTTCGCCTGGTAATCGCGGACGGTGAGCACGTCGCGGCGCGCGGTCGCCTTCCAATCGACGTGCTGGAGGCTGTCGTCCGAATGCCAATCGCGCAGGCGTTCGAACTCGGTGTCGCCGCCGCCGCGGCGGCTGGTGCGCACGCCGATGAGGTTCAGCCGGTTGGTGCGCGCCAAGAGCGTGTACTCGCCCAGCTGCTTGAGGTTCGGATAGACGTGGATGGTACGCTCGGGTCCCAGGCGTCTCCGGCTGCGCCACAGTCCGAGGTGGCTCGTGATCGCGATGTGCAGTCCGGCGAGCGCGAACGACCCGCGCTCCTGAGCCGTCACGCGGAAGGTGAGCGTGGCGCGGCTGCGGCCAGGGATGCGCGCGTCGATGGTCGCATGATCGACGCGTAGCTCGCGCGGCAGGTCCGCGGCCGCCGAGATGCGTCGGGGCAACCGACCATGGTTCATCACGGTGAAGCTCATGGCTTCCGGCCGACCGATCGACCAGGTCCCCGCGCATTCCTGGTCGATCGTCACCTCACGGACGCCCACGGCTCCCAGCCAGGCGTCGATCAGCGCCGCCAGGAGGATGCCAGCGTCGAGGATCACCAGCGCGGGAAGCCAGCTCTGGTCGATGACCAGGCCGGCCGAGAGCACGGCGGGGATGCAGATCACCAGGACGAGGAAGCGCGTCGGGTGGATGGGGCACCTCAGCCGTTGGCCGACGCAGACCGCGCCGCACCCTGGGGAGAGATCCCGCGCGGGACCTCGACCGCCTTCAGCACCTCCTGCAGGATGCCGTCGCTGTTGCGTCCCTCGATCTCGGCTTCGGGACTGAGCATCACGCGGTGGCGCATCGCGGGGATCGCGACATCGGTGACGTCGTCGGGCACCACGTAGGTGCGGCCGCGGCACAGCGCGGCCGCGCGGCTCGCGGCGAGGATGGCGATGCCGGCGCGGGGGCTGGCGCCCAGGTGCAGACCGGGATGACCGCGTGTCCGCCGGACCAGGGCCGAGATGTAGGACACCACCGCTTGGTCGACCGTCACCAGCGACGCCAGCCGCTGCAGCTCGACCACCCGCGTGGTATCCGCGGCAGCGACCACCTGGTCGCGCAGGATCGCCTCGGGCGACGACCCGGCGAGGAAGAGCCCGAGAATGCGCTCCTCTTCCGGTGCGGTGGGGTAGGCGATCACCAGCTTGAACAGGAAGCGGTCGAGCTGCGCCTCGGGCAGATTGTACGTCCCCTCGTTCTCGACCGGATTCTGGGTCGCCATCACCAGGAACGGCGCCTCGAGCGTGTGGTGGCGGCCGTCGAGCGTGACCTGGCGCTCCTGCATGACCTCGAGCAGGGCGGCGTGGGTCTTGGCGGGTGCGCGGTTCAGCTCGTCGGCGAGCAGGAACTGGGTGAACACCGGACCTTGATGGAAGACGAACCGCCGTTCGGCGAGATCGAACACATGGCTGCCGGTGATGTCCGACGGCATCAGGTCCGGCGTGAACTGGATGCGGTTGTTCTTCAGGCCGAGGATCTTCGCGACGGCCTTCACCAGCAGGGTCTTGCCCAGACCGGGCAGGCTCTCGACCAGCACGTGGCCGTTGGCGACGATGGCGATGATCACGCCTTCGACCAGAGCCTCCTGACCGACGAACAGCTTCGCCAGTTCCCCGCGCATGCGGGCGACGAGCTCGCGGCAGGCATCGACGTCGGACTGGGCGAGTGTCTGGGTAGTCATGGTTTGGGTTCCTTGCGCTTCGCATAGGTGGAGGTCTGGGGACGGGTGGCGATCGTCACCTGTTCGATGGCGTCGGCGACGTCGGTCGGCTTCTTCGTCAGCGCGCGGCCGGCATTGATCGCGATGGCGTTGGCGCATGAGGCGACCGCTCCGGCATCCCGCAGCTGCAGGGCCAGCGCCTCGACGTGGCGCGAGAAGCGCTCGTCGGCGTCAGCGCGCGGGGCCGCGATGCGGCCCAGCCATGCGCCCTTCCAGGCGAGGAAAGCCAGGCCGAGCGCCAGCGCGTGGATGATCACGTAGTTGAATGGCGGGGTGCCGAAGAGCATGGCCAGGATGTTGGGCGGCTTGGGATCGCCTTCACGCACGGCGAGGGATTCCACCCAGGCAGCTCCGGCCACCGTCGGCTCGGCGAGTTCACGGTAATTGCTGATCTCTTCGAACCATGTCCGCATCAGCGCGCGCGCTTCGGGGTCCACCAGGGCGGCGTCGAGGACCGGCGTCGCGTTGGCAACGACCACCAGCCGGCTGGATCCGAACGGCACCTCGATCGCCCAGGCATGGTCGCGTCCGTCGGGAGAGTGCGCGCGCAGCAGCGTCTTCGCCAGGTCCGCGGTCGGTTCGCTGCGCATGGTCGCGGTCGCGGGTGTCGCGCCGGCGATCGTCTGCGGCTGCCAATCGCCGATCAGCGCGCGGGTGAACAGGGGACAGGTCGCGGCGGCCACCGGCTCGTGCTCGCTCTGGGCACGCGACTCGAGCCGCGCGGCAAGCGTGTTCAATCGCTGCGCGACCGGATCGGCGGCGGTCAGGGCTTCGCGACGCGCTTCTGCAGCCCAGCGGCGGCACAGCCACGGTGCCACGTTCCCATCGCGCAGCACGAGGACGAACTGGCGGCCGTCTGCGGCGTACAGCCATTCTTCGATCCAGGTGCACGCCTGGGGTCCGGGCAGATCGCGAGCGCGCTGCACGTGCAGGATCAGATCGCGGTCGTCCAGGCGCGTGGACAGCCGGTACAGCGTTCGCGACTGGAAGGTCGAGGTCCATTGCGCCTTGAGCACCGCGAGGCCGTTGACGCTGCCCTCGTCGGTGGTGCCGTAGGACGTGACCAGCGGATCGCCGCAGCCGGCGAGCGCGAGCAGCGCTGCCAACAGGGCGGCGATGGCCACTCTCCGCCCGGGCGGATGCGGGATCATCGCTCCGCCTTCGCGGCGAGCGCAGCGTCGAGCGCCGATCGGTGGCGGACGAGCCGCGCCACGTCCTCGGAACCCAGGGCCAGATGCCCGAAGTAGGTGCGCTCGAACGCGTCGATGCCCGCGTCGAGGGCTGCCAGCGCCGTCGGTGGCGCCGACGCCGCCTCGCGGCGGTACGCGCGGTTGGTCTTGCCGGGCTCGACATGGATCAGGCCGCTGCGGTCGAGGCGCATGAGCATCAGCGCGTAGATCCAGATCACCGCGCTGCGCCAATCGCCGGTCCGCAGGGCCGATGCGAGCGCGGCCTCGGGGTCGTCGTGGCCGCTGGCAGGGGCGAATCCGAGCGCCGAGATGTCCACGCGCGGCAGTGAGACCCGTTCGCTGTGGTGCTGCTCCTGGTACAGGGCCCTGCGACCGCGCACCATCATCGATATCAACCAGATCAGGGCGGCGATGGCGACCACGCACATGAGGTAGGCGAAGATTGGCGTACCGGGCGCGCGGATGTCCGAGCCGGTCCACTCCCGATCGGCGGACGGTTCTTTCGGCTCCGGGGGCTCGATCCGACGCCAGCTGTCCGTGCTGTGGTCATACCACGGAGGCTTCGCGGCGGACAGCGTCGCGCGGATGTCGTCCGCCTCGCTCGCTGCGCCCGCCTCGCCCGACTCGGCGCCGGCGAGGCCGACCGCCATCATCAGGAGCAGCCCTGCGGTGAGCCCACGAGCGATCACGCGGCTTCTCCGGCGATGCGCGATCCAGCGCGGCGCAGGTCGAGTTCGACGTCCCAACCTTCATTGCGGGTGCGCAGATCGATGTAGGCCAGGAAGCGCACGACGGCGAGGTAGGCGCACAACGGCCAGACCAGGATCAGTGGCAGCACGCTCGATCCCGGGTCAAGCCATTCACCGACGATCTCCGTCGAGGTCGAACCCCACACCAGCAGCTGCACCAGCACCAGTCCGGACCAGATCGCCACGCCCGCGCCGATGAAGCAGGTGAGCGTACCCATCACCGCATGCGCACCGTGCTCGCTGCGCCAATTGGCGATCATCGTCATGGAGCGCTTCCATGCCGCGCCGAAGGGCTGGCGCTCGAGCAGCAGCACTTCGACCAGGTGCGCGGGAAAATAGAGCAGCAGGAAGGGGATCACGGCAGCGACCCCGCGCAGCAGCGCGACCAGCAGCAGCGCACGCCACCGTGTCAGCGCTGCGCGCAAGGCTCCGCGCATGGTCGGGTCGCCGCTGAACATCGCTTCGCCCAGGTAGGCGGTCAGCGGCGCCGTGGCGAGCGGAGCCTGCATCGCCAAGAGCAGGAAGGCCGGGTACACGGCGGCCCAGCCCAGGCCGCTGAGCAGCCACCAGTCCAGCGCCACCCAGGGGGCGGAGGCCAGCGTGGTCAGCAGGGCCACGGCGCCCGCATGGCGACGCGTCAGCGCCAGCCCCAGATCGTAGAGCTCGGGGATGGTCCGCTCGCGCACGACGATGGTGCAGCGGTCCAGGTTCATGGAGTCACGCTCGACGCGCGTCGGTGTCCGAACCTGCCCAACCCGACCAGGTACATCAGCACCACGCACGCGCAGATCATTCCGACCGCTCGCTTCACGCCCAGCGGCAGGCTCGACGGGCTGACGAAGGCTTCGATCGGCGCAGCCATCGCCACCAGCACGGCCGCGACCGCCATGATCGGAAAGGCGTCGGCTGCCGAGCGCCGCAGCGATTCCATACGCGGCAGGCCATTGGTCAGGATCATACCCAGGCCCATGCGCAATCCCGCAGCCCCCGACAGCATGATCCCCGTCAGCTCGAACGGACCGTGCGCCGCGGTGAACTCGAAGAAGTGCGCGCGCGTCGGATCCTCGACCATGGCCATGAACCCGAAGCAGAGGCCCAGGTACAGTCCGTTGAACACCAGCCACACCAGGCTGCCGATCCCGGCGAAGACGCCGCTGGCGAAGCACGACAGGGCGATGCCCACGTTGTGGAAGATGTAGAAGCCGCTCATGCCGGTCCCGGTGTCGGAGTCGCGGCCTGTCGGCGAGGATGCGTACATGTCGCGCAGGCTGGCCAGGTCCTCGGCGCCGACGAACGCCTCGGCGAGCTGGGGATTCCAGGCCCCGAGCAGCATCGACGCCAGGAACACCCCGAAGAAGGCGGCCATGGCCACGCGCAGGCAGCCATCGCCGTACAGGCGCGCGGGCACGTCCTCGAGCACCATCCGTGCGATGTCGGCCCAGCTGACCTGCATGCGGCGATAGAACCGCAGGTGGGCCGATGCCACCAGCGCATGCAGCCGGGTGACTTCAGCCGCGGGCAGGTGGTAGGCGTCGGCGAGCGCGAGATCGGCGCA
>JACCZE010000300.1 GCA_013696105.1 Planctomycetota bacterium | reverse complement strand
GTGGCGTCCATGGCGGTCGCATCGTTGTCGGCGATCGCCTTCTGGATGGGGCTCCATTCCTCGTTGGTGGGTGCGTCTGCGCCGTACCCCAGTCCGCCGAGGGATAGGGCGATCGCCAGCGGCAGAGCCGCGGCCATGGCACGGGATCGGTTACTGATGCGCTGCAGGAGCATGGGCAAAACCATCGCGTTGGGCGTGCTGGAGGATTTCGGCCTCGTCCCGGACGGGTACGAGCCGATAGCTGATCTGGGAGTCGGCGGTGGCCTCGAAATCGACGGGAAGCATGTCCGCGACCACGTCCATAGGGAAACGCTGCCACCAGCGCAGCGGGGTTCGCACGCGCCCGTCGCAGCGCATCAGAGCGCCGGATTCGTCGCGTTTCCAAGCGGTGTAGACGGCATCGATGGGCAATGGGGAGCGCAGGACCGTGGTCGCCGCCGGGTCGGTGAGGGTGGCGCCCACCACCACATGGCTCGGATGATCCACCTCGATCGGGTCCGGCGATGGAGCGACCCGCGCGACGTGGCTGATGCAGCCGGGTTGGACGAGCATGGCCAAGGCAGTGACGGAGCCGATGACCAGAAATCGCGCCATGTCAGAGCGTAGGGGTTTGCGTCGGGTTAGGAAGCACGGTTGGAGCGCAGGCGATGATGACCGCTAGGACGATCGCGAGGACGAGTACCGCGACCGTCTCGCCCCCCATGACCATTTCCGCCTGCCGATGCATCGTCGAGAAGGTCGACCAGCCGGATCCTTCGGTGGTTCCTTCGAGCAGCGATGCCAACAGCGACGCCATGCGCGTCTGCAGCAGCGATCCCCACGCATGGGCTGAGGCGGCGACGAGCAGCGTCGCGGAGCACAAGACCCCGGTGAGGATCCGGCGCGACCGCCAGACGGCTATCGTCACGAGCACGGTCGCGATCACACAACCGGGTATGGGCCCGGCCTCCAACACGCGAGACGATGCGTGGAGCAGGTCTCCGAAGATCGCACCCGCGGCCTGATGCGATACGATGTCCTGGCTGACACCATTGGCCGGAGCTTTGGGCGGCGCGTGAGCGAACAACGTCGGCGCGATGACGATAACCAACAGGTTGCCGGTGAGCCAGATCACCGCGCAGGCGAAGGCGAGGACCTGGACGATCCTCACGCCACCACCTCGTCGAGGCAGCTGATCGCGACCAGACGGCGCATCGGGACCGAGAGGCGCGAGCGGTTCACGCGCACGCCGATCTTTCGGGTCTCGACGATATACACTTCCTTGGTGCTGTTGGCTTCGCGATGATCGTGGAGATCGGCGTCGGCGAAGGCGAGGTGGCCGTCGCCGATCGCGGCCAGGGTTCCGATGACGAGGAAGAACTCGTCCAGGTCGCAGACGACGATTTTTCCGAGATAGGGCTCCAGCCAAGCGCATGCCGTCGATGACGGCATGCCGGCCGTGGTGGCATCGGATGCGGATGATGGACTCACGAGGTCAGCTCGAACTCTTCCGGATCCACCGGCCGCGCATCGGCGAGATGGCTCTTCAGGATGCGGATGAATCGCCCGCGACGAGCAGGGGTCATGCGCCGGAACAGATTGTTGACCAGCATCTCGATCGATTCCTCGACGCTCGCGCCTTCGAGCGGCACTTCAGCGCGGCCCATGCTCTGGTGGCCTCCGGCGGATCCGATCTTCGAGAACGCCAAGCTCGCGCGCTTGCCCACGTTCTGGCGATGCCCGTCTCCGCGGAAGATCGCGACCAGTCGATCATCGTTCACCGCCGCACAGACCACCCAGGTGATGCCGCAGGTCAGCAGCATCAGGTCAGCCACCTGCACGCACACGTCGACCGTCGGCACCTTGCCGAAGTGGATCATCACCATGTCTCCGTACACCACGCGGTGGCTGATGCCCCAGGCGATGTAGTCCAGCATCGACATCGGCACCTGGCTCTTCTCGAGCCTGGCCAGGAAATGGCGATCAGCACGATCGTGGAGCAGATCGAAGGCGCGGATGTCCGCGCTCGAGGCATTGCGGCGCAGATTGTCGGTGTCCGTCACGATGCCGTAGGTGAGGGCGGTCGCGAGTTGTCGATTGAGCGGAATGTCGGCTTCGACCAGGTACTCGGTGAGGATGGTCGACGTCGATCCGTAGGTCTCGCGCAGGTCGACATAAGGCGCAGAGGTGTCCTCGCGGCGCGGATGGTGGTCGATGACGACATGGGCCCGCGGCGGTGCATCCCGCCAGAATCCCGGTTGCGCGTCGACGACGGCGATCAGATCCGCTGCTTCGAGTTCATCGTCCTGCAGGCGCTCGATTGGGTATTTCAGGTAGGACAGCAGCAGCTTGTTCTGGTAGCGCTGCACCTCGCCCGTGTAGCGGATGAGCGGGGTGGCCCCCGCCGCTTTCCACAACGTCGCCAGGCCCAGTGCGGCGCCGACCGCATCTGGATCAGGATCGCTGTACATGAGGATCAAAGGCTGGTGTTTGCCCCGCGCCAGGTCCATCACCGTGTCCACCCGCTTGAGCGCGGCGAGTCGGCGGAGGACCTGCTGACGGTTCTCCGCCTGCTGAGGCAGGAGGGTGAGGAACCCGCGCAGGGGTTGTCTGCGGTGGTCGCGACGGATCAGGAAGCGTGCGGTCGTCGGAGGCAGCCAGGCGTCGATCCGCTCGGTGATGGCTGCGTCCTCGACCCCGAGGAAGTACGGCGGCTCCGGAAGGTCGAGTGGGCGAGTGCCATAATCCGCGGGGACCACCGTGGTCTGGACCCCGGGATACGGGGCCAGCTGGTCCTCGATCTCCTGGTTGGAGGTGTAGACGCGGACGGGGATGCTTCCGCCGACGAAGAACCCCACGGTCGGGACGATTTGACTGTTATGGCCGATGATCGTAACTTGCCGCGGCGCACCGGGATTCGGGGCCGGTTGACCCAGCGGGCGTGCAGCCATAGATCGGTCAGCCTAGCAGTAACAGGACCCATGCAAACGTGCGTCCGGAAGGGGATAAGATGAGCGATGAGGTCCTGCCGATCGACCGCGACCTGTTCGATCTGCTGGTGTGCCCGGAGTGCCGGAAACCCCTGAAGTACGCCGGCGGCAAACTGGTATCGACGGATGGAGCGACCCGGCGCGCGTATCGGATCGATGCGGGCATCCCGGTCATGCTGATCGAGGAGTCGCAGGTTCTATCCGAGGCCGACTGGAAATGCGCAATGGAATCAGAAGGACCTATAGGTAAAGGAGTTGCAGCGGTACAAGCGCGACATGCGCCGACGCGCTAGGCTCCTGCTTCACCGGGGTCATGGCCCGCTGCATTGGGATCTGGTGGTATCCGCTGGCGCGAACCTGGTGACCCTGCGCCTCGAGCGGAATCATGGCGGTTGGCGTGTGCGTTGGCAGCCACCCCATCGCCGCCGTTACATGACCTACGCGGGGCCGCTTCCTGGTGGGCGGGGTGCAGTTTCGCAACAATGGGCCGGTTTGGTGGAGGTTGCAGCACTATCCCATGCAAGGCGGCTATTGATCGTCCGTCTATCGAACGGCACGCGCATCGAATTCGCCGCAGACAGGGTTGTCCTCACCGGGTGGCTGCCGAGGATGGGCCTATGAGCGATCGGGAACCGGAAGTGCATGAGACGACGACCGTCTCGCCGGGCATCACCGAGCTGCGCAGGCGCCAGATCCACCAGGCGGCGTTCGAAGCCACGCTCAAGGAGGTCTTCCTCCAGCAGCAGATCCAGCTCATCGAGCCATTGGCCAAGGCGAGCAAGGAGACCGTGGTCTACGGCGGCATGTACCATGGCGAGGAAGTCGCGGTCAAGATCTTCGTACCGGCCGTCAGCGATGTCGATGACGCCATCGCCGCTTTCGGCGCGTTCAAGGTCGAATGCGAGAAGACCATGATCCTGTCGCGCCGTAGCAAGGCCATCCTGCAGGTGATCGAGTACGGCGACGCCGACCTCCCGTCCGATCTCGCGGACGAGCTATCCGAGTTCTTTCCGGTCAAACTGCTGCCGTTCATGATCACCGAGCGGGCACGTTTCGGCAGTCTCGACCGGGTGCTCAAGCATCGTCGCACGCTGCCTGGCTTCGATCGGGTCAGCCTGCTCGAAGCGCTCGCCGCTGCGACCGAAGGCATCAAGGAGGCCCACGACCACTTCGTGGCGCACCGCGACATCAAGCCTCAGAACATCCTCATCTTCGCGCCCGGAGTGGGGAAGATCGCCGACTTCGGCATCGCCCGCTGGCGCAGCCGACGCTCCAGCAAGGAGACCGTGCTGCTGACGCCGAAATACTCGAGCCCTGAACAGGCGTTCTGGGCTTTGACCGGGGAGAAGGAGAGCCTGGTCGACACGCGCGGCGACGTGTATTCATGGGCGATCATGGTGTACGAGGTGGTGACGGGGCACCATCCCTTCACCTGGGCGATCAAAGGCATCAAGGATCCGCTGATCAGCCAGCGCACCTTGCTCAAAGCGATCGCCGCCAACGACCGTCGCGGGTTCCTCACCACCGGCGACATCACGTTCGACAGCCTCATCTACAACTGCACCTGCGACCTGAAGCACCGGGTCGCAGACATTTCGCTCTCCAATCGCGTCCTGCGACAATACATCCAACGCCTGCGCATGCAGAGCCAAGACAGCGATTCCCTTCCTGCGGCGAGCTCTCGCCGCTGAGTTCCTGCCTACCAGTGATCTGCCTGCCAGCGATCAGCTGTGCAGCCAATCGAATGCCTGGGTCTGAGCGACGGTCGACAATCCCAGCGCCAACATGACGACACGGTCGAATCCCACGGCTACTCCAGCACATTCCGGCAAGCCTGCCGACATAGCCGCTTCGAAGCGTTGATCGCGACGGAGGTCCTCGGCCCCGCGCTTGGTCAATTCGCGCTCCAGGCGCGCCGCCAACTCGGATGCGTCAGTGAGTTCGCGGTAGCCGTTGGCGAGCTCGACTCCCTCACGGTAGATTTCGAAGCGCGCGGCGACCCGACGACCCGCGCCGTCGGACCGGACCTGGGCCTGGGCCGCGAGGTGGGGCGGATAATCGCAGACCACGGTGAATCGTCCCCGACCAAGATGCGGTTCGATGCGCGTTGCCAGGAGCAGGTCCAACGCGGCCTCACGATCATCGCGCAGGCTTTCTCCATCGGATCCGAGCAGAGCGACGAGTCGGTCGATACCCACGGTTGCCGGATCGATGTCGAGATGCCGAGCGAAGAGCTCATGGTAGTCGACCACCTCGTGTTCGTCGGTCCACCCGCCGATCGCAGCGAGTAGAGCCAGGACTTCGTGCATGAGCTGTCGTTCGTCCCATCCGGGGCGATACCACTCGAGCATGCGGAACTCTGGGCCGTGCCGGCGGCCGAGTTCGCCGCGGCGGAACGCCGGAGCCAGCGTCCACACCGGGCCGTATCCTGCGGCGACCAGGCGCTTCAGCGGATGCTCAGGGCTTGTCGGCAGGAAGCGCTCGCCGTCGTGGCACTGGATGCGCTGCGGACTGATGCCGGGATCGAGATTCGCGCCGCCCTGCAGCACCGGAGTATCGACCTCGAGCACCCCGCGCTGGGCGAAGAAGCCCCTGACCGCCTCGACCATTTCCGCCCGGCGCCGCAACGTCTCCACCGTCGCCGACGGCCGCCACTCGATAGGATGGACTATAGAATCCATGTACAGAGAGGCTCACGAACCAGGTGCCGAAGGCAGTGGTTCCCAGACCGTGTGGTTCCAGGGGGCAGGCCGGAGGCCGTTGTCGGGGGACGGGGTCCCCCGACCGACCAGTCATTTGACCCGGCCGAGGTACTCGCGCGTCTGGGTGTTCACGGTGATCTTGTCGCCCGTGGCTACGAAGATCGGCACCGGGATCTCGACCCCGGTCTGCAATTTTGCGGGCTTGAGGACCCGGCTCTGGGTATCGCCCTTGACCGCAGGCTCGGTGTAGACGACGTCCATCACCACCGAATTGGGCAATTGCAGGGCGATCGGCTCGCCATTCCACAAGGTCACCACGACGTCCATGTTCTCGAGCAGGAAATCCTTGTCCGTGCCGACCGCTTTGTGGGTGACGGTGATCTGCTCGAAGTTCTGCTTGTCCATGAAGACGTACCCGTTCGCGTCGGAATACAGGTATTGCATGTCGACATCGCTCACGTCCGCAGTCTCAACCTTTTCCCCGCTGCGCAGGGTCTTCTCCAGCGTGTTGCTGCTGAGCAGATTCTGGACGCGCAGCTTGTAGAACGAGGTTCCCTTCCCAGGCTTCACGAAGTTCACCTCGACCACCAGCCATGGGGCGTTTTCGAAGATGAGCTTCATACCCTTCGAGACGTCGCCGACATTGATGCTACCCATGCTGACTCCTCCGCGGTGTCCGACGGAAGCCCTGTGATCGAGGGCGCCTCCGTCAGCGAGGGCGACACGGTAGCGTCCCAGGACGGGCGCGCCAGAGGGGGCGACACCTCCGCGTCCGGGCCCTCCTCGCGGTGGCAGCATCTCCTTGCTGATGCCATCCGCGATCCGGACGAGCTCTGGCGGATCCTGCGCTTGCCGGAATCGACCCTGCCGGCCGCACGGGCATCGGCGCAGCTGTTCCCGTTGCTCGTGCCGCGCGGATTCGTGGACCTGATCGAGCCGGCAGAACCCAACGATCCCTTGCTCCGGCAGATCGTCCCGATCGTGGAAGAGGCCGATGCGCGTGACGGGTTCGTCGCCGATCCCGTGCGGGAATCCGCGTGTGCCGACACGGCCGGATTGCTGCGCAAGTATCCTGGGCGTGCCCTCCTGGTCACGACCGGAGCCTGCGCCATCCACTGTCGTTACTGCTTCCGCCGCCACTATCCGTATCAGGCCCTGCCTCGCGGCCGCGCCTGGTGGTCGGATGCCATCGCGGCCTGTGCGCGCGATGGATCGCTGCGTGAACTCATCCTCTCTGGGGGGGACCCGTTGACGCTGCCCGACGAGCAGCTCTCCGAGATTGCCCGCGCTGCCGGGGCCGTTCCGCATCTCCAGCGCCTGCGGATCCATTCGCGCCTGCCTGTCGTGCTGCCGGAACGCGTCGATGATCGTCTGCTGGAGTGGTTCACCGGTGCGCGTCTCTCCCCCGTCATGGTCATCCACGCGAACCATCCGCGCGAGCTATCCGCATCGGTCGCTTCGGCATGCAGCCGCATGCGCCGGGCGGGGATCACGCTCTTGAACCAGTCGGTGCTGCTCAGGGGTGTCAACGACAGCGTCGATACGCTGGTCGCCTTGTCCGAACGCTTGTTCGAAATCGGGGTCATGCCGTATTATCTGCATGCTCTCGACCGCGTCGCTGGATCCGCCCACTTCGAAGTCGAAGACGAACGTGCCGCTGGCCTGATGCGCAGCATCGCAGCGAGGCTCCCCGGGTACCTGATTCCGAAATGGGTCCGCGAGGTTCCCGGAGAGGCGAATAAGGTCGGTTTACCCTGGTGATCCGCCTGCAGGATGATGCCCCTGGTCCAGTGTTCGCGCCGCTGCTCGATCGCTCGCTGCCAGGTACGGGGGCCGCCACATGCTGCGCTTCATTCCACTGCGGATGCCACTGCTGATCCCATTCCTGTTCTCGCTCCGACTCGTAGCCGCGAGCGCGACCGATGAAGCGCACGGAAAATGGTCGATGCACTGGCGGGTGTTCTGCGATCCTCAGGCAGGGGTGTCCTTCCGTTATCCCTACGATCTCTTCCCGCGCGACCAGTATGCCGGAGACCTCACCGATCGTCGAAAACAGCTGATCATCCCCTCCACCGCCACCAAGGAGGAGGTTCAGGAACTGGTGAAGAAGGCCAGGGAGACGGCCAGTACCGGCCCCGACATCCATCAATTCAGTTTCGCAGCGAGCGATCTGGTTGGAAAAAGCGCACTGCCCGAAGTCGGCGATCATGCCGCGGACGAGAAATTGGAGTGGAAGACCATCGATTATTATCGCGAGCCATCCGAGCGCCCGTTCGCTGATCCCAAATGGGCCCCCGACGGGATCGAGGCGATGGTCGGTACCGCGGAAAAGCGCTGCGGCATCGTCGTCAAGCACGGCGATCGTTTTTCGGGGATCATCCTCGCGGGCGGACTGACCGAGGGGGACAATCAGAAGGTGATGGATTCGTTCGAGGTGCTCTCGACGGGCAAGAAGCTCAAGAAAGACGAGAAGCCGGATAAGAGCGCTCGGGCGATGACCTGGCGCGAAGCTCAGGGCCGACAGGGCAAGGTCATCGATTCCACGGGTAAATGCGTAGTCCCGAAGAAGGACAAGCCCATCGCATGGCGCGACGCCTGGGAGCTGGAAACCCAACATTACCACGTCACCACCGACTACTCCGCGATGCGGCTCATGCAGCACGGGCCTTACCTCGAGGCCCTGTTCCAAGCCTATTCGAAGCTGTACGAACCCGCGGTGATGCCGCCGTACAAATTCGAAGTGCACATCTTTTCAACCTATCGCGAATTCGGCGACTGCTCCAATGCCTGGGGCTGCGGCTTCACCATGGGCGGTGGAGGGATCGTCGGCGGCTTCTTCGTGCCGGGCCTGTTATCGCTCTGGGTCTACGAGGAGAGCGGGAAACTCGGAGGCGATGATTTCAGCATCGAGCATGTCACCGCGCACGAATGTTCGCATCAATTCCTGCACGTGACGTGCAACGGCAGCAATCACGTTCCGACGTGGATCAATGAGGGATTGGCGGTTTATTTCGAGAGCGGCATCTTCAAGAACGGCGAGTTCGTCATCCGGTCTCCGACCAAGCGCATCGATCGGCTCAGGGCCATCTACGTCTCCGAGAACGCGACGCTGATCCCGCTGGATCAATACCTAGACCATCACGGTCACATTTCGCCAGACCAGTACGGCGAAGTATTCTCGATGACCAGCTTTTGGGTGTTCGGAACCTGCGCGCAAGACTGCAAGCATAAGCATAAGGAGGGGAAGCCCGATTGCGGACTGGTGCGCTTCCGCGAGTTCTTCGGTGACCTCAAGAAAGGCGAGGACGGCAACGAAGCATTCGAGCGGATCTTCATGGCCGACATGGTGAAGGCCAAGGGGAGCCGCGAAAAGGCGGTCGAATTCTGGCAGAAATCGTTGCTCGAATACGTCAAGTCGCGCCTGAAGTAGCTCTCCATCGCTCGGGTGGCGCCACCTCCCTCCGGAACCTCGCTTTCAGTGCCTTGACATTACCTCGCGACCAGCAGACTGGGAATCCCCACTGATGTCGCGGCATACATTTGCGAGCCCAATCTGGGTCGTGAATGTCCACGCCTGACCGCATGGGACGTGTTTTTTGACAAATCAATAGCTGTAGCGAGAGATGCAAGGGTACCGGTCCGCGAGGTCTGGTATCCGACGGACCGCCTGCTTCGGCAGAGTCGGTCTAAGCCTGTCCATGACCTAGGATCCACCGAGGTA
>JACCZE010000277.1 GCA_013696105.1 Planctomycetota bacterium | reverse complement strand
GGATGGGCCTACCCCCGGGCTTTGTCGCGGCTCGTATTCAGCGGTAAGCCGCTGAATACGTGGCGGCATCGGCTTCGCCGATTGTATGCCGCCACCGCCGCTCGGCGCCCGAGGAGAACTGCGGATTATCTGCCGTCTGCCGTCTACCAGCCACCTCGCCAGCACCGGTTCGTTGGCGTAGACGGCTATCGGGGGCTGCGCCGGCACATCCTGTCCGAGATTCACCGTGCGCTTCAGTTCGGATGCGAACAGGTGGTCGGGGTGCTTCGTGCGTCATGACGATCGCGCGCACCTTCGCCAGGGAACGCCGGGCCCGCTGCATGTGCACGATGGTATCCGGGCTGTGATCGATCTTGAGGTCGTCATCGATCAGCGCACCGGTGCGCATGCGGATGTTCGGACCGCCGAGTTCACGCGCGAGCTCGCAGACCGGGCAATCGCAGTACGCCGCCGGCCACCCTTCCGCAGCGGCGGTCCCGAGGAGGTGGAGGTCCACGCCCCACTGTAGGAGCGTGCAGAGCAGTGGAAATGGCTCGCGGTGCCGCTGCGTGCACCCGCATCATGCGATCTCCCAGGAGCGTTGGCCCCGCACGTGTTCCGACGATCGAACGGATCACGGCGGGATGGATGCCGGCGCCATGCCCCAGTCCTGCACGTCGCGGTAACGGCTCGGTGCGACGCGGTAGCGCCGGGTGAACTCGCGGCTGAAGTGGAACGGATTCGCGAAGCCGCAGGCTGCGGCGACCTGGCCCACCGATCCGCCGGTGGTGAGCAGCAGCCGCGCTGCCGCGCTCAGGCGCAACTCCTTCAACCAGGCCATCGGCGGACGGCGGAGGTGCTCGGCGGTCAATGCGTGCAGACGCGAACGCGACAGAGCAGCCGCCTGTGCGATGTCGTCGATCGATAACGGGCGATGGAGGTTGGCGCGCATCCACGTCCCGAGGGGAGCGAACCGCGTAGCTGCCGCCAGGCGTTCGCGCGAGCGCGGATGATCGGAAGCGTCGGCGAGCGCTTCGCCCAGTGCCGATGCTGCCAGGCCCAGCCGGAAGAAACGGTCCGCGGGACGGGCGCCGGTGCGCTCCAGCAAGGCGCCGAGCAGATCCCCGATGCGTCGAGCGACTGCTCCGGTGATGCGGTGCGGAGTGATGGCCAGCGCGCAGGGATCGATCGCATCCGCCACCACCGCCTGCACGTGCAGCCAGCGTGCGACGAATCCGCCGACGGCATCGGCGCGATGGTCGAAGGTCACGGGCATGTCCGCGGCCACCAGGACGAACTCGCCGCTGGCGATCTCCAACCGCCGACGATCCGCCGACACCACATAGGACCCGCGCAGCGGCTGGACCAGGATCGCCCACGGGATGCACTTGCGATGCACCATGCCGCCCTGCATGACGCGGCTCTCGGCGAGCACGTCCAGGAGCCGCAGGCTGGCGAATGAATCCTCCATACCAGGATTCTGGGATATGCGGCCAGGATGGCCAGCTATTCCAATACCAGGTGGAAAAATGCTATAATCGGCGCGCCAGAAGACTTGGAGACATGCAATGAATCGACGCCGCACCATCGCCTTCATCGCCGGACCCAAGAGCCACGGCCCGGAAGGCAATGGTCATCATGATTATCCCTGGGATGCGCGCGTCGCCGCGGCGATGCTCGCGCGATCGGACGTCGGCGTGCAGGTCGATCCGCTGGTGTTCGCCGATGGGTGGCCCGATGACGATGCGGTGCTCGACCGCGTCGACGCGATCGTGCTGTTCTGCGACGGCCGCGACGGCGACTCGTTCGCCGAAGCGCTTCACCTCGAGACGGCGGAGCGGATCGAGCGCGTTGAGCGGCTGATGCGGCGCGGCTGCGGGCTCGCGGTCATCCACTTCGGAACCTTCGCGGCCGAGCGCGACGCCGAGCGCGTCCTGCGCTGGTCTGGCGGATACTTCCAATGGCAGGCCGATGACGGGGCTCGCGCCTGGCGCTCGGCCATCACCACGCTCGAGACCACCGTCTCCCCCGCTGCGATCGGACATCCGGTGCTGCGCGGGATCGCCGAGTTCCGCGTGCGCGAGGAATTCTACCACGACCTGCGCTTTCCCGAGGCCGATCACCGTTGGACGCCGTTGTTGTGCGCCGCGTCGCTGCCGGCGACACGCGCGCATGGCGATGTCGTCGCGTGGGCGCGCGAGCGCGAGGACGGCGGCCGCGGCTTCGGTACCACGCTCGGCCATTTCCATGCGAATTGGCGCCTTCCCGCCTATCGCGCCTTCCTGCTGAACGGCATCGCATGGACGGCCGGTCTCGAGATCCCCACCTGCGGCGTACAGGCGCCGCACCTCGACCGGGACGCCGCCGCTGCCGCGCTGCGCGGTGCTGCTGCAACCGGTGAGTCGCCGACGCGCGTGCTCCTGCTCGCGGGGAACGACGCGCACCGCTGGCACAACTGGGAGCGCTCGACGCCAGCGATCTGCGCGGCTCTGGAGCGCGACCCGCGCATGCAGGTCGAGGTCGTCCATGACCCGGAGGAGTTCGCGCGCCGCGACCTCGCCTCCTACGGCGCCATCGCCCTGAATTTCTGCAACTGGCAGGACCCGCGCGGATTGAGCGAGAACGCGCGCGCAGCGCTGACCGGCTTCGTGGGCCGCGGCGGCGGCCTGCTGGTTCTGCACTTCTCAAACGGCGCCTTCCATCACTCGCTTCCGGAAGCCGGGGCCTCGGACTGGCCCGAGTACCGGCGCCTGGTCCGCCGGGTGTGGGACCACGCGCCTGCCGACGACGGCACCAGCACCCACGATGATTACGGGCGGTTCATCGCCCGTCCGCGTGGCGATCACGCGATCGTCGACGGCCTCGCAGCGTTCGTTCTCGAAGACGAACTGTACGTGAAGCAGCGCGGTGACGAGCCGATCCAACCGCTCCTGATCGCGCGCTCGGTCGTGACCGGCCGGGACGAACCCCTCGCCTGGGTCTACCGCTACGGAAGCGGTCGCGTCTTCCAGACCCTGCTCGGGCACAGCGAACGCACCTACGAGGCGTTCGGTGCGCGCGAGATGCTGCGGCGCGCGGCAGCGTGGGTCTCGCACCGCGAGGTGCGGCGCATCGATCCGGCCGATGACTGCTCGCCGGCGGTGATCGCCGCAATGGCACATTGACACCTGACCGGTACGCCGACCGGCGTCTGGTTCGCAGCTTCCGGCGAGCAGGCGGCACGTCGGCCGAGGTCGTCGACCTGCTGCTGACGCACGGTGGCGCGATCGATGCTCGATCATGCCGGCCTGACTCCGTTGGCGACCGCGAACCAGCATCGGACGGAGGCAGTGGCGCGATTCCTCGCCCAGCAAGGGGCGACGCGCTGAGTCCGCGGCGGCGACTCCGCCGAAACCGCCGCTCGGCCTCAACCGTTCGCGCTCGGGATCCGCAAGCGGAAGAAGTGTCCGCGGATGTACGCGATGAGGATGCGGACGTAGAGCCGCGCCGCGGCCGTTTCCGGCGGCGAGGACACGCGCGGATCGTTGGCGGCCAAGTAGACGCCGCGGTGGTCATAGCTGCCGATGAGGTTGGTCGCATCTGACGTGTACGCGACCGCGAAGCCGTCACCGCAGATCTGGGCAGAGATGACGGCGTCGCCATTGGCCTGAATGCCGTCCAGACCGTAATGCACGCGGATGGTGGTGCCCGCGACCAGATCGCGCACGAAGACATCGACGCGGGCGTTGGTGTCGCCGATGACCAGATTCGTGGCATCGGAACGGAAGCAGACGTAGCGACCGTCGTTGCTGATCGACGGATCGAAGCTGATGCCGTCGGCTTGGCCGCCGCCGGTGGCGACGCTCGCCCGTACGGTCCGGCCGAGGGTCAGATCGCGCACGAACACATCCGTATGTCCGTTGGTATCGCCCGCGACCAGGTTGTCGGCCTGCGACGAGAACGCGACGTAGCGGCCTTCCGCGCTCAGCGCGGGACGATCGAGCCCGCGCGGCGGCAGGTTGCCGGGCGTTCCCGCGTCCGATGCATCTGCGCGCACCGTGGTGTGCGCGAAGCGGTCGTGGACGAACAGCCCGGCGACCATGTCGGCGGGAGTTCCGGCGACCAGCTGCCGGGACGTGGAGTGGAACGCCACACGGCGACCGTTGCGCGAGATCGCGGGACGGGTGCTGTCGCCGGTGTCGGCGGCCCCGCTGGGCGACAGGCTCAGGCAATCGGTCGCACCGGTGCTGCGGTCCTTGAGGAAGATGTCACTGACCCGGATGCCGCTCGCGCCATCGCTGGTGAGATTGTCGGCGAGCGACGCGAACGCGATGAAGCGTCCATCGCCGTTGAGCGATGCGTGCTGCGATGCGTCGTTGCCCAGGGTCCCCGCCGAGTCCGTGCTCACCCAGCTGCTGCCGGCCTCCGTGTCGAACAGCGAGATCTGGTAGGTGCGGCTCACGGGAAAGGGCAGGAACGTGAACGCGACGAAGCGGCCAGTGCCGCTGAGCGATCCCTGCGCGCCCGGAAGCGCATCGTCGCGGTACAGGGGCGCGATGAGGCGGGTGGTGAAGGTCACCGTGTCGCGCAGATACACGCCGTACTCGGGCGGGAAGATCAGCGACGGCGTGAGCCTGCGGGAGTCGCTCTCGAACAGCACGTAGCGCGCGTCGTCGCTGATGTCGCGCAGGATGCAGTCGGCTTCAGGGAAGACGACGGACGTGCCGACGCTGACCAGCTGGGCGGCCGACAGGGGGAGTGAGGAGGCGGCGAGGAGGAGCAGGGTGGGGATGCGCATGGTCGCGGCACCATGGATCGCTCTGCCGCCACGCAATCCGCGGGTGGGGAAAGACGATACATCATCGAACTTTGGAACTGTGACGGCCGAGCTCGGGGTCGCCGGAGCTGCAGCTCTCACCATCACCATCATCATCACCATCATCAATCATCAATCATCAATCGGCGCGGCACGCTCCGAGCGGCGACTCGATGTCACCGCGCCAGCCCGTGCGCACGAGACGCGCCGGGCTGGGCGGTGCAGAGCGTCTCGTCTATTTGGCCGCGTCTTCGACCTTGTCGGCACCTTCCTGGACCGCGTCGCCGGTCTTGTCGGCAGCCTTCTCCACCGCCTCGCCGGTGTCGTGAGCAGCCTTGTCGACGGCCTCGCCGCTGCGCTCGCCGACGCCCTTGTCGTTATTCTCTCCGCACCCGGTGGCGCAGAACGCGACGGCGGCGGCAAGGAGGAGGATGCGGTAGGATGGCTTCATGCGGTGTTCCACGGATCGATGGGTGGAGAGACGACGGATCGACCGGTCCGTCCACCCGCTGGAGAGCAGGTTGGGTGGACTTGTAGTGACTGTGCCTGCTACGGCTCGGCGAAATCTACGAATCCCAGACACACAGGAGCCGAATCCGTCCCTCGGCATCGCGGTTGCGACCCCCGCATCGCCGGCAGCATGGGAGCATGGCCCCACCCTATCCCCCCGCCCTACTCGAGGTCCATCCGTCCGACATCTCCCCCGGAGATGTCGCAGCGTTCGACCTGATCGACGTCCGCACGCACGCCGAATTCCGCGAGGTGCATGCGGCCGGTGCGTCGTGCGTCCCCCTCGATCGCCTGGATCCGGCGGCCGTCGATGCGGCGCGGAAACACCGTGAGCGGCCGCTGCACCTGCTCTGCCGCTCCGGCGCGCGCGCGCGCATGGCCGCGAGCAGCTTCCGCGACGCGGGCATCCATGACATCGTCGTGATCGCCGGCGGCACCGATGCTTGGGTGCAGGCGGGACATCCGGTGGTCCGTGGGAAGAAGGCCGTCTCGCTCGAGCGCCAGGTGCGCATCGCCGCCGGCGCGCTGGTGGTCGTCGGCGTCGTGGTAGGCTGGTTCGTGCACCCTGCGGGATTCGGCCTGAGCGCTTTCGTTGGTGCCGGGCTGGTGGTCGCGGGCATCACCGACACCTGCATGATGGGCATGCTGATCGCCCGGATGCCCTGGAACCGAGGCAGCGATCAGGCGACCGTCCATTGCCCAGCTCATGCAGGGGATCGGCCGACGCCCTAGGACTTCAGCACGACCGTGATGCACTCGTCCTTCTTGTGGCTGACTTGTGGCTGAACCGGTCGTAGCCATCGGCCGCGCGCATGGCGGTGGACGCCACCGCCATGCGTGTGGCCGCACCACGCGAGCCATCGGTCCGATGAGACGCTGCTTGGTCCTTGCCGGATGCCGTTCCTAGCCATCATGGACGTCATGGGTCGCAGGCAGGTACGCTGGATCGATTGCCTGGCCATCCTGGCGCTGCTGCTGCAGGCGTTGCTGGGCGGCTTGCCGGACGGCAGCGTCCTGTGCTGGGAGGATTCCGGCCGCATCGCACTCGAATCCGCACAAGCGACCTGCTGTCCGGGTGAGACCGAGCCGGTGGATGCGCAGTCCCTGGATACGGCGACGGCGCCGTGCTGCACGGGATGCACCGATCTCATGATCGCCAATCCCGCCGCGGTGGCACCGTTCCTGCCGCAAGCGCCCCGCGATTCCGGCCTGGGAATCGCACGCTCGGCATGGCCGTCGGCGCGGTCGGTCGGGTCCGCTCAGCGCGCGTCGATCGATCCCGCGCCGTCTCCGCCGCACGCATTGCGGCAGCTGCGCACCATCGTCATCCGCTGTTGATCGTCCTGGCCGGATAGGCACCCGCCCATCCGGATCGAACCGGCCGCACGGCCCTCCAGGATGATGACCCATGCTGTTCCGCACCCTCGCGGTCGCGCTGCCAGTGTTGGCGCTCGCGGCCTGCGCTCCCGATCGACCGACCCCGGCGATGAGCGTTGCCGGGCCGCGCCCGGAGGTCGATCGCGCCTTCTCACCAACGATCACCGATAGGTCGCCGACCACGCTGCCGGTACGTGTTGCGGTCGAGACGCCACCGACTGCCCGGACAACGCCCGATCCGATCTCGGTACGTCAGGCGTGCGATCTCGCCGAGAAGACTCATCCCCTCGGCCTCGCCGCTGCGGCCGGCGAAGCCGTGGCGAGCGGCGAAGCGCAGCAGGCGCGGGCGTATCCCAATCCACGGGTCGCGGTCTCGGGCGGCCGGGCGCGATCGCGCGCTGGCGCTGGCGACGAGCGCATCGGTGCGGTCGAACTCACCCAGCCCATCGAATTTCCCGGCAAGCGCGCAGCGCGCGCCTCCGCCGCCTTCGCGGGAATCGCGCTCGCGCGCGTCGAGCGCGAACTCGCGATCCGCGCATTGCGCCGCTCGGTGCGCTCGGCCTATGCCGAAGCGCTGCACGCCAC
>JACCZE010000260.1 GCA_013696105.1 Planctomycetota bacterium | reverse complement strand
CCAGGATCGCGCGTACGTCGTGCTCGGCGACCATGTCTTCGCGGTCGACGTCAATTCGCGCATCGTGCAATGGTCATGGCCCGAGAACGCGAACGCCGCTGCGAACCGCCTCACCGGCCAGATCTGGGTGCAGGAGCACGAGATCAAGCCCGGCCAGCTGCTGGTCTTCGCCGCCACCTTCAAGGCCGGGCTGGTCGTGCTCGAAGTCGATCCTTCCGGCCGCGCGAAGCCCTATCCGCGCCTCGAGGGAAGTGCCGACATCACCGGCGCACCGTTCGTCGACCACCTCGCTGGCGGGGCCCTGCTCTACGTTCCAGCGGGCAACAACCTGATGGTGTTCGACATCTCCTCGATCACCGAGGTCAGCGCCCCTCGCCGCCTGTACTCGGTCACCACCCAAGGCGACATCATCGGACGGCCGGTGAAGAGCGTCGTCGCCGGACGGCCGGCCATCCTGCTGAGCGACATGACCGGGCTGATCATGGCGATCGACGCCGATCCGCGCGTACCCGACACCAAGCGCATCCTCGGATCGTGGCCGATCAACGGCACGCAGCCGACCACTCCCGTGTGCAAGAACGAGAAATCGGTCGCCTACGTCTCGGTCGCCGAGGGCCGGGTCATGGCTCTCGACCTCTCCCATCCGGGCCAGCTGCTCTGGCGCTTCCCCCTGCAAGGCGCTCTGGGCGCCATCGCGGGATCTCCCGCGATCGGCTCCAATGGGGTGTATGTGGCCGACGCCAATGGCGTTCTGCGCTGCCTCGATCCGCAGACCGGCAGTGAGCGCTGGAAGGCCGATCTCGGCAGTCCGGCCGTCGGTGGACCCATCGCGAAGGATGGCAGGGTATTCGTCCCCCTGAAGACCGGGCACCTGGTGTGCTTCGAGGAAGGCGACGAGTGACGGGGAAATCCCGGGTCCTCCGTCCTCCGTTCTCCGTCCTCGGTCGACCTCCATCCCATCCACGGCGCGCCATACGGGGATAGGTCGATCCCTGGACCTGGTGTCTGGTATGGCGCTCCGCAGGCGTCCTCGGCGCCTGCGATCGAACCCCTGCGAATCCTTGGACTTGCGTGCCTGCGAGGCGATTCTGGCGGCAACGCCGGCAGTGGCCGGGCGTAGACCATTCCTCGGGAGTCCCCATGCGCCGATCCGGCTTCACCCTGATGGAACTGCTGGTCGTCATCGGCATCATCATGGTGCTCTTGGGGATGCTCTTCCCGGCCATCCGGCTGATCCAGGTCCAGGCCCAGAAGGCCAAATGCAAGACCCTGATCATGCAGGTGGTCGCCGCCTGCGACCACTACCGCAACCTCAACGGCGCCCACCCCGATTCCCCCACCATGAAGGGCGTGTTCATGCCCGGCGCGACGCCGGTCGCGGCCACGACGCTCACCACGGCGCAATGGGAGACCGTCGCCACCGAACTGGTGACCCGCCTGCGCTCGGTCGATCGCGAGCATTTCGGCGGCCCGCTCGAAGACCCCTGGAAGAAGGTCCTACGCTACCGCCCCGTGCAGTACTACCCCTACACTGCCGGAGCACCCGAGGTCATCGACGCCGACCCGCCACGCAACCCCGATTCGTTCCAGGTCTGGTCGACCGGCCCCAATCTGAAGGATGAGTTCGGCAAGGATTCCAGTGACGACATCGGCAACTGGACCAAGAAATGAACGCGCACCGGAACCTGGTCGGCTGATGCTCCGCGCGCGCGCTGCGTTCACCCTGCTCGAGATGCTGGTGGTGATCGGCATCATGATGGTGCTGCTCGGGCTGAGCATCGGCGCGGTCATGCACACCCCCAAGGTCAACGCGCTGATCGCCACCGAGCACCTGGTCGCAGACATCATCCGTCAGGCGCGGCACACCGCCCGCTCGAGCGGCGCGCCGGTGATGATCGAGATCCGCAAAGGCGACCGCCAGATCCTGGGCGTCAGCCAGATCACGCTCTACAACGACAGTTTCGAAACCCAGCCGCCCAAGCTCGCCGTGCGTACCGCCGCGGTGCCCGCGCCGATGTCCGTGGCGAACGGCTTGACCGGCCGCGGCCTGGGCGTCGGCGCGTTCATCGAGACGGACGCCACGCTCAAG
>JACCZE010000256.1 GCA_013696105.1 Planctomycetota bacterium | reverse complement strand
CCACATCCTGCAAATGCCTGGTCGATTGCTTCTTCGCCGGCGAGGCGCTGAAGAAAGCCGACGGCGGCAAGCGCGACGCGCCCCCGGTCAAGCAGGCGGCGGTGCTCGGTGCCGGCGTCATGGGCGGAGGCATCGCCTGGCTGTTCGCCTCCAATGACATCTCGGTGCGCGTGAAGGACATCACCTGGGAGGCGGTGGCGAAGGCGTTCCATACCGCGAACGACTACAACCGCCAGCTGGTCAAGATTCGCAAGCTCAAGGAGGGCGAGGCGTCGGTGCGCATGCACCGCATCAGCGGCGCCATCGACTTCAAGGGCATGGCGCACGTCGACGTGGTGGTCGAGGCCGTGGTCGAATCGATGGAGGTGAAGAAGAAGGTCTTCGCCGAGCTCGAGGGCCACGTCCGGCCGGACACGGTCATCGCCAGCAACACCTCCTCGCTGTCGATCACCGAGATGGCCACGGCGCTGGCCAAGCCCGAACGCTTCGTCGGCATGCATTTCTTCAATCCCGTCAACCGCATGCCATTGGTCGAGGTCATCCCCGGCTCAGCCTCGAGTCCCGAGGCGGTGGCGATGATCGTGACCCTGGCGCGGCGCTGCGGAAAGACCGCGGTGGTGGTGAAGGACTGCCCCGGATTCCTGGTCAACCGCATCCTGCTGCCGTACATGAACGAGGCGGCGTGGATCCTGCAGGAGGGCGGCGACCCCGAGGCGATGGACCGGGCGATCTACCGCTTCGGCATGCCCATGGGCCCGTTCACGCTCACCGACGAGGTCGGCATCGACGTCGGCACCAAGGTGGCGAAGATCCTCGCCGTGGGCTACGGCGAGCGCATGAAGGTGGCGCCCGTGCTCGAATTCATCGCGCACGACCTCAAGCTGCTCGGTGCCAAAGCCAAGCGTGGCTTCTACATCCACGACAACGATTCCAAGCGCATCAATCCCGAGATCGCCACCGGCGTGAAGCAGGTGCGCGACAAGCTGGGCATCACGCCGCGCGCGATCGCGCCGGACGAGGTCGTCGACCGCTGCATGCTGACCACGATCAACGAATCGGCGCGCTGCATCGAGGAGCATGTCATCGCCAAGCCCGCGTTCCTCGATCTCGCGATGGTCATGGGCACCGGCTTTCCGCCGCAGCGCGGTGGACCGCTCCACTATGCCGATCAGCTCGGCATCAACGTGGTGGTCGACCGGCTGAAGCGCCTGCAGGAACGCCATGGCGAGCGCTTCAAGCCCGCCGATCTGCTGGTCGGCATGGCCGCGCGCGGCGAGCGATTCTTCATCTGAACGATCCGAGCATCCGAGCGACCCGATCCATCAAGGAAGACCCCATGCCTGCAGACGTCGATGACAAGAAGAAGGCCTCGACCCCGATCGTGAGCGCGGACATGGCCAAACGCCACGCCGACGGCGACCAGGAGATGGCGATCGACACGTCGAAGATGAGCGAGGACAAGCGCCAGGCGATGGAAGTCGCCGAGTCGGCGCGCGAATCGCAATGGACCAAGGCGAGCTTCGCCCAGCAGCTGTTCATGGGCACCTTCGATCCCTCGTCGTTCGCGACCTTCCCCACCCAGTCGCCCGAGGACAAGCGGATCGGCGACGAGTACGTTGCCAAGGTCGATGCCTTCCTGAAGGCCAACCTCGATGCCGAGGAGGTCGACGCGAGCCGCACCATCCCGCAGAACGTGATCGATGGCCTGTTCGAGATGGGCGTCTTCGCGATGAAGGTGCCGAAGCAGTATGGCGGAATGGGCTTCACCCAGGTGAACTACAACCGCGTGATGATGATGATCGCGAGCTACTGCGGTTCGACCGCGGTGCTGATCTCGGCCCACCAATCGATCGGCGTGCCGCAACCCTTGAAGCTGTTCGGAACCGAGGAGCAGAAGAAGGCGTACTTCCCACGCTTCCGCAAGGATGCCATATCGGCCTTCGCGTTGACCGAGCCGTCGGTCGGCTCTGACCCCTCGAAGATGACCACCACGGCGAAGAAGACCCCCGACGGGAAGCACTTCATCCTCAATGGAGAGAAGCTGTGGTGCACCAACGGGCCGATCGCCGACATCCTGGTCGTGATGTGCCGCACGGAGCCGAAGATCGTCAACGGCAAGGAACGCCAGCAGATCACCGCCCTGATCGTCGAGAAGTCGATGCCCGGCATCCAGGTGACGCATCGCTGCGATTTCATGGGCATCCGCGCCATCCAGAACGGCCTCTTGAAGTTCAACGACGTGAAGGTGCCGGTCGAGAACGTCCTGTGGGGCGAGGGCAAAGGCCTGAAGCTCGCGCTGACCACGCTCAACACCGGCCGCCTGACCTTGCCCGCGGCCTGCACCGGCATGGCCAAGCAATGCCTGTCGATCTGCCGGCGCTGGGGCAACGAACGCGTGCAATGGGGCCTGCCGATCGGCCAGCACGAGGCCGGTCGCGAGAAGCTGGCCTTCATCAGCTCGACCACCCTGGCGATGGAGGCGGTGAGCTGGCTGACCTCGCACTGGGCGGATCAGCACGACGTGGACATCCGCATCGAAGCGGCGATGGCCAAGCTCTTCTGCTCGGAGATGGCCTGGAAGATCGTCGACATGACCATGCAGATGCGCGGCGGCCGCGGTTACGAAAAGGCGTCGTCGCTGAAGGCGCGCGGCGAAGCCCCGTATCCGGTCGAGCGCATGATGCGCGACTGCCGCATCAACATGATCATCGAAGGCACCTCAGAGATCATGCGCCTGTTCCTGGCGCGCGAGGCGATGGATCCGCACCTGAAGCTCGCCACCGACATCCTCAAGGCGCAGAACCCCGTCGGCGTGAAGATGAAGGCGGGAGCCAAGCTCGCGTCGTTCTATAGCGGCTGGTACATCAACCAGTGGGTGAACTCCAGCCTGTGGTCGCAGCACGACGAGATGGGCCCGCTCGCGAGCCACTTCCAGTACGCGCACTCGACTGCGCACCGCCTGGCGCGCACGATCTTCCACTACATGGGCCTCTACCGCGACAAGCTCGAGCGCAAACAAGTGCTGCTCGGCCACCTGATGGAGATCGGCACCGAGCTGTGCGCGATGTCGGCGACCTGCAGCTACGCCAAGTCGCTGTTCAACGCCAATCCAGGCGACGCGACGCCGACCATCCTGGCGGATTATTTCTGCCGCGAATCGGCGCGCCGCATCGAGGACCACTTCAAGAAGCTGTCGAACAACGACGATAAAATGATGAACGGGATCGCCAAGCAGGTGCTCGCCGGCGAGATGAAGTGGCTCGAGCAGGGCATCTCGTGGATCGGTCCGAAAGATTGACGGCATGATCGATCCGCAACGCCACCACGGCATAGGACGGGGATCGCTGCCGCGCGCGAGTCGCCTTGGGGGTGGCCCCGCTGCCTGCGGGTGCGCCCGGTGACCGAACGCGGCATCACTCCCGCTGATGTCGGGCCGTTCGGCGGACCGCCGGAAGGTGATCCCAGGCAGCGCAACAAGATGCGCACGCCCAAACCGGGCCCGTGGCAGGATTCGGGCAACTACACCAGGCGCGCCACCGGCATCGCGCTGCGCGTGGTGGAATCGCTGCTGAAGTCGCACATCCGCGTCGAAGGCACGCAGCACCTGGGCTCCGGCCCGATCCTGTTCGTGTCCAACCACTTCACGCGTTTCGAGACCTTCATCCTGCCCTACATCATCGATCGCTACGCCGGGCGGAACGTGCACTCGCTCGCGCACCACTCGCTCTTCCGTGGAAAATTCGGGGATTACCTGCGCTCCATCGGTGCGATGTCGACCAAGGATCCGGACGTCAAGCACACCATCGTCCAGGACCTGATGAGCGGGGTGAACGATTGGGTCATCTATCCCGAAGGTTCGATGATCAAGGACAAGAAGACCTGGGAAAAGGGCAAGTTCGCGATCAACAGCCCTGATCGCGTCGGCCCGCCGCACACCGGCGCGGCGGTGATGGCGCTGCAGGCGGAAATCTACAAAGAGCTCTACCTCGACGCGTGCCGCCGAGCCGATGACACCAAGCGCCGCGCATACGAGGAGAAGTTCCATCTCAAGGGTCCGGAACGGATGCCCACCGAGCAGCTGTCGGTGGTGCCGATCAACATCACGTATTATCCGATACGCCCGAGCAAGAACCTCCTCTACCGCGTCGCGCGCTATTTCATCAAGGACCTGCCGGCGCGTCTGGAGGACGAGTTGATGATCGAGGGCGGTCTTCTGTTGGATAAGACCGACATCAGCATGTATTTCGGCAAACCGATCCCGCTCGACCGCTACCGCGATCTGCTGCGGCCGACGTTGCGCGCTCTCGGGGACATCGACGAGGAGGAGAAGGTCCGCACCATCACCGATGCGCTGCGCACGCGGCTGACGAATCGCTTCATGAGCGAGATCTACACCCGCCTGACCGTCAATCTCGACCACCTGTTCTGCATGGGGCTGCGCGAGCTCGCGCGTGATCGCTGCGAGATCGAGGCATTTCATCTCGCGCTGTTCCTCGCCGCGCGCGAGTTGCAGGCCTCGGGAAACCGTCGCCGCCACAAGAGCCTCGCCGGTCGTCTGCAGTCGATCGTCGCGGACGAGAGCTATCCTCTGCTCGAGAACATCCGTCAGTTGGCGATCGACGAGGGCGTGCTGGCGATCAAGGACCGATACTACCTCGTCGACCACGAGGCGCTCGAGAAGGCGCACACGTTCCACGACATCCGCCTGAAGAACACCATAGCGGTGATCGCCAACGAGCTCGAACCGCTGCGCGAGGTGGTGAAGAACGTGCGGGTGCTGGTCAACCTTCCGGTGGCGCAGCTGCGTGCGCGCGCAACCGCACTCCTGCAGGAAGAGGATCAGGCGTTGTTCGCGCGCGAGTACGAGGCGGCCCCGGATACCCCGCACAAGAAAGGGCCCGAGGTGGGACGGCCGTTCCTGCTTCCCGGACGAAAACCCGTGGGAATCGTCCTCTGCCACGGCTATCTCGCCTCGTGCGCCGAGGTGCGGCCGCTCGCGCAGTACCTCAATGATCTCGGTTTCCCGGTCTACGTGGTGCGCATGAAGGGGCACGGCACCTCGCCCGAGCAGCTGAAGAACGTCTCATGGCTGGATTGGGTGGAGTCGTACGACCGCGCGTATGCGGTGATGAGCAACCTCTGCGAGGAGGTCATCGTCGGCGGGTTCTCGACCGGGGGCTTGCTCGCGCTGGTGACCGCGGCGCGCAAGGGTTCTGCGGTTGCGGGCGTGTTCGCGATCAACGCGCCCGCGAAGCTGGTCGACCGGGCCAGCCACCTCGCGCCTGTGGTCGATGGGTGGAACCACCTGCTCGACAAGCTGCATATCCACCAGCTGGCGCACGTGGATTTCGTCGAGAACCATCCCGAGTGGCCAGAGACCAACTATGATCGGAATTACGTCCACGGGCTGCACGAGCTCGAGCGGCTGATGGCCGCGGCGCGCAGCGAAATCTCCGCGATCCGCTGTCCCGCGTTGGTGATCCAGGCCGATCAGGATCCGGTGGTCGATCCATCCAGCGGGCGTTGGATCATCGACCATCTGGTAGGCGATACCAAGGAGTTCGCGCCGATGTCGTTCTCTCGCCACTGCATCGTCCGGGGCGAGGGCAGCGGACTCGTATACGAGCGTGTCGCCGAGTTCATCGAGGGCATCGAGGACCGGTCGGGCAATCGTCACGCCCCCAAGCAGCAGGCGAAGAAGCGCAGCGAGCGGCTGCGCCGCATCTCGTGACCCCGATCATGGGAACATCCGCGCCCGGTAGCGCAGAGGGGGCAGACCTTTGCGTTTCTTGAACAACTTCGAGAAATGGTAGATGTCCGGGATGCCGACGCGTCGGGCGATGTCGCCGACGCGCAGCGTGCTGGTCCGCAGCAGGCGCGCCGCATGGCTCAACCGCAACTCGATCAGGTAGTCGATCGGCGATGCTCCGGTCACGGCGCGGAAAGCTGCGGCCAGCGCAGTCTCGCTCATGCCGGCGCGCGCGGCCATCTCGGGCCGCGAGATCGGGCTCGCCAGGCTGAGTTCGAGCCACGATACCAGTTTCCGCACCGTCCCCGCGGCGGGATGATCCGCCGATCGCGCCGCGCCGCGCCGCTGCGCGCGTACTTCAATCAGGAAGCGCAGAGCGAGCGCACGCAGCCGGGCTGAGCGATCGACGTCGGCATGATCGGAGAATGCCTGCGCCAGCTCCGTCGCCAGATCGATGCAGCGCGATGTCCCGTCGCTGGGCAGGACGAACGGACCGTCGAATGGCTGGGCTGTCGGCGGATCCTGCATCGATCGGCGGGCGAAGTCGGTGCCGGCGCGCGCGTGCAGAGGGGGAGACGACTCCCGCTGCGACCAGGCGTCGTAGGCGAGATGCACGCCGATCAGCACGAACGGCTGCCGGCGGTCCGCGTGGTATTCGACCGGGGCGGACCAGGGCACATGGAGGAGCGATCCCGCCTCGAGCGTGAAGCGTTCGGGTCCCACCCGCACGACGCCCGTACCCTGGGTCGTCGCCAGGTACAGGTCGCTCGCGCTCCAGTGCGGTCCCGCGATCTCGCCGCGCCTGAACGGGTAGAAGTTCGCGAGCAGCGGTAGCGGCGGCGTCGCCAAGAGGTCGAAGCGGGTAGGGGCCATCTGCCGGATACTACAAAAAAGAGTCGTCGCGTCCATGGCGATCGTCACGTTTCATAAGTATAAATCACATCATGATCATGAATCAAGCTCACCTGGAGATGGAAAAGACAAAATGACGACATCCCTGGCTTCCCGTTCCCCGCTCATCCACGACTTGCAGCCGGTTGGCCGCTTCGCCGTGAGCGACCCGAGGTCGGAAGCTCCGGCGATTCTGCGCCAGCGGCTCCGTCGCGAGGGCTACCTGTTCGTCCGTGACGCGGTCGACGTCGCGGCTCTTGCCCGGGTCCGTCGGGACATCCTCGCGCTCTGCGCCGGGCACGGCTGGCTCGACTCGGATGCATCGTTCGACGACGGCGTCTATTCCGGACGCGCCTTTCCCGATCACGCCGAGTACATGACGCTCTACCGCAAGCTCCTCGCGCTGCCGTCGTTCAACGACCTGTCGCGATCTCCGGGACTGCTGTCGCTGTTCGCGATGCTGCTCGATGGCCCGGCGATCTCTCACCGTCGCACCATCGCGCGCATCAGTTATCCGGGAAACGTCGCTGCGACGACGCAGCCGCACCAGGATTACTTCTACATCCGCGGCAGCACGCAGACCTATACCGCCTGGATCCCGACCGCCGATTGTCCGTCCGCGCTCGGAGGTCTCGCCGTGCTCGAAGGCTCGCAACGTCTGGGCTTCCTACCGCACGAGCCCACCGTCGGTGCCGGTGGCAACGGCGTGCGCACGGATCATCTCGACCTGCGCTGGCTGAGCGAGGATTACCGAGCAGGGGACCTCGTTCTGTTCCACAGCCACACCATCCACGCGGCGATGGACAATCGCACGCGCGATCGCCTGCGGATCTCGCTGGATTACCGCTATCAGCGCGCGGATGCCGCCATCGATCCGTCCTCGCTCGAGCCCCACGGCGGCTAGCAGGCTGTTGATAAACAACAGCCTGCTAGCGTTGAAGAAACCCGGCGCGACCTGCGGCCGCTATTGTGCCGGGGTTTCTTCAACTTCGACTTTTTGTCCAGGGGGCAAAATGCCCCCTTC
>JACCZE010000252.1 GCA_013696105.1 Planctomycetota bacterium | reverse complement strand
GTGCTGATGGCCGAGGACGCATCGCTTGAGGGCGATGCGCTGTCGGTCGCCGCGCCGGTCGCGCCCGGGAAGAACGTCTCGAAGCGCGGCGAGGATGTCGGCGAGGGCGATGCGCTGCTGCCCGCCGCCCGCCGCCTGCGTCCGCAGGATGTCGGGGTCCTGGCATCCGCAGGGGTCGCGACGGTGGAGGTCCATCGGCGGCCGCGGGTCGACATCCTGGTCACCGGCAATGAACTGCTGCCCGCCGGATCGCAGCCGGTCGGCCACCGCATCGTCGACGCCAACTCGCCGATGCTGCAGGCCCTGGTCGAGCGCGACGGGGGCATCGTCCTGGGTCGCGACATCGTCGGGGACGATCTGCAGACCCTGCGCAGCGCGATCAGCGCCTGCGGCGGCGACGTGGTGGTGATCTCGGGCGGATCCTCCGTCGGTCAGGAGGATTTCGTCCCGCAGGTCATCGCCGAGCTGGGCGAACTGCCGGTGCACGGCGTGGCGATGCGTCCGTCGAGCCCGGCCGGGATCGGCTTCATCGGCGAGCGGCCGGTCTTCCTGCTCCCCGGCAATCCCGTGTCGTGCCTGTGCGCGTACGATTTCTTCGCCGGTCCGGCGATCCGCGCGCTCGGCGGACTGCCGCGCGCCTGGCCCTACCGCACGGTCGTCCTGCCGCTGGCGCGCAAGATCGCCTCCGAATCGGGCCGGGTCGACTACGCGCGCGTGCGCGTGGTCGATGGGCGTGTCGAACCGCTGATGGTCAGCGGCGCCTCGATCCTGTCCTCGACCACGCGCGCCGACGGCTGCGTGATCGTGCCGCGCGATGCCGAGGGCCTCGCCGTCGGCGACACCGTGGTCGTGCACCTCTATGGCTGAGACCTTCCTCGCGGTCATCGACGCGGACGAGGCGCACCGCCGCTTCCACGAGGCGATCCGCCCGGAGCCGTTGGGCGAGGAGTTCGTCGGGCTCGATCAGGCGCTCGGGCGCATCCTCGCTCGAGCGATCGCCTCGCCGATCGACGTGCCCGGCTTCGATCGCTCCAACGTCGACGGCTTCGCGCTGCGCGCCGCCGACACCTTCGGCGCCGAGGAGGCGACTCCCGTACGCGTGCAGCTGATGTCCGGAAGCATCGCCGCCGGAGATCGCCCCCTCGCCGAGGTCCCCTCTGGCCATGCCCAGCGCATCGCCACCGGCGGGATGATGCCGCGCGGAGCCGACGCGGTGGCGATGGTCGAGCACGTCCATGTCGGGCCCGGACTGATAACGGTGCAGCGCGCGCTGACCCCCTCCGCCAACGTCAGCTTCGCCGGCAGCGACATCGGTCGCGGCGAGACCGTGCTGTGGGCGGGGACGATGCTCACCGCGCGCGAGACCGGCACGCTCGCGGCGCTGGGGCTGACCGAGGTGCCGGTCTACCGGAAGCCGCGCGTGGCGGTGTTCTCGACCGGCAACGAGATCGTGGCACCCGGCACGCCGCTCGCGCCCGGCCAGGTGTACGACTCCAACCTGCGCATCCTGTCCGATCGCGTGCGCGAGATCGGCTGCGAGCCGGTGTCGCTGGGCGTCATCCCCGACCAGCTTACGGCGCTCACGGATGCGCTGCAGCGCGCGCTCGCCTGCGACGCGGTGGTGTTCTCCGGCGGCACCTCGAAGGGCGAAGGCGACCTCGGCGTGCAGGCGGTGCGCACGATGGCCACCGTGCTCTGCCACGGCGTGGCCTTGAAGCCCGGCAAGCCCCTGTGCCTTGCCGCCGCCGGACGCGTCCCCATCGCGGTGCTGCCCGGCTTTCCCACCAGCGCGGTGTTCACCTTCCAGGAGTTCGTCGCGCCGGTGCTGCGCGCGCTCGCCGGCGCGGCGAACGTGCCGGCAGCCAGCCGGGAGGCGACCATGCCGATGCGGGTGAACGCCGAGAAGGGCCGCGCCGAATTCGTGCTCGTGGGCCTGCACCAGGGCCCGTCGGGCCTGGTCGCCTACCCGATGGGCCGCGGCTCGGGAAGTGTCACCACTTTCGCGCGCGCGGACGGCTTCATCACCCTGGGACGGCAGCGCGAGCTGATCGAGGCGGGCGAGCGCGTGTCGGTGCGCCTGCTCGCGGATGCGATCACGCCCGTCGATCTCGTGGTGATCGGCAGCCACTGCGTCGGGTTGGACCTGATCCTGTCGCTCATGCGCCGCGAGGGCTTCTCCGCCAAGACCATGTCCGTCGGCAGCCAGGGCGGCTTCCTCGCCGCCGGGCGGGGCGAGTGCGACCTCGCCGGGGTGCACCTGTGCGACGACGCCGGGGTCTACAACACGCCCTTCCTGCCCGCGGACGTCGACCTCGTACCCGGATACCGTCGGATGCAGGGCGTGGTCTTCCGCGCGAGCGAGCCGGACCTCGCGCGCGCGCGCATGGTCAACCGCAACCGCGGCAGCGGCACGCGCGTGCTGATCGACGCGCTCCTGGGCCAGGCTCGCCCGGAGGGCTACCACTCCGAAGCGCGCAGCCACAACGCCGTCGCGGCGTCGGTGGCACAGGGTCGAGCCGATTGGGGCGTGGCCATCGAGCCGGTGGCGCGGCTCTACGGATTGGGATTCCGGGCCCTGCGCGAGGAACGCTACGACTTCGCCATCCCCCGGACCCGCGCATCGCGGCCCGCGGTCGCGGCCTTCCAGCGCATCCTCGTCAGCGAGGAGGCTCGTGCCGGCCTGCGTGCGCTCGGCTTCACGCCCTGAGCATTCCCGCAGCGTTGTCTCCGCCTCCCCCACCATACGGTGTTCCCGATGGCCCATTCCGCGATCGTACTGTGTGGCGGGCTGTCCTCGCGCATGGGGCGGCCCAAGGCGCTCCTGCCGTGGCGCGGACGCACCCTGGTCGAGCACGTGGTCGCGACGTTGAGGACGGTGGTCGACGACGTGGTGGTCGTGACTTCGTCGGAGCTCGACCTGCCCAGGCTCGACGCGGTGGTGGTGCGTGACCGCGAACCCAAGCTCGGACCGCTGTCCGGCCTGCGCGATGGGTTGGCTGCCGCCAGCAACGACCTCGCCTTCGCCACCGCCACCGACGCGCCGTTCCTGAGCGCGGGCTTCGTGCGTACCATGCTCGGCTTCGGACGCGCCGCCGCGCCGGTGGTGGAGGGCTTCGTGCAGCCCTTGTCGGCCGTCTACCCGCGCGCGCTGACCACCACCGCTGACGCGCTGATCGCCGCCGGCCGCATGCGCCTCCTGCACCTGCTCGAGGCCGCGGACTTCCGCAGCGTCGCAGCCGACGAACTGCCCGAGGTCGAGTCGACGCGCAACCTCAACACCCCGGACGAATACCTGGGCGCGGTCCGCCGCGACGACCCCGGCGCGCGCGCCCAGGTCGAACTCTTCGGCCTGATGCGCACCACGTCGGGCGCGGCGACCATCGACGTCGATGCCGGCACGCTCGGCGAGATCCTCGACCGCGTGCAGAGCGACTTCCCCATGCTGCGCCTGCGCGCCGCCGGCGAGGTCGCGAAGAACATCCTGGTGTCGCTCAACGGCCAGGCCTTCGTGCGCGATGCGTCCCTGCCGGTCGGAGCCGGGGACTGCATCCTGCTGATGGATGCGGCGGTTGGCGGGTGAAAACGTTCGCGGGATTCCACGGGCGGTATTGGCGCTTCGACCTGGGCACCGGCACGGGGGCTTACATCCCGCTCGACGAAGCCGTGCTGCGGCGTTTCCTCGGCGGCGTCGGCCTGGGGGCGTGGCTCCTGCACCGGGAGTCACCCGCGGGGGTCGATCCGCTCGCGCCCGAGGCGGCGCTGGTGTTCGCGTTCTCGCCGCTGGTCGGCACGCCGCTGACCACCTCGGCGAAGTTCGCGGTGGTCGCCAAGTCGCCGCTCACCGGGATGATCAGCGACTCGCTGTCGAGCTCGCACTTCGCCATCCACGGCAAGCGCATGGGCGTGGACGCCATCGTGCTGGTCGGCGCGTGCGCGCAGCCGTCGGTGCTGGTCGACGGCGCGCTGCGACCGACGGACCTGTGGGGACGATCGTCCGAGGAAGCGTGCGCCGCGCTCGCCCCGTACGGCACGGTCGCGGCCATCGGCGTCGCCGGTGAGCACCTGGTGCGCTACGCGACGATCTCCAACGACGGCCGGCACGCCGGCCGTGGTGGGCTCGGCGCGGTGATGGGCGCGAAGAAGCTCAAGGCGATCGTCGTGCGCGGCGAGGTCCGCACCGAGCTGAGCGATGCGCCCGCCGTGCTCGCCATCGCCAAGGACCTGTCCAAGCGCTCGTTCGGACCCGCGACCGCGAAGTACCGTGAGCTCGGCACGGTCGGCAACCTGCTGGCGTTCAACCGCCTCGCGGCGCTGCCGACGCGCAACTTCCAGTCGGGGACCTTCGACCAGGCGGCGGCGCTGTCCGCCGAGCAGCTCGCCCCCACCCGTGCGAAGGCCAAGCGCTCGTGCGCCAGCTGCACCATCGGCTGCGAGCACATCTACGCCTTCGGCGACGCGAAGTCGGTCCGGGTCGAGTACGAGAACGTGTTCGCCTTGGGCCCGCTGTGCGGGATCGGCGATCCCGATGCGGTGCTCGCCGCCTCGAAGCGCTGCGACGACCTCGGCCTGGATACCATCTCCGCGGGCGGGACCATCGCCTTCGCCATGGAGTGCGCCGAGCGCGGCCTGATCGCGGGCCCGCGCTTCGGCGACGCCGCGGGGTTGATGGCCCTGCTCGAGGACATCGCGCACCGCCGCGGACTCGGCGCTCTGCTGGCGGAAGGATCCCGGCGCGCCGCCGAAGCGATCGGTTCGGGCTCGATCGATTTCGCGCCGCAGGTCAAAGGCATGGAGCTTCCCGGCTACGAACCGCGCGCGCTCCAGACCATGGCGCTGGGATTCGCGGTCGGCACCCGCGGCGCCGACCACAACCGCAGCGGCGCCTACGAGCTGGATTTCTCCGACACCGTCGACCGCCTCAAGGGTTCGCCCGAGGCCGCGCGCCTGGCAGCGGGTACCGAGGACCGCGCGGCGCTGATGGATGCGCTGATCCTGTGCAAGTTCCTGCGCGGGGTGTTCACCGATCTCTACGCCGAATCGGCGGCGATGCTGCGCGCGGTCACCGGTTGGGATGTGACCGCAGCCGAGCTCGTCGCCACCTCTGCGCGCATCGTCGCGCTCAAGAAGGCCTTCAACATCCGCGAAGGCTGGACCCCGGCCTCCGACACCCTGCCCAAGCGCTTCCTCAGCGAGGGTCTGCCCGACGGCGCCTCCAAGGGTGCGCTGATCCCGCGCGAGCGTTTGCAGGACATGGTCCGGGCCTATAACCGCGCCCGCGGCTGGACCGATGACGGCTGGCTTCCCGACACGGTGTACGAGGAATTGGCGCTATGACCGTCGCACCGGCAACCGCATCCACCACCGCTCTCACCATCGATGGCAAGGCCGTCACCGTGCCCACGGGCACCACCATCTGGGAAGCGGCGCGGCAGAACGGCATCGACATCCCCGTGCTGTGCCATGATCGGCGGCTGAACCCGGTCGGCGTGTGCCGCATGTGCGTGGTCGATACCGGCGGGCGCGTGCTGGCGGCCTCATGCGTGCGCGCGTGCGAGAACGGCATGAAGGTCGACACCACGAGCGCAAAGGTCGAGCGCAGCCGCGCGATGCTCACCGAGCTCCTGATGTCGGACCAGCCGCGGGTCGACGCCAAGGAGTCCACCATCGGTGGCAACGAGCTCACCGCGCTGGCCAAGCGCTACCAGGCTTACGGCGGGCGCTTCGGCGGCGACCTGTCCGCCCGTCCGCGCGACGACAGCTCGGCGGTGATCGCGGTCGACCACCAGGCCTGCATCCTCTGCGACCGCTGCATCCGCGCCTGCGACGACATCCAGTCGAACGAGGTCATCGGCCGCACCGGCAAGGGCTACACCGCGCGCATCGCCTTCGATCTCGACAACCCCATGGGCTCCAGCACCTGCGTGTCGTGCGGCGAATGCGCGGCGGTGTGCCCGACCGGCGCGCTGACCAGCAAGCCGATCGCCGCCCCGCTCAAGCCCAAGACCGAGCTGAAGGCCGTGGACAGCGTCTGCCCGTATTGCGGCGTCGGCTGCGCGCTCACCTACCACGTCGACACCAAGCTGAATTCCATCGTCTACGCCGAAGGCCGCGACAGCCCCGGCAACCAGCAGCGGCTGTGCGTGAAGGGCCGCTATGGCTGGGACTACGCCCAGCATCCGCAGCGCCTGACCGTGCCGCTGATCCGCCGCGCCGAGGCCTATCCCAAGGGCGGCCTCTCGCGCGACGTGCGCGGTGAGAACGACGGCCGGCGCCGGGGCGGCGGCATGGTCGATTATGCCGAGGTCATGCCGTCCTTCCGCGAAGCGACCTGGGACGAGGCGCTCGACCTGGTCGCGGCGAGATTGTCCAAAATCCGCGACACCGCGGGTCCGAACGCGCTCGCCGGCTTCGGCAGCGCCAAATGCTCGAACGAGGAAGCCTACCTGTTCCAGAAGCTGGTGCGCGCGGCCTGGGGCACCAACAACGTCGACCACTGCACGCGCCTGTGCCACGCCTCGAGCGTCGCCGCGCTGATGGAGGGCATCGGCAGCGGCGCGGTGACCACCACCTATGGCGACATCGCCAACGCCGAGTGCGCGCTGCTCGCCGGCACCAACACCACCGCCAACCACCCGGTGGCGGCCAGCTTCTTCAAGCAGGCGGCTAAGCTCGGCACCAAGCTGATCGTGGTCGATCCCCGCGAAGGCGACATCGCCCAGCACGCGCACCTGTTCTGCCGCATCAAGCCCGGCACCGACGTCGCCTTCTACAACGCGATGATGCACGTGATCCTGGCCGAGGGGCTGGCGGACCGCGCGTACATCGCCGAGCACACCGAGAACGTCGCCGCGCTCGAAGCGATGGTCGCGCGCTACACCCCCGAGATGGCCTCGAAGATCTGCGGCGCCCCGCCCGAGCAGATCCGCGAGGCCGCCCTGACCTTCGGCCGCGCCAAGGGCGCGATCATCTTCTGGGGCATGGGCATCTCGCAGCACATCTACGGCACCAACAATTCGCGCTGCCTGATCGCCCTCGCGCTCTTGACCGGCAACATCGGCAAGGCCGGAAGCGGCCTGCATCCCCTGCGCGGGCAGAACAACGTCCAGGGGGCGAGCGACTCGGGCCTGATCCCGATGATGTTCCCCGACTACCAATCGGTCGAAGACCCCGCCGTGCGCGGACGGTACGAGCGCGCGTGGGGGAAGAAGCTCGACCCGCACAAGGGCCTGACGGTGGTCGAGATCACCAAGGGCGCCCTCGACGGCTCTATCAAGGGCATGTACGTGATGGGCGAGAACCCGTTCCTGTCGGATCCCAACATCAACAAGGTGCGCAAGGCGCTCTCCAACCTCGAGTTCCTCGTGGTGCAGGACATCTTCCTGACCGAGACCGCCGAATTCGCCGACGTGATCCTGCCAGCGAGCTCGTACCTCGAGAAGCTCGGAACCTACACCAACACCGACCGCCGCGTGCAGATCGGCCGTCCTGCGATCGCATCGCCCGGACAGGCGCGCCTGGATTGGCAGGTGATCTGCGACGTCTCGACGCGCATGGGCTATCCGATGCACTACGACTCGCCGTCGCAGGTCTTCGACGAGTTCGCCGCGCTCACCGAGTCGTACAAGGGCCTGAGCTACGGCAATCTCGGCGCCACCGGCAAGCTGTGGCCGAACCCGGATCCCGAGCACAGCGACGGGCCGGTGGTGCTTTTCGGCGAGGGCTTCCCCACCGCCAACGGCCGCGCGAAGTTCGTGCCCGCGGAATGGACCGCGGCCAAGGAGCTGCCCGACGCCGACTATCCCTTCGTGCTGAACACCGGCCGGCTGCTCGAGCACTGGCACACCGGCACCATGACCCGCCGCGCCAAGGCGCTGGATGCGATCGAGCCCGAAGCCCACATCGCCATGCACCCCGAGGACGCGCGCGCGCTCGGCATCGCCGACGACGCCTGGGTGCGGGTGTCGAGCCGGCGCGGCAGCGTGCGGGTGAAGGTGCAGCTCACCGCGCGCGAATGCCGCGGCGCCCTGTTCCTACCTTTCCACTTCCGCGAAGCGGCGGCGAATCTGCTCACCATCGATGAGCTCGATCCCATGGGCAAGATCCCCGAATTCAAATTCTGCGCGGTGAAGATCGAGCCAGAATAATGGAACGTGCTCAGTGCTCCGTCCTCTGTGCTCCGTCGGACGGCATGGGGGTCTGAAGCGTGCTCCGCGCTCCGTGCTCCGTCCTCTGTCGGACGGCACAAGCGTCGCCGTCGCGACACCGTGATCACCTCGCGCCCATGGAACTTGAGGAGATGGACGTCGTCGGTGACGACGGAGCACGGAGGACGGAGCACGGAGGACGCTCTACGGGTTCCCCCGCGCCCCCTCCAGCGCGAGCATGACGCGTTTGCGCTCCTCGCCCCAGCGGTAGCCGCCGAGCGCACCGCTCGCGCGGATCACGCGGTGGCAGGGGATGAGGTAGCCGATGGGATTGGCGCCGATCGCGGTGCCGACCGCGCGCACGGCTGAAGAGGCGCCTGCGGCCGAGGCCAGATCCGCATACGCGACCACGCGCCCGGCGGGAAGATTCATCAGGGCTCGCCAGACCCGGACCTGCATCGACGTCCCCTTCAACAGCAGCGCCAAAGGCCTGGGGGCCGCACCGCCCATGCGCGCGGCGAGTTCTTCCGCATACGCGCGCGTGGCATCCGCATCCCGCACCCAGCGCGCTCCGGACCAGCTCCTGCGCATGGTCTGGGGCGGCTCGTCCACCGGGCCGTCCAGGAACACCAGCGAGCACAGGCCGCGCTCGGTGGCCGCGAAGAATCCGTGGCCGAACGGGGTGGGATGGACCTCCCAGCGGATGGTCGTTCCCGCGGCACGTGCGCGGTACTCCCCGGGCGTCATCGCCTCGCAGCCCACGAACAGGTCGTGCAGCCTGCTCGGTCCCGAGAGACCGGCGTCGAGGCTCGTCGCGAGCACGCTGCGATCCAGGAGCAGCCGCTTGGCGTCGACCAGCGTCAGCACCTGCAGGAACGACTTCGCGGACACTCCCGCCCAGCGCGTGAACATACGCTGGAAGTGACCTTCGCTCAAGCCGACCACGCGCGCGAGCTCGGCCAGGCCGGGCTGCTCGCGGCGGTGCTCGGCGAGATGCCGGATCGCGCGCGCCACCCGCTGGTAATCGCAGCCCTCACCGTCCCGATCCGTGTCGGGCTCAGGTGCCGAGTCTTCGCTCATGTCGTCCCCGGGCGACAGCATACGCCGGCGCGGCGATCCGCGACCCGATTCATGCGCCCATCGGCGCAGCCAGGAGGCCGTCCGGGCCGAGGACGACGCGGTCGTCGGCGATCGCACGTGCGATGGTAGCATCATGGATGACGACGATGGCGGTCGCCGCATAGGAGCGCAGCAACTGGGGGAGCCGGGCCACCAGCGCATCGCGATGCTCGGGATCCAGACCGGTGAACGGCTCGTCGAGCAGCGTCACCGGCGCGGCAAGGCTCAGCGCGCGCACCAGGTTCACCAGCTGACCTTCGCCGCCGGATAGCTGACGGGCGCGACGATCGAGCAAGTGGCCGATGCCGGCGTCGCTCACCAGCGAGCGCAGCCGCTCGGCGCCCGGGAGCGGAGCGATCGCGCGCAGGCGCATGCCGAGTTCGAGATTCTCGCGCACGCTGCGGTCGAGGAACACCGCATCCTGAAACGACAGCGCGGTCTTCATCCGCGTCCCCGCTCCGGCTTCCTGATCACCGACCAGGACCCGGCCCGCGGTCGGACGCTCGAGACCGGCGATGAGCCGCAGGAGCGTGGTCTTGCCGCTGCCGTTCGGCCCGCTCAGCACCGTGATCCGCCCGCCGCGGAACCGTGCGTCGGGGAGATCGAGCACCTGCCGTCCGGCGCGCGCAAAGCGCAGGCCCTCGCAGCGGACGCTCGGTGCGGCAGCAGGATCCTCGGGCGTCACTGCTTCCGCCGCTGCTGGACGATGGTGAGCGCGAGGTTCACGGCGAAGGCCATGCCCAGCAGGATGAACCCGAGCGCGAGCGCACGTCCGGTCTCGCCGCGGCCGGTCTCGGTCACGATCGCGGTGGTGAGCACGCGCGTCGACGACTGCAGATTGCCCCCGACCGCCATCGAGGCGCCGACTTCCGAAATGATCGCGCCGAAGCCGGCGAGGATCGCCACCAGGATGCCGAGCTTGGCCTCGCGCCCGAGCAGCCACAGCATGCGCAGGCGTCCGGCTCCGAGCATGGTCAGGAGGTCCGGCAGCTGCGGCGGCAGGGCCTGGATCGATGCCGCGGTGAAGCCGATCACCAGCGGCAGCGCGATGGCGAACTGCGCCAGCACCATCGCCTGCTTGGTGTAGATCAGCTCCCACCCGCCGAGCGGCCCGCTGCGCACCAGCAGCAGCCAGACGACCAGTCCGACCAGCACCGGCGGCATCCCCATGAAGGTGTTGACCAGGGTCAGCAGGAACGATCGGCCGGCGAATCGGCAGCGCGCCAACGCATACCCCAGGGGTATGCCCGCGCAGGTCGCCAGGCCCGTGGCGACGCCGGACACCAGCAGGGTCCGCAGCGCGATCTCGCGCACCGAGGCGTCCCCACCGAAGAGCAGGCGCGGCAGCTCGCGCAACGCATCGGCGAGGTCGCTCATCGCGTCACGGCGCGGGAGCCGTGTGCTGATGCGGAGTGAACAGCGGCTTGCCGTCGTCGACCCTGTACCCGGCGATCAGCGCGCGTCCGTTCTCGGAGACGAGAAAGTCCACGAACTTCCGCGCGCTATCGTGCTTGACCCTCGGATGCTTCGCCGGGTTGATTACATGCGCGTGGTACGGATTGAAGAGCGGTGGGTCGCCCGAGAAGATCACCGTGAGTTCGAGTTTCGGCCGCAGGACGCGCCAGGTGCTGGTGTCGGTCAGGGTATATCCCTGGTTCTCGGAGGCGATGATCAGCGTACTGCCCATGCCCTGGCCGGTCTCCTCGCGCCGGGGGACCGTCGCCGGGTCGACGCCCGCGGCGTGCCACAGCTCGAGCTCCTTCTTGTGGGTCCCCGAGTCGTCGCCCCGCGACACGAAACCACCGTGGCGGGCGATCGCCGCCATCGCCGCGATCGCGCCGGACTCGCTGCGCGCCCGCGCCGGATCCTCGGCCGGGCCGACGATGACGAACTCATTGTGCATGACCGCCGTGCCGTCGATCAGGTCGCCCCGGTCCACGTACACCTGTTCGGCTTCCGGCGCATGCACCAGCACCGCGTCGGCGTCACCTCTGCCCCCCATCTTCAACGCCGCTCCGGTCCCGACCGCGATGACCTTGACCTCGATGCCGGTTTCAGCCGTGAACGCCGGCGTCAGCACATCCAGGAGTCCCGAATCCTGGGTGCTGGTGGTGGTAGCGAGGATGATCGACTCCGCGCCGGGCACCGGCGGTGCGAGGGCCAAGACGAGCAACAGCAGGAATCGTCGCATGGCCGCTCATGATGGTGCCATTCCCGCTCCGTCGAGCCCAGGATCCGCGGCCATTCGCCGATCCTCACCCCCGGCATCGCCATCCGTCACCGGGTCGAAGATGGCACTCTACCTCTCCGAAGAAAAAGCGGAGCGATGGACCAGGCGGAAGAGAGCGACCGCAGGTCAAAAACCCGCCTCTGCGCGAACGCCACCCCCTCCGTACCCGGGGGTCGAAGGGGGGCACTGCGCCCCCCTTC
>JACCZE010000030.1 GCA_013696105.1 Planctomycetota bacterium | reverse complement strand
GTTTCCAGGTGATCGAGCAGGGCCGCGACGGCCGGGCATAGACGGCGCGCTGGCGCCGTGAGGCGGTTGGAGGCCAGGGAATGGACCGGACCCGCGGCGAGACGGTCGCGCCATCGGGCGCTGCCGACCAGCGGGCGCGGGCCACGTTCGGCGTCGGTGAGCTCGCGGTAGACCGCGGGCGTGGGCAGCTCCGCCGCCGGCATCAGCACGGTGATGGCAGACATCGGCGCGTCCGGGAGCGGGGTCAGCTCCTCGCCCCGGCCGGTCGCGTGGGCGGAGCCGCCGACCAGGAAGAAGGGCACGTCCGAACCGAGGTCGGCGGCGATGGCCGCGAGGTCGAGCGCCGCCACCCGTGGGTCCAGCCGCGCGAGACCCCGCAGCACCGCGGCGGCGTCGCTCGATCCTCCGCCCAGGCCTGCGCCGTGAGGCACCCGTTTGACCAGGTCGACGGCGATCGACGGGAATCCGGAGATCCGCGCGCGCACCGCCGCGGCCGCTTTCCAGGCGAGATTGCCGCCCTCCGCGGGAAGCGTCGGATCCGAACACGTGAGCCGCAGCGGCTCCGGTCCATCGCCGAGGCTGATAGTGACGCGGTCGCACAGCTCGAGGGTCTGGAACACCGTCTCGATGGCATGGTAGCCATCCGCGCGTCGGCCGAGGATCTCGAGCGCGAGATTGATCTTCGCCGGAGCGGCCAGGGTGATGGAGGGCATGGCGGTGCCCCATGATGGCGATCCCGCCCGGCTGCGGAAGACGGCCAGGCGCCGGGTCCAGGGGGAAAACCCGCGTCTGAAGGCCCGTGAGCGCGACGCGCGGTTCTCTGTTTCTCCATTTCAGCACTGGGACTTGCGCCTCGTGGTCCATCATACACCGCCCCCATCGCACTACCCTACTCCGTTGAGGCATCTCCTCGTCCCATGAATGATGCCGACTCGCATGCGGGGTGGTCCGGTGGAAGTGACGGGTGTCAGAAGCTTTGACACCGCGATCGTGGCCCCAGCCCACCCCATCAGGAGGTTCTGATGCCCAAGCCGCTGGCCGCCGTGTTGCTCGCCGCCTCTCTGGTGGCTGGTTCTGCCACGGGCCTGACCGCCGCCGATCAGCCGTTCCAGCCGGACAAGAATTTCCCGGGCAATGACCAGGCGAAGAGCCTGCTCGCCGAGGGAGTCCAGCAGTATCGCGCCGGTCGCTACAAACAGGCGGCTACCGCGTTCCACAGCGCGCTGAAGCTCGAGCCGGACAATCAGCTCCTCTTCCAGTTCTACCAGGCCGCCGGCGACGGGCTGCTGGTGCGCATGGAAGAGAAGGACGAGCTCTCGGACGTCCTGCGCGACATCCTCCGCCGCGCGCGCATCTATCAGCGCGAGATGCGCTACAGCCCCACCTATATCAACCTCCTGATGGACAAGCTGTCCGCCAGCGAGGAAGAGCGCATCGTCTCGACCCTCGAGCTGATCGCTGTCGGCCCCGTGGCCATCCCGCACCTGCTCGGGCGCATGAACGACAATCGCCAGGACGAGATGCGCACCAATTGCCGCATCGTCCTCACCCGCATGGGGTATCGCGCGGTCGTCGCCCTGACCGAGGCGCTGAAGACCAAGGATCAGCGCCTGGTCGCGAGCATCGCCGGCATCCTGGCCGACATCGGCGATCCGCGCGCCCTGCCGAAGCTGCAGCAGCTGCTGGGAGACAAGGACGCCGACGCCACCTCCAAGCGCGTGATCGCCAACACCGTCGAGGCCATCGTCAAGGCCTCGAAGATGTCCGAGGCGCCTGCCGCCGACGGCATGTATTTCACCGAAGCGCTGCGCTATTTCCGCGACAGCGACCAGGTCCACGACGAGATGGTCTCCAACGAGAGCATGATGTGGCGCTGGGACGACAAGGCCGAGGGAGACAAGAAGCTCTCGTTCGTGCGTGTTCCCCGCTACGCGTGGAACGAGCTGATGGCCGAGGAGCTCCTCTACGACGGCATGCGCGCCTACCCGGAATTCTCCGCATATTTCCCCCTGCTGGCCGCAGATCTGTCGGCCCAGGCGGTCGATGCCGTTTCGCGCCTGCGCCTGGCCAAAGAGAGCACGGTCCCCGAGCAGTTCCCCGACGAGAACCTGAACGCCATCGACGAGCGCGTGAAGGCCCTCGCCGAGATGGGCAATCGCGTCAAGATGTTCGGCGGCGACCACCTGTACCACGCGGTCCAGCAGTCCATCGTCTCCGAGCGCTACGACGTCGCCGCCTACGTGATGCGCATCCTCGAGGATCGCTGGATCGCGCGCGCCGACCTCAGCCTGCCCACGCCCGATGAAGGCCTGACCCCGGACAAGTCCGGCACCGTGCTCTGCGCGGCGCTCGACCACCCCAACAAGCAGGTCCGCTACCAGGCGGCCATCACCCTGGCGCACCTCGATCCCGCGCTGGTGTTCTTCAATGCGCAGAAGGTCGTCCCCACCCTGGCGGATGCCCTCGGCGAATGGGGCACGCGCGTGGTCATGGTCATCGACCAGGATTATCGCCAGCGCAACACCGCCCGCGAGCAGCTGCACAGCAAGGGCTACATGGTCTACACTGCGGTCGACGGATTCGAGGCCATGCAACGCCTCGAGGAGTCCCCGATCAAGGACGCGATCATCATCGCCGGCGACCTGCTGCCCAGCGTGCAGGACGAGCATGGCGGTCTGGTTGACGTGCCCGAGCAGAAGGCCGGTTCCCTGGTCGACAAGTTCAAGAAGGACTGGCGCTCCGAGAAGACCCCGATCTTCATCTCGCTCCCCGAGGACGCCGATCTCTCTCTGAAGATCCAGCAGGCATTCGAAGGCAAGGTCGCCGGATTCCTCAAGAAGCCGTTCAGCGCCGACGACCTCAATGGCAAGATCGAAATGGCGCTCAAGGACGCGCAGCTGCCGAATGTGAACCGCGAAGCCGCGGAAGACATCTCGCTGCGCGCCGCCGTCGCCCTGCAGTTCCCCGATCCCGCCCGCACGCAATTCAGCCTGTCGCAAGCCGGCGAAGCCCTCGCGAAGACCCTGGACGCCCGCGCCGATGCGCTGCGCATCCAGGCCTGCCGTGCCTTGGGCATGGTCGCGCAGGGACCTGACGGCGACGCGGTGAAGGGCCTGATCACCAAGGTCACGGACGTCTATGGCGCCCAGGACGGGGTCCTGAAGCCGGAAGTCCGTTCCGCCTTCCTGTACGCCATCGGCCAGCTGGATCCGACCACCGATGCCTCGGTGGCGATCCTTATGAAGGCCCTGCAGCACGAGGACGCCGGCGTGCGCGCCGCGGCCTCCGAAGCCATCGGCCACGGCAAGGGCATCGGCAACGAACCGCTGCAGCAGTTCCTCATCCAGGAGCGCCTGGACATCCGTGGCGCTGGCGCCGGCAAGGATCCGCTCGACGCCCGCCGCGCCGGTACGGAAGCCCCGACGAACGAGCCTGCCGCCAAAGACGCCGCCGAAACCGAGACCAAGTAGCTTGCACCTTTCCCAGGGAGCCCGGAGCCAATGAGTACCACCGTTAAAGTCTTCATCGTCCTGATCTTGATCATGTGCCTCGGGTTCATGTTCACGACGATGACCCAGTACGCGAACCGCGAGAACTGGAAGCGTCGCTGGGACCTGGACACCAAGGAGCTCAAGGGCGAGCTCGAATCCTCGAACGCGGCTCTCGCGAACTATTCGAAGGACAAGGTCAAGGCCGAGAACCAGGTCGTGAACCTGAACACGCAGGTGACCGAACTGCAGGCCAAGGTGAAGGAGCAGGAAAGCCGCATCACCGACCTGAACCAGACGATCCAGAACAAGGATCTGCAGCTCAAGAAGGGCGAAGCCGACTACAACGCCCTCAAAGAGAACTTCATGGCGCAGTCGAAGTCGCTGGAGATGGTCCGCCAGCGCAACGCCGAACTGACCCACATCGCGCAGGTCGCTCGCGCCGTCGCCTTCAACCTCAACGTCAAGCTCGCCGAGGTCGAAGACGATCTCAACAACGCCCAGACCGAGCTGAACCAGCGCAACCAGGCCATCGACGAGCTCGGCAAGGAGCTGAAGAAGAACCAGGCCATGATGGGCCTGGTCCGCGAGCGCTACCCCAAGATCTGGAACGAGGTCAACGATCAGACCGCTTCCGACCGCTATCTGGCGGCCGTCGTCGCCGCGGTGCGCGCCAATCCCCAGGGCCAGCAGGACCTGGTCATGCTGACGATCGGCAAGGAAGAGAAGGTCGACGAAGGCATCGAGTTCATCGTGTACCGGAACAACCAGTACATCGTGAAGGTCCGCGTCGAGCGCGTCATGAACGACATGATCGCCTGCCGCGTCATCCCGGAATCCTGGAATACTAACAACCTGCAGATCCAGCAGGGCGACCTCGCCACCAATCGGCTCTAAGCCCCCAGCACGGAGCGACCCATGGAAGAACAAGACAAAATCTACCTGTGGCTGGTGGTCATCGCCTTCCTCGCGCTGCTGATCGCCACCGGCTTCGGCTGGGCGGAGATCCTCGAATTCAAGGATCCGAACATCATCACCGGCACCAAGTGATCCCTCCGCGTCCGTGACGCACGAAAACCCCGGCATCCGCCGGGGTTTTTTGTTGGCTTCGCAGCCCTGTCCCTGGAAGCGCCCCTCCCCCGACCGTCACATGCGCTTGGCGGAATCCGAAGTCCGTGCCTGGCGATTGCGCAGGTCCTGCAGCTGACGCTCGAGGATCCGCACGTTGCGCAGATAATTCGCGTACGCCGCCCCGCCCAGGAGGGAGTACGTCGACAACGGCCCGCCGAGCAGCCCTCCGGCCGTGAGTGTCATGCCATGATCGCCCGTGGTGACGGCGATGAAGCCATGCCGCGCATGCGTGGCGAGGTCCTGGGGCATGGTCGACAGTTGCGGGACACCGATGTGCGCGAAGGGCATGAGCGCGGTGCGCGCAAGTGCCGAACTCGCGGCTCCGCTCCGGCTGATTCCCGCGAATACCGCGCCCGGAGGCAGCTCGGCCATCGCCCGCTCGGCTTCGGGGAGACTGGTGAAGCCGCCCTGACGTCGGCCGAATCCTGCGACCCCCTGCGGATTCGTGGTCAGGATGAGCTGACCCTCGCTGTACCCGGCTTGGAAGGGAACCTTGCCCAAGAAACCGCTGAGGGCGCCGTCGGGCACGCGCGTCATGTCGACCCCGATCGCGAACACGGGCAGGATGCTGCGCGCCACGTCCTCGGACATGCCAGCGGCGATGGTGATGTAGGGAAAGGGCGCGCCATCTTCGCAATAGATCAACGTGTCCCCCTCGAGCCCCGAGCAGACGACCGGCAGCGGCGGCAGACCGAACTGAGCCATCATCACGTGCAGCCGCAGCTGCAGGACGGGATTGGCCTCCAAGGCCTGAGCAACCAGCCGTCCGGTCGCCGCTGGATCGGCATGGAACGTGACCGCCATCAACGTGGTCGGCGGCAGGGTGTCGAAGAGCGAGATCCGCGCCGGGGGCATCGTGGGACAGGCGATCGGCAGGTCCCACGTTTCGCGCAGCCCGATCGGATCGACCGAGATACCGATGGTCATGCGACGGCTCGTTTCCGACGGGATCGGAGCCGGCGCCACCGCGATCCCGTCGCGGCGCATGAGCAGCTGCACTAGGCGCTGCGGTTCGGCCGAGATCTCGACGCACACCGCCGGCGAGCCGGGCACGCGGCCGGGACCCGGAACGATCGTCTGATCGCCGAGCGAACTCTGGAAGGCGAAGACGCCGCCATGCTCGACGATCTGACCGAGCGGACACAGCCACCGGCGCGGCCCGCTGTCGGCGGGCTGCTCGCTGTCGCAGACGCTGCGGCACAGCGCGCGCATCGGGCCGGCATCGCCGACGGTCGCGACCGCCGCGCGGACATCCGCGTTCTCGGCCGCATCGTCGATGCCGATCGCCACGCTGCTGATGGTTGCGGTCGCAGAGCCTACGTCCGCATCTGCGTGCGGGGCGAACGCCGACTGCAACCGCGTCCGCGCCAGCTCACCCCACGCGCTCTGCGCCAGGGCCGGAAACGGTGATGTGCGCAGCCGTTCGCAGGTGCGTGGCAGATCGTGCAGGCGGATCACCACTGCGGGATCCGTGCCGACCAGCTGCACCGGCTCGGGGCGGGCGTCCCCGGCGATCGCCGGGCCGAGCATCCCGGCGAGGAGCACGACGCTCAACCACTGCTTCGGAC
>JACCZE010000234.1 GCA_013696105.1 Planctomycetota bacterium | reverse complement strand
GCCTTGGCGACCCCGCCGGTGCGGGTGGTCGACGGCCGGTACTCGCCGGTGTCGGGCGGTACCGGCTCGACGCGGCGGTGCTGGCTGGTCGCGCTCTCGGGTGCGGGCGGTGCGGCGACCCGAGCGTGGACCGCGGACTGGAAGGATGCGGCGCGCGCCTGACGGTTGGTGGCGAAATCGAGCAGCTGGCCGAGATGGATCGGATCGATCGGTTTGGTCAGGACCGCGATGCAGCCCATGCGCTGCACGTCCTCGTTCACCCGCGCGATCATGTCCGCATTGCCGGTCATCAGCACGACATCGACGAGCTCCTTGGCGCGCCGGAGCTCCTTGATCATGCTCAGGCCGTCGAGCAGCGGCATGGTGATGTCGGCGATCACCAAGTGATGCGGATCCTGACTGCGCTTGCGGCTTTCGATGGCGTTCAGCGCTTCGATGCCGTTCCCCGCGGTATCGACGCGATGGCCCATCGATTCCATCGCCTGCTTGAGGTAGTCGGTGATCTCGGGCAGATCGTCGACCACGAGGATGTGCAGCGGAGTGGCCATGGGATGGCTGCCCGGCGCGAACCGGGCCAGCCGTACGTCAGTATAGCTCTAAATCATGCAAAATCATGCGTTACGTATGCGGAGTCCGGCATGCTCGAACTACGACAGCAAATCGGCCTCGGCGCGTCTTTCTACGCAGAGCCTTTGCCGGATCAGAATTACAATTTCTCTCACGGCTTTTAGAAGGTCATCACCTCGAAGGACCAACCCATGCGCGTCGCCCTCCTGCTGTTCGCTGCCATCGCTCTCGCCATGCCCTCGGTTGCAACCGAGCCAGATGCGACGAACGCGCCAGTCACATTCGCACCCATGATCAAGGAGGTGTCGCCCTGCGTGGTGACCGTCTTCTCGAGCCGCACGATGAAGGAACCAGGGATCCCCGGTTTTCCCGGCAGCGAGAACGATCCCGTTCTGCGCCGGTTCTTCGGCGATCGTCCCGAACAGAAGCAGCGAGGACTCGGCTCTGGCGTCGTCGTACGGGCCGACGGATACATCATCACCAACAACCACGTGATCGATGCCGCCGACGAGGTGAAGGTCGGATTCGCCGACGGTCACGAACAGTATGTGGCCAAGGTCGTCGGCACCGATCCGAAGACCGACCTGGCGGTGCTGAAGATCGACCCCGGCCAGCGCAAGCTCTCGGCCATCGCCTTCGCGGACAGCACCAAGGTCGATGTCGGCGATCTGGTGTTCGCGATCGGCAATCCGTTCGGCGTCGGCCAGACGGTCACCATGGGGATCGTCAGCGCGGTGGGGCGCGGCGTCGGCCTCGCGGACTACGAGGATTTCCTCCAGACCGACGCCTCGATCAACCCGGGGAACTCGGGCGGAGCATTGGTCGATTCGCGCGGCCGCCTGGTGGGCGTCAACACGGCGATCATCAGCCCGACGGGGGCGAATCTCGGCATCGGTTTCGCCGTTCCGGCGACGCTCGCTCGCGGGATCATGGGAAGCATCATCGAGAACGGGAAGGTGATCCGCGGGTACCTGGGAGTGAACATCCAACCGGTGACCACGGAACTGGCGAAGATGCTGAAACTGCCATCCGAGGACGGTGCATTCGTCGGCGATGTCCAGGAAGACGGACCCGCAGCGAAAGCGGGGATCAAAGCCGAGGATGTGATCATCAAGGTCAACGACGCGCCGGTCAGCGACGCGCGGCACCTGCGGCTGATGATCGCACAGATGAGCCCAGGTACCAAGGTGACGCTGACCGTGGTGAGGGAGGGAGCCGAAAAGACCATCGAGGCGACGCTCAAGGACCTGGCCGAGACCGAGGGTCGCACCGGCAAGAAGGGCAGCCCTCGCGACGGGCAGAAGTCCACGCGCGGTGCGCTCGGCATCCGGCTGGAAGACATCGACGATAATCTCCGCCGCCGCTTCGACATCCCGCGCGAACTCAAGGGCGCGGTGATCACCGAGGTCGCGCCGGGTTCGCGCGCTGACGAGGCTGGACTGAAATCCGGCCAGGTGATTCTCGGCATCAACCGCAAGCCGGTCGAATCCGGACAAGAAGCAGCCGACGCGCTCGACCAGGGCCAAGGTGATGTCCTGCTGCGCATCTGGAGCGATGGCGCCCGATTCTACCTGGTGATCAGGCGCGAGGTCGGCAAATAGGCTTCCCCCCGGTTGCCGGCCTGCAGAGCGCTGCCGGCCTGCAGAGAGGTGGGACCGTCATCACCGATTCCTGCGAATGGCAGTCGCAGGATCACGCGAAGCGATGGATCTACGCGCGTGGAGGCATCCGGAGCCGTCGGCCCCATTGGCACGCGTGGCGCGTTAAAGAAAGAAAGAAAGCCTGAGAGCAGAGAGAGATCCTGGGGGCCCCCTATGATGCCGTCATCAGTCGCCAGCACCGGCCTTCAGGTGCTGATCGCCAAGGCCGAGTCCGACCTGTTCTCGTCCATGGGCGATCAGAGCATCCTCCTCGCCGAGGCGTGGAGCAATCTGCGTCAGAGCGCTGCGCTCCTGGCCGGAACCGATCGCGGCGTGGTGCCTCCCGAACGGCTCCGCGAAGCCATCGACCATGCCCAAGCGGCGATCCGAGCGCTGCAGACCCTGACCGAACGCTGACTCGCGGCGACCACCGACTTCGAATCACGACTCATGGTTCGTTGAGCGGCATCGCGCCACAACGAGGCCGTTCGCGCCACGGCGCGCCCGAAGAGAGTGGAAAGCGGGAAATTCTCCGCAGAATCCGCGGTCCATGAGCGAGCCCTCCGCCAAGACCCCGGTCGCGCCGACGACCCCTGCGCCCGATGAGGCCGACGCGGCCGCCACCATGCCCGATCGACGCGCCGCAGGGGCGGACGCCTCGACGCAGGCAGGGAACCGGTCGCTCTTTCCCGAGACCGCTCTCGCCGACCCCGACGCCGACCTGAACGATCGCTCGCCGCTGGAAGACCGGCTGACCACCAGCTCGTTCGGAAATCGCGTGTGGGGCGATTTCGAACTCGGCCCCCTCCTGGGATCCGGAGGCATGGGCGCGGTCTACAAAGGACGCCAGGTCACGCTCGATCGCCCGGTCGCGGTGAAGGTCCTGGGCCGCAACCTCTCGACGAACGAGAGCTTCCGCCAGCGGTTCATGCGCGAGGCGCGCGCGGTCGCGCAGATCAATTCGCCCCACGTCGTGCAGATCTACTCTGCCGGCGTCCACGCAGGCCACCATTTCTTCGTGATGGAACTGGTCGACGGCGTCGACCTCGCGCGAAAACTCGCGGACGGATTCCGCCCGTCCAACGCCCAGGCGTGCGACATCGCCCTGCAGGCGGCGCGCGGATTGGCCGCAGCCGGCAAGCTCGGCATCGTGCACCGAGACATCAAACCCGCGAACATGCTCATCACCGCCGAGGGCGTGGTGAAGCTCACCGACTTCGGGCTGGTCAAGCTGGTGAGCGACAGTCCCGCGCAGGAGCCGGGCCTGACCGGCACCGGGATCATCGTCGGTACCGCCAATTACTTCAGCCCCGAGCAGGGACTGGGCGAGCGGTGCGACCAGCGCACCGACATCTACGCGCTGGGCGTGGTGCTCTACGAGCTGCTGACGGGCAGGCTGCCGTTCAGCGCACCAGACCCGACCTCGATGATCTACCAGCACGTGCACGAACAGCCGCGCGCTCCCTCGATCAACAATCCCACGATCCATCCCGACCTCGAATCCCTGGTGATGAAATGCCTCGAGAAGCGTCCGGAATCGCGCTACCAGAGCGCGTCCGAGCTGGTCGCCGCGATGGAAACGCTGGCGCTCGATGGCCGTCTCACCGCACGCGACGGCGGGCGGAGGGCCTCTTCGCGCTGGTTCACCGCGGCGGCGATCGCCGCGACGGTCCTGGCGGTGGTGACGGTTGGAGCCTTCGTGCTGCGACCCCGCCCACCTGCTCCGGTGATCGATGCCGCTGCTGCAGCAGCGAATGCGGACGCAGACGAGCCGGAGGCTCGCCACCGATCGTTGGCCGAACTCGTCGGGCCGGTGACGCCGACGGATGATCCACGCCTGCCGGAACGCGTGCAGGACATCACGGCAGAGGATGATCGGCCACGCCTGGGAAGCCCCGACGGATCGCTGGCGATCACCATGCCCAAGCGCGCGCCGGTCGACCGCGCACCCGCTTTCGCGGCAGCGCCCGGCTCGCTGACCCAGCCGACACCGGCCGATATGCCGACGCACTATTACTCGCGCGCGGAGGCTTCGTCCGACGCCGCCGCTTCCGAGGTCTCCGTCGATGCCGGAGCATCGGAAGTGATCATCGGAGATGATTCGGCCAGGACGGTTCCCGCGGCCACCGTCGTCGTGCCGATCGGCGACGCAGCATCGACGGAGCCAGTGCGGCCGCAGAGTGCGCGCGCAGCGCCTTCGGCACCGCCTGGCGCGACGGCGGCACCGACCGCTGCGACGACCAGACCTCCGCTCGCGGTCGAGCCACCGGTCGTACCGAGAGCAAGGCCATCAGCACCCCCAGCAACAACAACAGCAGCAGCAGCACCAACACCAGCACCCGGATCTGCAGAGCGACCCGACCGTCCGACGACCGCCCCGCCGAATCGTCCGCGCGCAAGCCCGCCCACACCACCCGTCCGAGAGGACGTCATCATCGTCGCGCCGTCCGGCCAGACCTCGGTGGTGAGCGATCGGACGGCTCCTGCCGTGGACACCCGTACACAGATACCCGGCAAGAAGCGCGATGCATTCGGACGCTATTCGGACGTCTCGGTCCTCGGACTGGTCCAGCGTTTCCGCTATTGCGCGGGCGGTCGCTTCCTGATGGGGAGCCCGGATTCCGAAACCGGGCGCGCCGACGACGAGGACATCCACCAGGTGACGCTGACGCGCGGCTTCTGGATCGCCGACAGCGAATGCACCCAGGCGCTCTGGAACTGCGTCATGGGTTACGACCCGAGTTCGCAGCAGGACATGGCCCATCCGGTAGAGCAGGTGAGCTGGGACGGCGTGCAGGAATTCCTGCACAAGCTCACTGCACTGACGGGACTGGAAGCACGACTGCCCAGCGAAACCGAATGGGAATACGCCTGCCGTGCGGGAAGCGACGAGGCGTTCGGCGCGCCGATCGAAGAGTCGGGCTGGTTCGACCGCACCGCCGGCCGCAAGACCCATCCGGTGAAACTGCTCAAGCCCAATGCCTGGGGGCTGTTCGACTGCCATGGCAACGTCGCCGAGTGGTGCCAGGACAGTTATGGCGCCTATCCCAAGCCGGTGATCGTCGATCCGCCGATCACACTCGGTGGGGCCCCCAACATCCGTGGAGGCTCGTTCCGCGACCGTGCCCACGAGTGCCGGTCCGCGCACCGCGACCACGCGCGCACCAGGGCGCAGAACGACCACCTCGGATTCCGCCTGGCCGCCACCGACATAGCGGGCGAGTGAAGCCCGGACCTGCGGCCGTCCCCCGATGATGACCGGAGCGACTACCAGATAAAAAAAGACCCCGGCAGATCTGCCGGGGTCTTCGCTGCGGCCTCGAATCGGAGGACGTCACTCGTCGGCGAGCAGATCCTCGACCACCAGGTGGTTCTGCTCCATGTGCGTGGCGCCTTCGATGGACAGCGGGGTCCACGGGATGAGCTGCAGGCGGTTCCGTGAGATGGCGGCTTTGGTGTATTCGCACAGGCCGAACGGCATGGGCGAAGCCTTGTCGATCTTGCGCAGGGCGCGATCGATCTGCCAGATGATATCCTTCTCTTCGCCGGCGATGCCCAGGCTCACATCCTGGAGATCCGCATCGGATCCGCGCTCGGCGATGTGGTTGGGAGTGGTGTGGCCGTCCTCGGCTTCCATCGCATCCTTCTCGAGCCCGGCGATGTCGCTGGAGATCTCGGAGCGACGCGAGAGCAGCACCTGGCGCCACTTCAGCAGCTCGTCCTTGTTGAACGGGCACTTGTATTCGATCTTCGCGGGGGCCGTCCTGACCACTGCGAGCTTGGCCGAGGCGGGCTTGGTCAAGGCGAGCTTGGCCGCCACCTGGGTGGAACCGCTGGTCGTGGCCCGTGCCGAAGCGTTGGTGGTGACCCGGGCGGAGCCGTTGGTCTTGGGGACCTTCGCCGAAACCTTGGCTTCCGGCGTGCGATCGGACTTGGCCGTCGCCTTCACCGAAGCTCGCGCGGAGCTCTTGGCACTGGTCTTGGCACTGGTCTTGGCACTGGTCTTGGTGGACTTGTCGCTCTCGCGTTCTTTGGTCTTGGGCATTGATGGCTCCCTGCGTTGGACGAACTATTGAAGATGGTGATCCGGTCGAAACGTTTGCCTCGTGGGGCGCACCCCGATCGCACGATTCGTCGGTGGAGGCCGTACGTTCGTGCATCGAGCGGGGGTTTGAAAAGAGGTGAGGAGGGTCGATTTCATAGGTGGAAAAGCAAGCGCAATCTCCGGACTCTCGCGGCTCCTGGTGACCACGACCGCGCCATGATCGCAGCGCGCTCGGCGCCGGTTTCTTGGCCCAAATCGGGTGCTGATGTCAGTCTACACCGGGAATTCGTTCGTCGCTTGGATGGACTTGCTCGAAGGAACAGGTAAAGAGTCCCGAGTGTCGAACCTGGAAGTCGTCGGCGGGATCCCACTAGTTTCCGTCATCGGTACGCCGCGGACGATGGGCGCTCACATTGGCCAGCGCTTCAAGCCGCGACTGCAGGTCCTGTCGCAGTATCTGATGGAGCAGCTGACCGCGTCGGCGCGTGCGGTCGGCGCATCCATCACCCCGAAGTCCCTGAGGGAAGCGCTGCGCGCCAGCCGCGAAGCGTCGGCCGCCCTCGAGCCGTCCCTGTGGATGGAGATCGAGTCGATGGCCCAGGCAGCGGAGCTGCCGGAAGAAGACCTGCTGCTGATCCACGGCTACGGCGACATGCTGAGCTCGTACCAGTGCAAGGTCCCGCCCAGCCGCAGCACCTACCTCAGCCTCGGCGCCCCCCACACCGACACCGGTCTCCCCCGCATGGTGCTCGCCTGGCACCTCGACCCGGCGCTGCTTCCGTACATCACCCTGCTGCGACGCATCCCGTCGCACGGTCCGGCGAGCCTGTCGCTCACCCTGGCGGGACTGCACCCGGTGGCCGGGCTGTCGGAGGCCGGCCTCGCGGTCGGCGCCAACGAGCTGCGGGTCACCGACGGCACCAGCGGCCAGCTGATGAGCCACCTCATCGGATCGGTGCTGACCGCACCGACGCTCGATGACGCCCTCACGCGCATGCAGATCGGTCCCCGCCACGGCGGCGCGGCGGTGCACCTGCTCTCCACCGGCGGCGAACGCATCACCCTGGAGATGAGCGGACAGCACCAGGTGCGTCTGCTCGACCCGTTCCAGAGTTCGCCGCGGGTGCATACGAACCACGCACTGCACGAAGAGATCGTGCGCTGGACCTCGGCGGTCGGCGATGCGACGTCCAAGGCGCGGCTCGAGTCGATCGCCAGCCACGCCATCGACGCCACCGCATGCTCGCCGACGACCATCGCCTCGTGGTTCGGCCTGGACGAACGCAGCGGTGCCGAGCGGCCGACGCGCTTCACCACCCAGGCCGGCGTCTCGCCCGACACCACGGTCCTGGCGATCATCGATCCCGCCGCCAAGGCCTTGCACCTGAAGCGCGGCGCGAGTTCGGCGCCGATGGAATCGGTGCGGCTCTGATGGGGGGATGTCGGGCGGAAACCAGGTGGTCCGTCGCCGATGGTCGGTGGTCCGCGCCACGCATCGCCTCCGCCCTGGCAGCGCTGCGCACAGGCGCGAGGTGAGCATGCGCATCGTGCGCATGGGCGGCCGATGGATCGAGGATTTCCCCGCATCGCCATGGCGCTGGCTCGCCCTGCCGGCGGCTATCCTCTACGCGACAGCGGTCGGAACCCGCAATGCGGCATTCGATCTCGGACTGCGCCGCCCTCGGCGGCTGGCGGTGCCGGTGCTGTCGATCGGAAACCTCACTGCGGGCGGAACCGGAAAGACGCCCGTGACGCGGCTCGTCGCCGAACTCTGCCGCGAACACGGAGCGCATCCCGCGGTGCTCAGCCGCGGATACCGCCATGCCGGAGGGACGGACCGCGCCAACGACGAAGCGCAGCTGATGGGCGACATCCCGGTCCACTGCGATCCCGAACGCCATGCCGCCGGACTGCGCGCGATCAGCGCCGGGGCCGATTGCCTGCTGCTGGATGACGGCTTCCAGCATCGGCAGCTGCACCGCGACCTGGATATCGTCCTGATCGATGCGACGCGTCCGTGGGGATGGGTGCTGCCCGCGGGATATCAGCGTGAAAGCCGCTCAGGTCTCGCGCGAGCGAGTCTGCTGTGGCTCACGCGCAGCGACCTCGTGCCCGAGGACGAGGCCGCGAGGATCCTGACCGCGCTCGGGCGCGTGGGCGCTCCCGTGGTGCGGGATCATGCGGCTCCGGTGCGTCTGGCCGAGGTGGTCTCGGGTGCTCCACGACTGGTCGAGAGCCTGCGCGACGGCACGGTGGTGCTGGTATCGGGATTGGGCAATCCGTCCGCCTTCGAGATCGCGTCGGCCCGCCTGGGCTGGCGCATCGCAGCGTCCCTGCGGTACCCCGATCATCACCGCTACGACCGTTCAGACCTCGCGGTCATCCGTGGCTACGCCGCCGAGGCGGGCGCCCAGGTGGTGATGACGGCGAAGGATGCGGTCAAGATCGCGCCGTTGGCCGCCGCTCACCCAGGCACCGAGATGCTGGTCCTGCACGGCGGGCACGAGCTTCCGCCTGCCGACCGGCAGACGCTGGCGGCGCTGGTCGCGGCCTCGCTGCGCCAGCGGCCCTGACGCCCCCTGCAGGATTGGCTTGCCCTGGGAGCGCGGTATAGTCCCGTGCTTTGCGTCGGCCAACCTCGGCCCACGCCTCGGGAACACGACATGAACCGAATCGCCTCAGCCACCCTGGTGATCGCCATCGCAGCAGGTCTCACGACCGCCGATTCCGTCGCGGCGGATTCGGCTCCGGCTCCGGCTCAGGCCCCGAGCAAGCTCGGCTACTACAACACCCCGCAGCCGATCATCCTCAAGGTCGCCGACCTGTCGTCGGTGGCCAAGGCGCGCTTCTTCGTCAGTCCGGACGCCGGCAAGACCTGGAAGCTCGAACGCGAGATCATCGTCGCGCCGACGGCGCGCGATGCCCCGCGCATGGAGTTCCGCCCCCAGACCGACGGCATCTACACCATCGTCACCTGCGCGGTGTGGCGCAAAGGCGGCGCCGAAGCCGATCCCCAGCCCGGAAGCGTTCCGGCGAACGCGCGCACCATCGTCATCGACACCATCAAGCCGACCATCGCCTCGGCGAGCGCTAAGCTCGAGAAGGCGAACCCGGACAGCGCCATCGTCGCCGTGCAGTGGTCCGCGAGCGACGCGAATTTCGCTGCCGAGCCGATCACCGTCGAAGCGAGCACGGATGGCGGCAAGACCTTTCCGCTCTCCTTCCCCGCGGCCGCCCAGGGCGCGATGAAGATCACCGTCCCCACCCCCAAGGGCACGTCCGCGGTCGATGTACGCATCACCGCGAAGGACCTCGCCGGCAACAGCGCGCAGAATCCCCAGAGCGTCGCCCTGCCGCCACCGCCCGATCCGGCGGTCGAATTGAAGAAGGCGGTGAGCAGCCTTCCCGCCCTCGCCGAGATGGAACCCTCGACGCTTCCCCCGACAAAAAACTCCTCGGATGCGTCCGCTGCCACGCCCACAGCGACCGGCTCCCCCGCACACCCGGCGACCATCGCACCGGCGACCGCGTCGGCCGATCCCTCCAAGCCCGACATCATCGCTCCGCTCGGTCTCGGCGACACCTCGAAGACCGATCCCGTGGATGGCGGTTTCGTCACCGGCACCAATGTCGAGGCGGAATTCCACCATCGCGTATCCGACCACAAGGGGGCGTCTCCCGAGTCCTTCAAGCCCCAGCACCGCACGCGCTCGAGCGACGACAGCGATGGCGACGATGCCGACCGGCCCGCCGACGTCGCCAAAGATCTGACGGAAGCGGAGACGTCATTCCTGCCCAATCCCGGAGCCGAAGTCGTGCTCGAACAGGCGCGCCAGAAGGCCAAGGCCGGCGATCGTGCCGGTGCGCTCGCGATCTACCGCCGACTGCACAACAGCGGCGCGGCCAAGTCCGCGATCAACGAGGAACTCGACCTGCTGCGCGCGATGGGCGACCAGAAGCGCATCGTGGCGGTGGTGGACGAGCTGCCCCCCGAGAACATCACCGATGCCGCCCGCCTGCATCAGGCCCGCGCGCTGATCGCCCTGGGCGACCAGGCCGGCGCGCTCGATGCGCTGTCGCACGTGCGCGCGGGTGCGCCCGAAGCCCGCGAAGCGATGTTCCTGATCGCGAAATGCTTCAAGGCGCAGGGCAAGACCGCGCAGGCGAAGAAGGTGTTCTCGCAGCTCGCGGGCGGCACCGATGAGATCGCCACAGCCGCGAAGGGCGAACTCTGAGAGAGCGCATCCCGCTCTTCGTTCCCGAGGGCGCGCATGCGCCCGCGCAGGCGCTGGGAGTGGACGGCTCGGTTCCCGGAGCGGCCGCGACCTACAGCCACTGGCGCGATGCGCCCGAGCCGCCTCCCGGACTCGCGGCCGACACCAGCACCGAGATGACGCTGAAGGCAGCGGCCGATGCAGGACGCTGGCTCGACCCCTACCACGTGGTGTGCAACAACCACATCGATGCCGACGGCCTCTTGAGCCTGGCGATCGCCTGCCGCCCCGAAGTCGCCATCCCCCACGCCCGGCTGCTGATCGGCGCGGCGGAAGCCGGCGACTTCTCGTCGTGGCCTGGCCGTGAACCCTTCCGGCTGATGCTGCGCCTGCACCAGCTGATCCGCGACGAACAGGCACGCGGCATCGGCTGGGAGCAGCGGTCGTGCACCGCCGTCGTCGACGATCTGGTGGTGCTGATCGCCGAGAGCGCCCAACCCGACCGCGAGCGCGACTCCCAGGTCCGTCGGGTCGAGGATACCATCGCGCGCCTGGCCAATCGCGACGGCTTCAGCATCGACACCTATGGCCGCATCGCGGTCGTGACCTGGAAGCGCCGCCATGGGCACCGCTCCGACAGCTTCCTCACCGTCGATGACGATGACGACCTGCCGCCCTGGGCGATCGGCTGCGCGGTGCCCGAACACCTCTTCCAGCTGCTCGCGATGGAGACCCCCGATGGGACGGTCTACCAGCTCGACGCACCGCGGTATTCGTGGGCGCGCGTGGTGAACCTCCCGCACGTCCCCTGGCCCGACCTGTCGGACGTGCGCGACCGCCTGCAGGCCGCCGAGTCCGGATCGTGCCGCTGGGTCGATCGCCCGGTGTCCGCTCGGCTCGGCTTCGTCTGCCAATTGGCCTCGGCGCAGGGCGACACGACCGCACCGTCGGCGCTCGCGGCCGCGCACGTCGTCTATGCCTGCCGCTCGGCGCTCGATGCCAGCGCGGTCTGACCGGCCGAAATCCGTGGACTCGGCAGCGACGCGATCGAACGTCGGCTCATGCACGCAGCCGACCTCATCCAAGCGGCGATCGACCGGACGCGCTCGATCGCCTGCGTCGGCCTGGATCCGCGCCCCAACCTGATACCGAAAGCCCTGGCCGATGCGGCGATCGCGAATCACGGCGACACCGTCCGAGCCTGCGCCGAGGCGTTTTTCGCCTACAACCGCGATCTCATCCGCGCCATCGCCGGCGCTTGCGCCGCGGTGAAGCCGCAGATGGCCTGCTACGAGGCCTATGGATCAGCGGGCATGCGCGCGCTGGAACTCACCGTGGCCTGCGCGCACGAGCACGGCATCCCGGTGATCATCGACGGCAAGCGCAACGACATCGGCTCGACCGCCGAGCATTACGCGCAGGCCTACCTGGCGCCGATCGCACCCACCGCGGGTCGATCGCCGCTGTCGCTCGCGGGCTCGCCGCTGCCTGGACTGGGCGCCGCATGGCTCACGGTGAACGCCTACCTCGGCTCCGACGGCGTGAAGCCCTTCCTCGCTCCGCATCCCGCGGCGACCGGGATCTTCGTGCTGGTCAAGACCTCGAACGCCTCGAGCGGCGAGCTGCAGGACGTCGCGTGCGACCATGGCCCGGTGATGGAGCGCATGGCGCGATTGGTCACCGCATGGGGCGCGGGGCGGATCGGCCGTAGCGGCATGAGCGATGTCGGCGCGGTCGTCGGCGCGACCTATCCGCAGCAGGCCCGGCGCTTGCGCGAACTCATGCCCGATGCGTTGTTCCTGGTTCCCGGCTATGGTGCGCAGGGCGCGAGCGCGGCCGATGCCACCGCCGGTGCACGCGCGGATGGACGCGGGGTGCTGGTCAATTCCAGCCGTGCGATCATGGGCGCCTGGCAAGACCAGCGCTTCGCCAGCATGACGTGGGCCGACGCGGCGCGCGCCGCGCTCGATGCGATGAACGCGGATCTCGCGACCGGTGTGCGCACGGCGACGTGACGCGGTCTCTTCAGTCCTTCCCCAGGATCCCGTTCACGATCTCGTCGAACACCCCGGGCGTCTCACCGGATTCGCGCGCGAGGTTGTCGAGATCGCCATGGTGCGCGCAGGCGGTCGGGATGATGGTCGCCGCGCGCCCGAAGGCGGACCCGTCGGCGTCGCGACGGATGCCCAGCACAGGCACCCGCGCACGGTCGGACTCGAGGTGGTCGGCCACATAGGTCAGCAGCGAGCTCGGGTAGACGCGGATCGAGTCCGTCTCTTCCGCGGCATCGGACAGGGTGTGGATGGTGAAGTCCCGCTTCGCGACGGGCGCGCGTCCCTCCGTGAGGAACGCACCCGCGGCGCGATCCACCGACACCGCGGGCGCCAGGAAGCGGATAGAACCCAGGGTGGCACGGCCGCGTGATCGCGCGATCGCCCGCGCCAGGCTCGAGCGGTACAGGTGCGCGAGGTAGATCGATCCGGCGCTGTGCGCGGCGAGATGGATGCGGAATGGTTCACGCGTATCGGCCTGGGTGATCACCCGCATGAGTTCTCGCGCGAAACGCGCCGCTCCGCCGGCGGCCGACGCCGCTCCTTGCGCGCGGCCGTTCATCTCGTTCCAGAACACGCGCCCGAGCGGTGCGAGCGCCGCTCCGGTGGCGCGCTGCGCTGCGATCAGGCGCTTGCGCGCCTGGTCGGATACCCAGTTCCATGCGTCCGACCACGCCGAGCCCGCGCGTGGACCCTGGTCGTCGTCGCGGCTGACGGTGCGACCCCACAGCGATTCGCTGAAGCCGGTCTCCCACACGAAGAAGAATGCCGGCAGGCGCCGGCTCCGGCATAGGCGCGAGAGCCGATCAGCGTGCTGCGCGCCCTCGGTCTCGGATACCAGTCCCCCGTGGGCGTAGAGCAGGATGTGGCGTACGCCATCGATCGCCGGGTACTCGAGGATCTTCGCCGCCATCGCCGGCAGATCCGCCGCAGGAGTCGACAAGCGCCCATCGGACGACAGGCGGCCGCGGTCGCCGGTGCTGATCAGGTAGGGCAGGGATTCCGGCGACACGCCCAGGCCTTCGGTGCCGGCGGTGCCGACGCGCGGCGTCGCCGGCGTGCCGAGGAATCCGCCGGTGAAGATCCGCGGGTGACCAGACGCATCGCGGGTCTCGGGGCCGATGCGGCCGACCCACGCATCCTGCCGGTTCTCGACCCAGTCCTCGTAGGCGAGCACGGCCAGGCCCTTGGTGCCCCAGCGCGGGCCCCACGAATTCTGCACGATGAAGCCGTCCTCGTTGTAGCCGACCAGCGCGACGGCATGCAGCCCCACGCGACCGGGCGAGGGCAGGATGCGCGCCAGGTTGCCCGCGCGACTGCGCACCGAGGCGCGCGGCCGCCGGAGCCCTCCTTCCTTCCAGCCATCGTGCAGCCACAGCGAGGCCAGAACGGCGTCTCCCTCGATGATCGCCGCCTGGACCTGGCTGACGTCGTGGTCGACGACGCGATAATATGCGCCCAATGGGCGACGCATCGCATCGGCCGCGCGCTCGGGCGACAAGTGTCCGGGCTTGCCGCTCTGGTAGGGCCACGCCGCGCGCGATGCGACTCCGTGGCGGCTCCAGCCCTTCATGGCTCCGCGCAGGCTGGTACCCTGGTAATGCTCCCCTGCCCATTCGTCGTAGCGCCGCGCCATCTCGTAGAGCATGCGCTCGCTCGGCAGATCCCGGTCGGTCAGCCGCGTGCGGCGATCACGCCGGCGCGACAGGCCGGCGTTGATCACCGCTGCGAGCGCGAATCCCACGCAGGAGTCCTCGCCGGCTTGATCCAGGATACGCGCGCGCGCCGGCGCGCTGCGTGCGGGCAATGGCGCCAGCGTCGGGGTGAAGACGAAGTCGCGCGCATCGGTATCGTCGGGACGGATGGAAAGCCGGCGAACGTCGACGCCGTGGCTGATGAACACGCTCATGCGATCCTCCGGGAAGGGAGGTATCCAGGAGCGTCACCTGCTTGGCAACCAGCCAGAGGCTCGGGTGCGACAGCACGATCGAGATCGCGTTCACACCGGCGTCAGCCACGACCCATAAGCGGTGGAGGGTCCGTAGACTGCATCCTCGTACGCGCGTTGGATGCGCTCGGTCACCGGGCCGCGCACGCCACCGCCGACGATGCGCTTGTCCACCGAGCGCACCCAGCTGACCTGGCAGCCGGTGCCGACCAGGAATATCTCGTCGGCCAGATAGAGCTCAGTGCGCGCCACCGCGCGTTCCACCGCGGGGATGCCGAGGTCGCGCGCGAACTGCAGGATGCCGCGCCGGGTGATGCCCTCGAGGATGTCGGCGGTGCGGTCGGGGGTGATCAGCTCGCCACCGCGCACCAGGAAGATGTTCTCGGCCGAGCCTTCGCACACCTGGCCACGATCGTTGAGGAAGATCGCCTCGTCGTATCCATTCATGATCGCTTCGCTCTTGGCGAGGGCGCTGTTGAGGTATCCGCCGGTGGCCTTGGTGCGGGTCGGGATGCTGTTGTCCGACAGGCGCTGCCACGACGACACGCAGACGCCGAGGCCCTTGCTGGTGTCCAGATAGTCGCCCATCGGCTGCATGTAGCACAGGAATCCGTCCGCGACATCGATCAGCACGGGACCGATGTTGAGACCCTTCTTGTAGACCAGCGGACGCAGGTAGATGTTCTGCTTGGGATCGTTCTGCTTCACCAGCTTGGCGGTGATCGCGCACATGTCATCGACCGAGGGCGACGTCATCAGCAGCAGGGCCGCATTGGCTGCCAGGCGCTGGAAATGCTCGCGCAGGAACAGGATGTTCAGGCGCTCGCCGTTCCAATACCCGCGGATGCCCTCGAAGCAGCCGGTTCCGTACTGCAGCGCGTGGGTGTTGACCGGGACCGAGCATTCGGTCAGCGGCCGCCAGGCGCCGTCGAGGTACGCGAGGGTGTTGTTCACGGCGTGGGGAGCGGGTTTGGTCACGGGAGGCCCACCCTAACTGTCGTGATATTCGGGGGAAGGATCGATCGAGCATGCGCGCCCCATGGCCTGCCGGATCCGGGCATCCGCCTGCGTCCACCTCATCCGACCTCATCCGACCTCGTCCGCGCGGCCGGTTGCGTGCGGCCTCGCACTGCCCTCCAATACGTTGACCGCCAATGGGGGCCCGCTATAAAGCCAGGCCCCCCTCCGAACCGCAGGTGCCTTCCCTATGACCTTGGCCAATACCCAATACGCAGAAGCGATCACCAAGGTCGGCGGGTACTACAACTTCGTGACGATCATCAATCGCCGCATGAAGGAACTGAACAACGGCCAGCCCCCGATGGTGCAGCCGCCTGCCGAGAAGAACTACGACCGCATCGATCTCATCGTCAAAGAGATCGAAGCCGGTTTCCTCGTCATTTCGCAAGCTTAAACCCGAATTCGGACAGAGATCCCCATGCAGACCACGTTCGCCAAGCAGGAAGCCGTCAAGCGCAATTGGTACTTCGCCAGCGCGAAGGGACGCGTCCTCGGCCCGCTCGCCACCCAGATCGCCGTCGTGCTGATGGGCAAGACCCGTCCCGACTGGACCCCGTCCACCGACTCGGGCGACTACGTCGTGGTCACCGAGGTCGAGAACCTGGTGTTCACCGGCCGCAAGATCGAGCGCAAGAAGTATCGCTTCCACAGCGGCTACATGGGCGGCATCACCGAGCTCAGCCTCGGCACGCTGCACGCCAAGAAGCCCGAGATGATCCTCCAGCTCGCGGTGAAGCGCATGCTGCCCAAGACCATCCAGGGCCGCCACCAGCTCAAGCGCCTCAAGGTCTTCAAGGGCGCCGCCCACGGCCACACCAGCCAGAAGCCCCTGCCCCTCCCCGAGTAAGCGCCGCAGCTCCCAGTTTCACGAAGCCGGAGCCCCCGCTCCGGCTTCGTCGTTTTCCAGTGTACGCAACCGCTTGCCCCCTGTGACCAGCCCCGCGCCCAGCGCCGGGGATGGTCACCCCCCGGGGTAGCCCGAAGGGGGCGGAGCGAGGCGGCGGGACAATGGCGGCCGCAGCCGCCCCGCCGCCGAGCGTGAGCCCACTTCGAAATCAACAGCGCCCCGCCGCCGGAGCGTGAGCCCCCTTCGAAACAAAAAGCCCGTTCACACACGGCCAGAGATCCTCCCGACCACAGGACTTGGGCCCTCGGACCACGGAGGTATCATGCGCGATCGCATGGTCACCCGCTCGGCTCCCCTCCGCCTCCTGCTCATCGCCTGCCTGGGGTTCGCCTGCGGCGGCGAGGCCGTGGGCGAGGAGTTCGACGAAGCCAAGGTGCTGGCAGCCGCTCGCGCTGCCGACGACCTGTATCAACGGCACCTCGAGGAATTGACCGCGAAGCTGCGATCCGGTGTCGAGGCGGATCGCCTCCAGGCGATCGCCGATCTCGGACGGCTCGACGATCCCAAGGCCATCATCCCCCTGCTGCCCTTCATCGACGCCGGCAACCACAGTTCGGGGGAGCTGATCGCCGGGGCGACCGCGCTCGGTCATCTCGCCGACACGTCGGCGGTTCCCGGACTGCGGCAGCTGCTGCAGAACCATAACGATCCCGAGGTGAGGCTCGCTGCGCTCAATGCCCTGGATGTCATCAAGGCCACTGCGTCACGCGATTACATGCCGAAGACCAAGGACGTCGAACCGTCGATCAACGGCAGCGCGATGACCAATCTCGGTACCCTGGCGCACGCGCCGGCCGCAGACACCCTGGCGCGCGCCCTCGCGCGCGATTCCCGGCCGCTGGTGCGTCAGATGTGCGCCATCGGACTCGGCCGCATCGGCGACAAGTCGCAGGTCACCGTGCTGCAGGATGCGCTGAGCGACGCCGACCCGGGCGTCCGCCGCTACGCCGCCGAGGCGCTGGTGAAGCTGAACAGCATCTCGAGCGTGCCCTATCTGCTCATGGCGCTCGAGGGCAATGTCGCCGGCCAGCACATCGATCGCTGCATGCGCATCCTCACCGGTCAGGACTTCGGCTTCGACTACCGCGACAACGAGCTCAAGCGTCGCGAAGCGGTCGAACGCGGGTTCCGCTGGTGGACCGATCACGCGGCCGATCTCGCCCGCTGAGCGGCGAAGTCGCGGACGCACGCTCGAACGGGCACGCTTCGGCTCAGGCTCTGATCTCGTCGTTCGCGCAGGGATGCAGCACCATCCAAAGCCGAAGCCGGAGCCCGTCCTGCTTACAGGCCCTCAGATCGCCATGCATCCGCATCCGCATCCGCGCGTCCGCACGGTGCTCGCCCCACTCATAGCTTGCGGAAGCGCTTCCTGTGGTAAAAGGACGGGCCACCACCTCTGGTCCGGAGCTTCCTCATGGCTACCAAACCGATCCTCAACGTCGCGCTCGTCGGCTACTCCTTCATGGGACGCGCACACTCCAATGCCTACCAGCAGGTGAACCGCTTCTTCGCCGATTGCCCCTTCGATGTGCGCCGCAAGGTGCTGATCGGACGCTCGCAGGGGCCGCTCGAGGAGGCCGCGCGCACCTGGGGCTGGGAAGAGACCGCCACCGACCTGAACATCATCCTCGGCCGCGAGGACATCCATCTGGTCGACGTCGGCACGCCCAACGACAGCCACCACGACCTGTCGATCGCCGCGCTCAAGGCCGGCAAGCACGTGCTGTGCGAGAAGCCGCTCGCCCTCACCACCGAACAGGCGCGCGAAATGACCGCGGTCGCAGCCAAGGCGAAAACCGCCGACGGCAAGCCCGTGCGCACGGGGGTCTGGCACAACTACCGCCGTGCTCCCGCGGCATCGACCGCCGCCGGCCTGATCCGCGATGGCAAGATCGGCGAAGTCCGCCACGTGCGCGGCGTCTACCTGCAGGATTGGCTGTCGAACCCCAAGAGCCCGGCGACCTGGCGCATGACCGCCAAGGCCTGCGGCTCGGGCGCGCACGGCGATCTCAACGCGCACCTGATCGACATGACGCGCTTCCTCACCGGGCTCGAATTCGACGAGGTCTCGGGCCTGCAGCAGACCTTCACCAAGAAGCGCCCCGCCGCGAACGGCAAGGGCACGATCACCGTCGACGTCGACGACGCGCTGCTCTTCCTCGCGCGCATGTCCAACGGCGCGACCGCGAGCTTCGAGGCCA
>JACCZE010000028.1 GCA_013696105.1 Planctomycetota bacterium | reverse complement strand
CAGTATACGCTGCCCAGCGACGCAAGGTCGCCTGACACATCGACGCATTTTCGTCCGCTGACACTGACGAAAATCCGTCAGATTGACTGCGGCTGGACTCTGAGCGGCTTGGATGAGCGGTTACCATTGACCAATGCCGGAAGCCGAGCACGTCGCCTGGGAGCCGAGGCAATAATCCCGTCAGCCGTGCTTCGTCGCTGCCCGCCTTCGCCATCGGAGGAAAACGAGAAGGAGCCACGCTGCGCTCAAGCCCAGGAAGAAGAACAGCGCTCCCATGTCGGGTTCGCTTTTTGTGTCTGGCGCCCGATGCGCACCGAAATCACTGCCGACGAGAACCGCGTGCAGCAAGGCGATGGGCAATAATACATAAACTAAACGGTGTAGTCGCTTCCAGCGCAACCCGCCCATCGCCGCTACAGCGGCATTGCGGCTCGTCCATGCAAGCGGGGCCATGCAGGCTAACGCGATAGCCCCCAGGCTGAGTCCAACGATCCACCAAGCCCCCGGCGCGAAAATCTCATGCCAGTTTCGAGACAGGACCGGCATTATATAGAATGCGACATGCGCGAGCGCGAAGCAGAAAGCACAAACGCCCAGCGCGCGACGCGATGCCAATAGGTGGCCCTTGAGTGGAATCCTTGTGAGCACGGCCAGCAGCGGTCCCACGATCATGGAAGCCAATAGCAGAGCGAGCGCAGTGAGTCCATAAAGCTCGCGGACGCTGACCCAAGGAGCGGCATCCCGAAGGCACGTTATGAGCATGATCCCCGCTGTGATTGCCGCAGCACCGTATAAAGCAGGCTGCATCCAGCGCGTCATGGCTCGATGTTGGGACATATTCGATTGAGGCAAGACCTCCCGCAGCGAGAGAGTCCCGGCGGCGCCGGTGGGTGGCCGCGGTTCGGCTGCCGACGCTGATGTGCGCACCATCCCGATTTGGACCTTCCCGGTGGACACACGTGGAATCCGAAAAGTGAGACGAAGGGCATCAGGCCTATAGCCGCATGATTGGAGTCCGGCGCGTCAGCGGCCGTGGCTCCTGCGCTCGCGCGCGCGGTACGCCGCGGGCGCGATTCCGCGCCGGCGGGTGAAGAGACGCGAGAAGTGCGAGCGGTCGGTGAAGCCGCAGTCGCGGGCGATGTCGTCGATCGCGTCGTCCCCGTAGCTCAGGCGCAGGGCCGCGGCCACGATCCGCCGATCGATGATGTATTGCGCGGGAGTCTGGCCGATCACGGTGCGGAAGCGCGTGGTGAACCAATGCGGACCCATGGCGCAGCGGGCCGCGAGGGCCGCGACGTAGTGGGTCTCGGCGAGGTGGTCGTCGATATGCCGCAAGGCATTCGCGAGCGGGCCGTGCGCGCGCAGCCGATCGGCCCAGGCGATCCGGCTGGCGCGCGGCGAGCAGTCGAGCAGGCGCGCGAACACCTGATGCACGAACGCCAGCGCGAGCAGCGGCATCGACGCAGGTGGCTGATCCTTGGCCGGCGGCGCCGGTCGGCGCTGGTCGGGCAGCAACGCGTGGAGCCGCTCGGCCTGGGCCGCCAGCACCGGATCGGCTCCAAGGTCCAGTGGCGCCGAGAGCAGCGCGCCAGTGGCCGCGGCGGGAAGTCCCAGGAGCTCGACATGGTAATAGACCTGATGCACGTCGGGCGCAGTCGCGCTGTCATACCGGGTCTCCGGCGGGATGACCAGGACGCGGCCCGCGCGCAGCGGATAGGCGCGGTTGCCGACGCTGATGCGCGCACCGTCGCGATCGTTGGCATAGATGACCCAGCCGGGATTGCTGGCACCGCGTAGGCGCCACCACGGCCAGAGCGACGAACGGCCGCTGTGGACGATGCGCACATGCAGGAGATCCGGATCGAGGACGGGCACGTGGGCATCCTGCCGCTGCGGCGGCGACAGGCACGGATTGTTCCTGAGCGATCCCGGTCGCCTCCGCATGCTTCCGTCGATGTGATCGGCCACGCGGGGAAAGTACACGCGGACATCCGCATCGGTCATGGCCAGCCGAGCGCCAGGTCCCTAGGATTCGCGCTGGAGACCCCATGAACGCACCCGATTCCGCAACCCTCGACCATCCCACCGCGGAGCCCGCCGCCGCGGCCGAGTGCGCGCTTTCCCACCAGGACGAACTGCGCGATCAGGGCTACACCATCATGCGCAGCGCGATCGGTCGCCGCCAGCTCGATGAGCTGCGCTCGGCGATCGACCAGCGGCTATCGGGCACGGCTATCGCGGATCACGGCGACCATTTGCACGAGACCAATCTCGTCGCCAAGGAGTCGATCTTCCGCGAGGTGGCGCAACACCCGCTGGTGCTGGCGACGGTCGAGGGCCTCCTGGGAGAGGACTGCATCCTCAGCTCCTGCAACCAGGGCACGCGCAAGCCCGAATGCTCGGCGCAAGCGATGCACCGCGACATGCACATCTGGGGGCCATCGCTGCCCTGGATGCCGATCCCGATCGGCATCCAGGTCGCGTGGTGCGTCGACGACTTCACCATCCAGAGCGGCGCGACCATGCTCGTCCCAGGCAGCCACCTGCGCGCGGATGCCCGCGCCGATGAAGCGCCGATCGCCGCGGTCGCCCCCGCGGGATCGATGATCCTGTTCGATGCGCGCACCTACCATGCTGGCGGCGCCAACCGCAGCGACCGCTTCCGGCGAGCCGTCCTGTGCTTCTATGTCCGCAGCTGGCTTAAGCCCCAGTCAGACCACAAGCGCTCGATCGATCCCGCCCTGACGGCGGATCTGTCGACGACCATGGCGCGGCTGCTCGGATTCCAGCGGCAGAGTCCGGTCGAGCGCGAGGACGGCACCTCGCAGATCCTGCCCGCTCCAGGCGCCACGGGATTCTACGGATGACTGGATCCCATGAGCGACGCGTGGCCGTGGTCACCGGCGCATCATGCGGCGTAATGTCGCAAAAATGGATAATGTCGCAAAAATGTGTGCGGTAGGGACGGCCCTTTCGGGCCGCCCCCCGCTCAGATCCGTACATGCAGAGTTACCGCATACGGCTCCCACCTCGGGTATTAGCGTGGATCGCACGCTCGCGTATTCGCAGATCGTTGCA
>JACCZE010000027.1 GCA_013696105.1 Planctomycetota bacterium | reverse complement strand
CGCCCTGGCAGTCGCCAAATCGGGCAAGGACCGCCTCGAGACCGAACTCGGCCGCCTGGTCAAGGACCTCGAGCGCGTCACCACCGACAAGGCCGCGACCGAAGCGAAGCTGGCGGGCGAGCTGACCGCCGTGCGCGCCGAGCTCATGACGGCATCGACCGCCATCGCCGCCCTGCAGTCGCGCCTGACCGCGCTCGACGGCGAGAACCAGACGCTGTCGATCCGCGTTCCCGAGCTGGAATCGCGCCTGACGCGGGCCCAGGCCGAACGCGAGCAGCTGCTGCTCGAGCTCGACCGTCTGCGCGGCGAGCTGGTCACGGTCAACCAGCGCGCCCAGACCGGCACGGACCTCGCAACCAAGGTCGAGGAATCGCTGCGCCAGCTGCAGGAGGTCACCACGCAGCGCGATGACCTGCAGCGCCGACTCGGCCAGGACAGCGCCAACCTCAAGCGCCTGGATGCGGAGCTGACCGAGCTGCGCACGCGCGACTCCGCCCTCGCGGATGCCCTCGCCACCGCCGAGAGCAGGCTCGCGATCGAGCACAACCGCTTCCAGGCGGCCAACAAACTGCTCGAGCAGGCGCGCTCGCAGCACCACGCCGTCTCCACCGAGCGCGACGACACCCAGGTGCAGCTCGCCCAGTCCGAAGCCCAGCGCCAGAACCTCGAGACCCAGCTCAACCGCATGCGGGCCGAATTGTCCGATCTGCGCACCCGCCGCATGTCCCAGGGAACCACGGAGCAAGACGCGATGAACGCCCACGCGATCGAAGACACCTCACGCATCGAAGCCCTCGAGAACGAGCTGATCGATGCGCGGATGAAGCTGAAGGGGATGGAAGGCGGCAACGCGGATAGCCGCACCGCGGCGCTGATCGCCGAGCGCGATCGCATGGCGCGCGAACTCGCCGAGCTGCGCCAACATGTCGATTCGCTGATGCACTCCGCGACCCCCGCGACCGGCGACACCGCCGTCAGCGCCCGCCTCACGAACGAACAGGCGCGCGCGCGCGACCTCGAACGCCGCCTCGCCCAGGCCGTGGCCGAACGCGAGACCGCGGCCACCGAAGCCGCTATGCTGCATCAGAAGCTGCAGAGCGTGACCCAGGGCCACCGCCGCCTCGAGGAGCGGATGGAGCTGCAATCGGCCGATCCCTCCGTCGCTCTCAAGGAGCTCGAGACCACCAAGCGTCGCCTGCGCCGCGCGCGCCGCCGCCTCCGGGTGCTCGAAGCGGAACGCGCTGGCGCCGTCGTCGATTCCGCCTCGGCGGCGACCGACGCCGAAGACGCCGAAGCGCAGCTCGAGATGCTGCGCAGGACCTCGCTGACCATCGGCCTGGGCGGTTCGCTCCCGGCGCACAACCAGCACGATACCGTGCGCACCGCGCCGGTCGGACGCATCGAAGGCTTCACCCAGTTCGAGAACGCCCCGCAGACCCAGATCCGCCAGCTCAGCGGCAAGACCCCGTCGCCGTTCAGCGGCCGGATCCAGGGCAGCGATCGCTCCACCCAGCCGTTCACCTCGAGCCATGGACGGCCCGCCATCGCGGCGCCGACCACCGCGCCCCAGTCCACGACCGGCACCGCACGCTACCGCGTGCACCCCCTCACCCTCAAGGAAGCCCGGCGCCAGGCCCGCCGCCGCATGCGTCTCGCCCTGACGATCGGGGCTCCCGCCTGCGCCGTCGCCCTGGGCATGTGGTGGGTGGTGCTGCCGAGCATGTTCCCGACCACCGGGCTCGCCGGCGTGAATGCCAAGTTCATGTCGGTGAAGGCCCCGATCGAGGGCAAGCTCAGCACCATCACCCGCGCCATCGGCGACTCGCTCGGCCGCGAGGAGGTCCTGACCGTCATCCGCAACGACAAGGTCGATCGCAGCACGCTCCAGAGCTTTAAACGGCGCCTGACTGATTCCACGGCGCGCAAGATCGGTATCGACAGCGACGTCGAGTCCCTGCGTACCCAGCGCAAGGCACTAGAGTCGCAACTGCTCGAGCAGCGGACCCAGCTCGCCGACTACCTGGTATCGCGCATCTCGGAAGGCGCTCGCCGCCTCGAAGCGATGGACGGCGACCTCGCAGCAACCCGCTCGGTGCTGAACGCTCGCTCCGCCGCGCGCGAGCCCGGATCCACGCTCGTCGATGCGGCCTTCACCGCCGCGATCGAGGCGGAGGCTATCGCCAGCAAGGCGATCGAGGTGCAGCGCGAAAGCCTGGCACGCCTACGCACGAACCTCGAAGCCCTGGATGCCGGGGTCTTCGCCGACGAATCGATCACCCGCCTGCAGCATCGCATCGACTCCATCGAGACCTCGCTCGTCGCGACCACCGCGACGCAGTCCGAACTCACGATCACCATCGCCAAGCTCGCGGACGACGCGCAGGCCGAAGAACGCCGCGTGCACGCCCTCGAGGAGGCGACGATCTCGAGCCCGATCGACGGCCGCATGATCAAGCGCCCGGCCGCGGACGACAAATGGGTCAAGCCCAACGAGGAGCTGTTCGCCGTCGCCATCCCCGAATCCATCGTCGTCGACGCGGTGGTGTCGCGCGATCAGCTGCAGGACATCGCGGTAGGCGATCAGGTGCGCATCCGCCTGTCGGGCGAGCATCGCGTCGTCGACGGCAAGGTGCGCGCGGTGGGCGAGGCCTACGACCGCTCGGCGAACTACGCCTACTCCTTCCCGCAGGGAACCGCCTCCTCCGCCCGCGTGTCGATCGTCCTCGACCGCCCGATCGCCGATGCGGTGATCATCGGACAGAGCGCGCGGGTGATGGTCACCGGCGATCCCGGCCTCATCAAGGGCATGTTCGCCTGGATGTACGAAAAGATGAAGTTCTGAGGCCCCGGATACCGTGAGCGATACCCCTCCAGGCACGACCGGCTCTCATCCGTTCACGGTCCGCGATGGCCGCGATAGCCGCGACGGCCGCGACAGCTCCTCGCGGTCCGACGGAGACCGCCCCAACCTGCTGATCGGCGACCTGGTCGACAACCTCAAGCGCCACCGCTTCGCGGCGATCGCGTCGTTCGTGATCGTCGCCGCCTTTGTGCTCGGCATGTCGCTGATCACCTCGCCATTGTACGAAGCCAAGGCCACCCTCTCGCTCGAACGCACGCGCCAGGCCGTCGAGCTGAACCCGCGCCTCCAATCCGAGAACTACTCGGCCGGCAACTACGAGTTCGACTTCCTGAACACCCAGCGCGACATCATGCTTTCGCGCGGCGTGCTCGAATCGGCGGTCAAGGGCAGCGGGCTGATGCAGTCCCCGGATTACCAGTCCAGCCAGGATCCCGTCCGGCTGCTGCGCCAGCGCTTGCGCGTGGCGACCAATCGCGACACCTGGGTGCTGACCATCGCGCTGCAGGACAAGGACTCGCAGCGCGCCGAGGCCGGCCTGCAGGCGGTCATCGACGCCTTCCTGGCCGTGCAGGCCAAGCGCAAGGTCGACCGCGGCCAGGATGCGATCGACTTCCTCGAGAGCGAGATCGGCGAAGCCAAGAAGAAGCTCGCCGTGGCGCAGACCGAGCAGCAGCAGTTCCAGAGCGAGAAGGGCATCTTCAACACCGACCCGGACAAGAGCTACCCGGCCCAGCGCCTGACCGCGCTGAATTCGAAGCGCGTCATCCTCGGCGAGCAGCTCGGAGCCCTCGAAGCCCTGGTCAAGCAGATCCGCGACTCCGACGCCAAGCCCGACGCCACCAAGCGGCTGGAGTCGCTGCTGAAGGTCGAATTCATCAACCGCCATCCGATGGTCTCGGAGCAGCACAAGCTCTACTACGAGCTCCTCGCCCAGGAGAGCCTGCTCTCCCAGAAGTACCTCGAGAAGCACCCGCGCATGATCGAGATCCACCAGCAGCAGGCGACCAAGCGCACGCAGCTCGACCAGGTGGTCGAGATGGTGAAGAACAGCATCCTCGCGGATTACGACAAGATCCAGGCCCAGCTCCCGACCCTCGCCGAACGCGTCAAGAAGGAGGAGACCGAACTCACCACCTACCGCGACAACGTCCTCAAGCTGCAGTCCTTGTCCGACCAGACCAGGGTGCAGCAGCAGATGTACGAGCAGCTGCTCAAGCGCATCGGCGAGGAACGCGTCTCGAAGCGGTTGGATGCGCAGTACCTGTCGCTGGTCGATGCGCCGGCTGCCGGCACCGACGCGGTGAACATCAACCCGACCATGGCCCTGGTCATGGCCCTCCTTCTTGCCTCGATCACCGCGATCGCGGTGCCAAATGCGATCGAGATGATCGACCGCCGGGTCCGCGGACCGGACGACGTGCGCGAGGTGCTCGAACGCGAGGTGCTCTCGACCATCCCCTATGTCCCCTACATGCCCGCCTTGTCGTTGGCCAACGATGCCGAATCGGAGCCCGAGTTGGCGGAGTCCTATCGCACCTTGCGCGCAGCGCTCAGGTTGATGCTGCGCGACCGCATCGGCTGCCAGCGCATCATGGTCACGTCGTACAACGAAGGGGATGGCAAGAGCACCGTGGCCAGCCGCCTGGCTGTGAGCCTGGCGATGTCCGGCGTGCGCGTCCTGGTGATCGACGCGGATCTGCGCAGCCCGAGCCTGCGCGAGGAATTCGGCCAGGAATGTCCTCGCGGCCTGAGCAGCCTGCTCGCGGGCGAATCCGACATGGTTCCCATGCCGACGCGGTTCCCGAATCTCGACCTGATGGACGCCGGCGATCTGACCTCCAATCCGGGGGAACTCCTCAACAGCCATTGCCTGCCCGAATGGCTCGACCACTGCTCGCACTCCTACGATTTCATCCTCATCGACACGCCGCCATTGAAGGCTGTCGCGGATGGGTTGATCGTCGGCAGCTATGTGGACAGCATCCTGGTCGTTGCTCGGGACGGCGAGACGAAACGGTCGGATCTGCATACGTTGCGCAAGGAGCTGGACCCCCTCGCGAAGAAGATCCTGGGCGCGGTCGTCATCTCCAAGACGGACCCGCTGAAGCTGTACGGGGCATACCGAAGCCAGCAGTCGCACGATGCGATGACGGACATATCCCATGGGTAATGGGTCTGGTCCGGGACGATGGACCTTGGCGATCACCTTGCTCGCAGTGTTCCCCATGTACATGCGTGCGTCTGATAGCATCCATGTCCTGAAGCCGGGCGGCGGCTATGATTACTACGATTTCAGCTACGCCTTTACCGGATATTCCCGCGGTAATGGCAGAGGCAGCTACGATTTCTTCGATGCCCAGTCCCGCAAGGTCAGCTGGGCGCAGACGGCCCCCACCGGCGGGCTGACCTTCCACGACAGCGATGGCTCGCTCTACCGCCAGCAGATCCCCGATTACCTGGGCGGTTCGTACATTCTGGATGCTCAGGGATCGATCGTGAACTACAGCATCATGAACTATGCCGGTGGATCGGACATCTACGATGCGAACGGAAATCCCACTGGCACCAGTACGTGGCACGATCACCGCGCTTCGATGACAGAGCGCGAATGACTATTCATTTACTAGCCAGCATCCACTACGAGCGCTGAGTAGCGTCCATAATCGGAGAGTGATCGATCTCAAAAATTCATTTCTTCCGCATAATAAGTCTGAAATGACTTGATAAAAAAAATGCAGAAAATTTGTTTCCAAAAAAAATTGATCCGAACTCAAGGAATGCGTTTGGAGACGTCCAGTTTATCTTTGGATCCTCGAACCCGCACTCCCTGAGCAGCTTGATCCACGCGGCTGGATTCTGATGCTTTTGCCATTCGATTGTAGGAGCAAAAGGATTGGGAAGTCTTAGGGTCCTATAGAAGTTACTTCTGCCGCAATCCAAGATCACCAATTGTCCGCCGTCTTTTAAGACAGCATGTAACCGTTTAAATATTTTGACATACGCAGCCCATGAATCGGCAGAATCAAGCAAGGAAATACATGCATTCTCGTCCAAGTGGTTAATTGAATTATTTAAGAAAATTATGTCGAATGGGGCCATGTCTGTTTGAAATTCTTGAACGGTAGCGGTGTTCTGATTGGCGTTAGAAGATCTCAACCGCTCCTTCAGGTGTGCGAATTTCTTTCGACTCCCGGATTCACTTCCAGATGCTTCCGGATCTAGACAAGTGACAACACTGGCTCCCAATGCGGCGCAGTAAAAGGTGAGC